>JAIVGS010000163.1 GCA_020201435.1 Myxococcales bacterium
TCGGATCGATCTGCGAGATCGCCTTGCGCGCCTCCTGCGCCTTCTCGCGGAGCTTGTCGGCCAGCTTCTTGCCGCCTTTCTGGTCGAACTTCTTCTGCGCCTGCGCGCGCATCTCGCGCCGCAGCCCCGCGGTCTGCTTCTCGAGCGCCTGCTCTTTCTCCTGTAATTCCTTGAGCTTGGACGCGGCCTCGCGGAGCTGCCGCGCTTCCTGCGCATACTGGCCCGACTGCTGCCGCCCCGCTTTCGACTGCAGCTCCTTTTCGACCCGTTCGAGCTCTTGACTGAGGTGGTCTAGTTCCTTGAGCGCCGCATCGACATCGCCCCGCTGGAGCTTTTTCTGCAGGTCGGCGAGTTTGCTAAACAGGTCTTGTTCTCTCTCGATCGACTCGGCGGCCTCTCGATTCAGGTGCTCGTCCTGAATCCCTTTCGCCGTCTCGGCCATCCGCTGCCAGAGGTCGTTCATCCGCTCGCGGAGCCGTTCGACCTCCGCGAGGAGCTCTTTTTTCGTCTCCTCATCGGGAGCCTTGCGCAGCTTCTCGGCGAGCCGCGCGAGCTCGCGACGGGAAGCCGCCAGCTCCTTGCCGAGCTCCTGCATCGCGTCGAGGCGGGCGCGGTCGAGCAGATCCTCGAGGTACAGGACGTCCTTCTCTTCCTCCTTGATTTCATTGGCCAAAGCGACGCCGTAGTTGCGCACCGACCCGTCGTGGCCGTTCGCGCCCCGGGCGAGCGGTGCACGCGCGATGCTGGTCCGCTGGATCGCCGGGCCGAGCGAGGCCGAGGCGTATCGCAGCGCCCGGGCCAGCGCCTTGGGGGCCAGCTTGTCCTTGAGCAGCTCGGTGCAGACCCCGACCATCTCACGGGAGAGCGCGAGGCCGTCCTTGTCCTTTTGCGAAGTCGCCGTGTACCACTGCGAGGCGGCGTCGCCTTCGGCGGGCGCCGGCTTTTCCTCCAGCCGATCGGCGAGCAGCGCCACCAGGCGCTCCCACAACGCCTGCACGCGGATCAGCGCCTCGCGGCTGTGCTCGGCCGCGGAAAAGACCTTGATCGCCTGCGTCGCCGAGACGCCCTTCTGCGCGCCGTCGACCGCGTCGTTGTCCTTGGCCTCGAGGTGATAGCTGACCTTGTCGCCGGCCCGCAGCTTGAGCGGCGCGATCTCCCAGGTGTACGCCCCGCGCAGGCGCTTGGCCGGGACCGCCGGCGTCACCAGCGCGATGCGCTCTTCCTTCGAGCCGGCCTTCTGGAAGACGAGCCAGACCTGCTGCAGCCCGTAGTCGTCGGTCGCCGACCAGGCGATCGGGACCTGGCCCTGAGGATCGACCTCCAGCACGGGCTTCTTCGGCTCGTCGATCGTGACCTGCGGCGCCGCGTCGGCGACGATCTCGATCGGCCGCGACGGACCCTGCGCGACCGTTCGCCCGCGCGCGTCGGCGAAGCGCAGGCTCCACTCGCCCGCCTGGGTCAACGTAAACGTTCCCGAGAGCTGGCGATGGCCCTGCCCCTGTGTGTCGAGCTTCACCACCGCGCCGTTCACGACCGCGAACGCCTGTGCGAGGTCCCGGTCGGCGCGGGCCGCGATGCGCACTTCGGTCCCGCGAGGCGCGTGCAGGTCACCGGCCGTGCCTTCCTCGGTGCGAGGGGGTAGTCCGGTGTACGACGGGTAGAGATAGGTGACCGAGAGGTCCCCCGCGATCGGCGACAGCTCGACCGGCGGGGCGCCGTTGTCTCCGCGCCATAGCCGCAGCACACCCTGGGTCACATGCCGCGGCGCGATCAGCGCCAGCGCGAGCCACAGGACGGCGCTCGCGACCAGCGCCAGGGCCGGCCAGCGCAGCCACGACAGCGGCAGCGACCGGGTGACGTCGATCCTGCGCGCCGATTCGGCTGCACGCGCGTGCAGCAGGGCGAGCAATTCGGTGGAGGCGCCCCGGGGCGGGTCGGCGGCGAGCTCGACGCTCGAGAGCAGCTCGGAGGGACCGCCCAGAAGCCGCGCCAGCCGGGGCGGATCGGTCTTGAGCCGCGATCTGAGCGAAAAGACGACGACCGCTGCCCCCGACGCGAGCGCGAGGACCGCGGTCAGGATCCGCGCGGCGAGCGTGCCGTTCACGCTCGCGAGAAGCGCACCGGCCAGCACCGCCGCCGACAGCCCGGCGATCATGAGATACGCCGCCCGCAGGACCTGGAGCATCCGCGCCCGGCTGCGTGCGCGAGCGAGCAGCGCCGCGATCTCCCTGACCGCCCGCTCCCCCTGCTCCGCCAGCCGCTGCCGCGGGGACGGGGGCGTGTCCGGCGAAAGGCCGCCGAGGGTCTGGATGTCGTGCTCGAGCTGCATGCCGGAAAAGTGTCCTTCTATCCGCGATGGCGCCGCAACGCACCACAGTCTAGACAAGGTTGGGCTTTCGAGGATTCCCGCCGAGCGCCTGCTTTCCCGATCGTTCCTTTTTGGTACGTTGTCCCACCCTTGAGATCCGGCGTGAATTTGGCCCTCTGCGAGACGTCCGAATGAATGAGGTCGAGGACCGTACGCTGGTCCGCGCGGCGCAGAAGGGCGATCAGAACGCCTTCCGGCAACTCGTGGAACGGTACCAGCGGCGGGTCTACCAGCTCGCGCTCGGCATGATGAAGGACCCGGACGACGCCATGGACATCGCACAGGAGACATTCGTCAGGGTCCACCGGTACCTGCCGTCGTTCAAGGGCGATTCGTCGTTCTTCACCTGGACGTACCGGATCGCGACCAACCTCTGCCTCGACGCGCAGCGGAAGAAGGGACGGGTGACCCGGGTCGACGCCGAAGAGGGCGACGAGGCCGAGATCGAGGCGGCGATGGATCCGCCCTCGGCCGCGCTGGCGGGACCGCAGCGGTCGGCCCTGAACGAGGAGCTGCGGGGCAAGCTCGAGGAGGCGCTCCAGGGTCTCTCCGAGAACCACCGGGCAATCCTGCTTTTGCGCGAATTGGAAGGAATGAGCTACGAAGAGCTGGCGAAGGTGCTGGGCATCCGCAAGGGGACCGTGATGAGCCGGCTCTTCCATGCGCGGCTCAAGATGCAGAACAAGCTGCGCGAGTATCTGGGCGAGGATGCACCGGAGGGCGAAGGCGACGGGCCGGAGCATTGGAGAGGGGGGCGGCGATGAAGAGGTGTGAAGAGGTGGTTCCGCTCCTCGGACCCATGCTCGACGAGGCGCTTCCCGACGACGATCGCGAGTGGGTCGAGGAGCACGTGAACGGCTGCGGGTCCTGCCGCGATCGGCAGGCGCTGATCGCCGCGCAGGGCACCGCGCTGCGCGAGCTCTATGCAAGCAAGACTGCGGATTTCAATGGTTTTTCAGACCGGGTGATGGCTCGCGTGGCGGCCGACAAAGGCCGCGCGCCGGTGGTCGTTTGGGGTAGCGAGCTGTGGCGCGCGCATCGCGGGGCTTTCGCCGCTGCGGGCGGGCTCGCGGTCGCCGCGTGCATGGCGCTGGCGGTGCTCTTCGTTCCGCCGGCGACGAAGCCGCAGCCGACCTTGCTGGCCCAGGCAAGCGCGCCCACGACGCAGGTCGACGAGGTCGACTTCGGCACCCACGACGGCGCGGTGTTGCAGCTTCCGAACCAGACGACGATGATCTGGATGTCGGAGGACCGCGAGTGATCGTTCTGGTCGCGGCGCTTCTGTTGGCGCAGGCCGACGCGGGCACCGCGCAGCGGGTGCGGATCACGGTCCGGGCGATCGCGGCGTCGAACGACGGCCCGGAAGCAGCGGGGATGGACCCGAAGCTCGCGCCGATCGCGCCGCATCTGCCGCAGCTCTTCCGCAACTACAAGCTGCTCAAGGAACAGAGCTTCGACCTCGACTGGAAGGCGCCGGCGGAGATGGAGCTACCCGGGAGCCGGAGCCTGCAGATCATCCCCCGCGACCTCGGCGCCGACGGGATGATCAAGGTGCATCTCGAGCTGCTCGGCGAGCATCCGGCCCACACGCGCAAGCTGCACACCGACTATTCGATCGCGCGGGGCGGGACGATCCTCGTCGGCGGCCTGCGGGTCGATCCCCAGGACCCCAAGCAGGGGACGCTGCTGATCGCGGTGACGCAGGCGGTGGAGAAGTAGCGGGTTTTCTGCTACAGCGACGGGCCATGCTCATCGTCCTCTGCGTTCTTCTTGCTGCGTCCGATCTCAAGACCGAAGACCAGAAATCGCTCTACGCGATCGGCTACGTCGTCGGCAGCCGCAACCTCGGACCCCTCTCGCTCAAGCCGGACGAACTCAAGATCGTCGAGCAGGGGATCGCGGACAAGGAGCCGGGGGCGCAGAAGCTGCCCGACGGCCTCGTCTACAAGACGCTCAAGCCCGGCGACGGGCCGAGCCCGCAGGCGACCGACAAGGTCAAGGTGAACTACGAGGGCAAGCTGACCAACGGGACGGTCTTCGACTCCTCGTACAAGCGCAACCAGCCGGCGGAGTTCGGGTTGAACCAGGTGATCAAGTGCTGGACCGAGGGCGTGCAGAAGATGAAGGTCGGCGAGAAGGCGCGCCTGGTGTGCCCCTCCGACATCGCGTACGGCGACCACGGACATCCGCCGACGATTCCGGGCGGGGCGACGCTGGTGTTCGACGTCGAGTTGCTCAGGATTACGAAGTAGGTCTGTCGGACAAGGAACGGAAAAGGAAAGTGAACGCACAGGACGAGGGTCCGCTTCCGAAAATCGGGCTCCATGATCCTTTCCTTCGTCATCAACGTTCCCTTTCCTTTTCCGTTCCCTCACCGTCCAGAGGCGCTGGTAGGTGCGGCCGGCTTTGGTTTCGACCGTGCGCTGGTAGATCGTGCAGGGGTGGCCGTCGATGACTTCGTTCCCCGCCGGATGCATGCCGGCGAGCGAAAGCGGCGGAACGGTCGCGAGCGGGGCCTCATCTTTCGGCAGCTCGACGAACTGTTTCTGATCGGGGAAGAGAAGCCGCAGCTTTCGGCCGTCGAAGATCACCACCGTCGTGCCGCCCGGGGTCGGTTCCTCGAGGCGCACTTTGGACCCCGACACGTGGATTTCGCCGTCGGAACCTCCTGATTTTCTTGGCGGATCGTGCGTGAAGTGGACGTGGGCCTGCCAGCCGACGAGGAGCGCGAAGAGCAGCATGTCAGACCCCTCTTGTACCTTGCTTCTTCGAAAACACTTCTGTACAAGCGTACAGTGATCCCAGAGGAGGGACGAGTGGCGAACGCGGACAAGGAAAAGGCGATCGAGCTGGCTGTCTCGGCCATCGAGAAGCAGTTCGGCAAGGGCGCCGTCATGCGCCTCGGCGTCGATGAGCCGCTGGTGCAGGACATCGCGGCCATCTCCACCGGGTCGGTCTCGCTCGACCTGGCGCTCGGCGTCGGCGGCATCCCGCGCGGCCGGGTGATCGAGATCTACGGGCCGGAATCGTCGGGCAAGACCACGCTCACGCTGCATGTCGTGGCCGAAGCGCAGAAGGCCGGCGGGGTCGCGGCGTTCATCGATGCCGAGCACGCGCTCGACGTCGGCTACGCGCGCAAGCTCGGCGTGCGCACCGAAGACCTGCTCATTTCCCAGCCCGATACCGGCGAGCAGGCGCTGGAGATCTGCGAGATGCTGGTCCGCTCCGGCGCGGTCGACGTGATCATCATCGATTCCGTCGCCGCGCTGGTTCCGCGCGCCGAGCTCGAGGGCGAGATGGGCGACGCGCACATGGGCCTCCAGGCGCGGCTCATGTCGCAGGCGCTGCGCAAGCTGACCGCGACGATCTCCAAGTCGCAGACCACGGTCATCTTCATCAACCAGATCCGCATGAAGATCGGCGTGATGTTCGGCAACCCGGAGACGACCACCGGCGGCAACGCTCTGAAATTCTACGCCTCGCAGCGGCTCGACATCCGCCGGGTCGGCGCGATCAAGGACGGCGAGACCGTGATCGGCAACCGGACGCGGGTGAAGGTGGTGAAGAACAAGGTCGCGCCGCCGTTCCGCGAGGTCGAATTCGACATCCTCTACGGGCAGGGCATCAGCCGCGAGGGCGACCTGCTCGACCTGGCCGTGGAGAACAACATCGTCGAAAAGAGCGGCGCCTGGTTCAGCTACGGCGGCGAGCGGATCGGGCAAGGACGCGAAAACGCTCGTGATTTCCTCAAGCTGCACCCGGAGATGCTGGCCGACGTGGAGTCGAAATTGTACGAGAAGTTCGGCGTGGTGCGGCCGAATCAGCCGGCCGGCGTACCGGTGGAGATGGTCAAGGAAGAGGAAAAGCGGCCGAGGGTGAAGGCCGTCAAGTAGCGCATGAAGCTCGCGATCGTCGGCACCACGCCGGTCTCTTCGGCGTTGGCGAAGCTCGCCGGCGCGGACGTCGGGCTCGTCGTGCACCGGACGACTGCCGATCACATCGAGCAGGTGGTCGGCCGCGACGGCGCGGCGGTGCTCGATCTTCCGGCCGGCGAATCGCGCGAGTTCGTCCGGGCTCTCGGCGCGCGCAACGTCCGCGTCGTCGATCTCGGGCCGGACCTGCGCATCGCGTCGATCCCGTCCGGCTTTCCGGAGTCGTACGCTCGCGGCAAG
>JAIVGS010000337.1 GCA_020201435.1 Myxococcales bacterium
TCTCCGCCTTGTCCGGCTGCTTCAGGTACAGGTAGGTGTCGGTGCGATGCGGGTCGAACGTCGACGCCGTCGTCGCGTCGGGGGCGGCCGCCGCGGCCTGCTCGAGGATCTGCGCGCGCTCCTCCATCGCCTTGACCGCTTCCGGATGGCGATGCGACTCGTCGAGCATCTCGGAGAGGTTCGCCAGGGCGTCGCTGCGGTCGTCGGCGGCGAGCGGGGCGTCCTTCTTCGCGAGGATCTCGCGGATCCGGTCGATCGCCACCGCGTGCAGCTTCTGCGCGTCGGAATCGTCCTTCGGCAGCCCGTCGGCGCACTCGTTCACGTAGGCGGCGAAGTCCGCGGCGGGCACGCTGTCGCCCGTATTCCGGATCTCATGCAGACCGGTCTCGACGCATTTCTTCGTCGCTTCCGGCGTCCTCAGCCGGCGCAGCGCGAGGACGTACAGCGTCAGGCGCTCGGGCCGCGCGGGATCGTTCGGCTTCGAAAGCGCGATCGACTTCGCGTAGGCGTCGGCGGCGGCCTTGATGTCGCCGCGGATCCGCGCCTGGTCGCCGTCCCGCTGCGCGGCCGCCGCGGGGTCCGTCTTCCCCCGGTAGTCCCTCACGCCATTTTGTACGAATTGGCGGATGTCGTGGACGCTCCCGCTCCCGATGAATCGCCCGAGGACCTTCTCGCCGTCGGGGTCGATCAACAGGAAAGTCGGCCACCCGTCGAGCGGGTACATCTCGACCACCGGCTTGTTCTTCTCCGTCTCGGTCTCGATCGACGCCCAGACCACCTCGACGGCGAGCGGCTTCAGCGCCGGATCCGCGAGCACGTACCGTTGCATCGAAAGGCACGAGTGGCACCAGGTGGCCCAGAAGTCGACGAAGAGGGGCTTGTGCTGCGCCCGCGCCATCGCCAGCGCCTTCGGGTAGTCGTCGTCGACGAAATTGAGCGAGCCGTGAAGCGACGCCAGCATGGCTATGAAGGGGATGATCATGGGGAGTCGCGCGCGAGAAGTTGGGGGGTCGAGGGGAGAGCGATCTCCCCCCTTGTGAAGGCGGCGGAGGCGCCGGATCGACCACGTGCGCGACAGAGCACGATCGCTCTGGAATCGACACCGATCCACATCATGGCTTCTTGCTAGCCGCGAGCTCGTAAGCCCGCACCACTTCCTGCACCAGGGGATGGCGCACCACGTCACGATCGGTGAACTCGCAGAAACGGATGCCCTCGACATCCTTGAGGATCGCGCGCGCCTCGTTCATGCCTGACGTCTTGCCGGTCGGCAGGTCGATCTGGGTCGCATCGCCGGTGATCACCGCCTTGGAGCCGAAGCCGAGCCGCGTCAGGAACATCTTCATCTGCTCGGTCGTCGTGTTCTGCGCTTCGTCGAGGATGACGAAGGCGTCGTTCAAGGTCCGCCCGCGCATGAACGCTAGCGGAGCCACCTCGACCGTCCCGCGCTCGATCAGCTCCTGCGCCCGATCCATGTCCATCAGATCGTGTAAAGCATCGTAAAGAGGGCGCAAATACGGACTGACCTTCTCGGCCAGATCGCCGGGGAGGAAGCCGAGCTTTTCACCGGCCTCGACCGCCGGCCGGCAGAGGACGATCCGCTTCACCCGCCGTTCGACGAGCGCGGCGACGGCCATCGCCATCGCCAGGTAGGTCTTTCCCGTACCCGCTGGGCCGATGCCGAAGACGATGTCGTGCTTGCGGATGGCGTCGATGTACGCCTTCTGGTTGAACCCCTTCGGCGTCACCGGCCGGTTGCGGTTCGTGACGTAGACGGTGTCGAGGAAGATGTCCTTGAGATCCGCCGCGGGATCGGCCAGCAGCACCTTGCTCGCCTGCTCGACGTCTTCGAGCCCCAGCGGGTACTTCCGCTGAATGAGCTGGTTCAGCTGCCCCAAGAGCTTCTCGGCGAGCTCGACCTTGTCGGGCTCACCCGAGATGAGAAAGACGTTCCCACGCTGTCCGATGTGAACCCCGAAGCGCTGCTCGATCAGCTTGAGGTTTTCGCTCCGCCCGCCGGCGAGCGTCCGTGCACCATCGTTGTCCAGCAGCTCCAGCCGCGCACTTGGTTCTGCCATCAACCCCTCGACCCGGAATCGGGTCTCACAAATGATCTAACACCTCTACGCACATTCACAAGACAGGCGCGCCGGTTCTCGACGCAGGTCGCTTTCAAGGTCCTTTCAGGTCGGTTCTCTCAGGAGGCCGGGGCTGAAGCCCCGGCCTAGAAAAACTAAAGCCCCCTTCGGGGGCTGGATCGGTCGGACCGATTCCGACCGTAGCCCCCCGCAGGGGGGCTTTTTCTTCTCTAGGCCGGCCGTTCAGGGCCGGCCTCCATCATCATGGTGCTGGATTCGCATGGTCCGTGGCGCTGGTGCTCCCGCCGAAGCCTCTCAATCCAGCGGCGGCAGCAGCACAAACCCCTGCTGCGAACGCCGGTAGTAGTACTGCTCGCGATACGGGTACCGCAGGTCGTGGTCGCTGACGAGCTCGCTCTCGACCAGCGCCCGCAGCGTCTGCGGGTACTCGCCGTGCTCGGTCCGGTAGAGCTCGAGGGCGCCCTCGAGACGGACGAGCTGGTCGTGCGACATCAGCCGGGCGACCGCGCCGCGGCGGGCCGGGTTCTCCGCGCGAGAGGACCCGAGCTGCGGCGCGACGAACTTGACCACGTACAGCGTGGCGACGAAGAACATCAGGGTCAGCGCCATGCGGACGAGCGCTCCGGTCCTCGCCAGCGACTTTCCGCCCTTGCGCAGCCCCTGGGCGAGCGCTTTCGCTCCGCGCGGCGGCGGCACGGCCTTGAGGAACCCCCACTCGATCAGGTCGTGGATCGCCTTCAGCGCCTCGAACTCGCCGACCCGGCTCGCGTCGACGATCATCTGCACGTCCTTCCCGCCGACGGCGAGCTTGTAGATGAGCTTGTGGCGCTCGGTGGGCTTGCCTTCGTCGCCGCCGTCGAGCCCCACGCCGCCGTCGTCGATCGACGGGAGGTCGCGCGTGTCGAGGTCCTTCAGGCTCTCGAACGTCGCGTCGTTCCAGGGCACTTTCTTGCGGACCGCCGGCCACTCGTCCATCCGCCGGAAGCCCTCGAGCAGGACGCTCTCGGCGCGGATCGGGTCGAACGTGCTCTTGGCGGGGTCGACGTCCTCTTGCGAGAACTCGTACGACCCGTTCTTCCACGAGAAGAGCTTGTACAGGGTCTCGGTCGTCTGCAGGCGCATCATCTGCGCCAGCTGCGACTGCGTGACCTGCCCGCCTTCGACGAGGATGTCGCCGAGCCGCTTCAGCGTCCGCTGCTGGACCGAGAGCGCCTCGTCGAGCTGCTCCTTGCTCAAGAGCTCCGCGCGCAGCAGGAGATTGCCGAGCAAGTTCTTGGAATTACGCTGCTTTTCGCTCGCGAACACGACGTTGCCGTCGATGAAGAAGACCTCCACTTCCTCGACGCCGGTCTTGAGCGTCAGCCGCCCGGTCTTCGTCTGGTGGCCGATCAACTGGAGGATGTCGGCGATGCCGAAGTCCTTCAGCGTTCCGGAGAGGGCCATCGGTTACGCCCCCTCCTCGTTGCGCTGCCGGTTGACGAGGTCGCGCAGACACAGCGCGTAGATCGCGATCAGGCAGGCGATGGTCACGCCGATGCGGAAGAACGAGACCCCGCTGCGGACCGGGATCGGGTCGTGGAGCAGACCGCGCCAGAGGATGACGCTGGCGGCGAGCGAGCCGGTGACGAGGAGGAAGAAGAGCCCGCGCAGCGGGTAGCCCATCATCACGTGGCCGGCGCCGGAGAGGACGGCGAGCGCGCGGGCGATCGCGTGCCGCCGACGGTGGTACGCCTGGACCGCGTATTCCTTGCGGATTCGCTCCGCGGCGTCGACCCCGGCGCGGCGGATGAAGACGTTCACGCACTGCGCGCACAGCGCCTCGGACGGGCGGGCGTCGGGGTCGCACCGCTTGCAGACCTCGCGGCCGCAGCGGTCGCAGCGTCCGCTCGGGCGGATGCGGCCGCGGCCGAGATGCATGGCGAGGATCGCGATCGCGGCCAGAATCGGCAGGAACGACGCCAGGTTGGACGGCAGACCGCCGGCGAGCTGGGCGCGCAGCTCGTCGCCGACCGGCTCGGCCACGCGCTCTTCGTTGTCCATCAGCGGCGAGAGCAGGTCATCCGGCAGCGTCACGTCCATCACGAACTTGTTCGACTTGCGGTTGGCCTGAAGCTGCCCGCCGGTGAAGGCGTCGATCCCGGCGCGATCGAGCTCCAGCGCCCGGGCCTGCTC
>JAIVGS010000055.1 GCA_020201435.1 Myxococcales bacterium
CGCCGACGTTGACGGCTTCGGCCTGCGGGGCGTTGGCCGACCGCATCGCGCGGTACTTGGCCTGCTCGGTCACCGCGTGCGCCGTCAGGAGATGCGCGTCGGCGGCCTTCCGCTCGGCCTCGGCGACCGCGATCATCTGGTTCAGGTAGGCGAGCTTCAGATCGGTCGCCTTGATCCGGTCCTGCGCCGCCTGGATGTTCTGGTCGGCCTGCGCGAGTTGATCCTTCGGCGCGTACTGCTTCTTGAGCAGGTCGCGCTCCGCCACCGATCGCTTGAGCTGCGCTTCGGAGACGCCTTTCTCGCTCTTCGCCACCTCGAGGCGCGCGTGCGCGTCGGCCTCGGCCGCCTTGGCCTTGGCGACCGCGTCCTGTGCGCGGCCTTCCTCGACGCGCGCGTCGTCGACCGGCTGCATCTGCCGCTCGTCGAGCCGCGAGAGGCCCGAGTCGTCCACCTTGGTCATCGTGTTGTGGTGCTGCGCGCACGCAGCGAGGGCCAGAGCTCCAACCGCGATCAGCTTTCGCATGACGTCCCCCGAATGCTCGTCCGTACCTCGGACAACGTAGTCATTGATCGGCTATGCTGCCGCGCTTCATGGCCATTCTCGTCGCCATCGTGGGACTCGGGCTGTTGATCGCGGCCCACGAAGCCGGGCACCTCGTGCTCGCCCGCCTGATGGGCATGCGGGTAGAGACGTACTCGCTCGGTTTCGGACCGCGGATCGCCGGCTTCAAGAGCGGAGAGACCGATTACCGGCTGAGCGCGCTGCCGCTCGGCGGTTACTGCAAGATCGCGGGATTCACACCCGACGACCCGGCCGCACAGGACCCGACCGACCAGGGCTCGTACATGAACAAGTCCGCGTGGCGGCGGTTCCTCGTCATCGCCGCCGGTCCGGGGGTCAATTATTTCGTCGCCTTCCTGATCATCGCGCTGCTCTACGTCACCCACGGGTTTCTCGACCTGACCACCACCCGCATCGAAGTGCTCCCGGGAGGACCGGCCGCGGCGGCAGGCCTGCAGACCGGAGACCGCGTGATCTCCGTCGACGGCGTGCCGGTCGCGTCGTTCGACGACCTGAAGCGCGAGCTGCAGAAGCCCGCCGCTCCGCCAGCGCGGCGGGTGGAGGCGGAGCGAGCCGGCGCGCAGAGAGACTTCCTCGTCCGGCCGGAGAAAGGCACCATCTCGGTCAAGCTCGACCACGTCCTGGTGCGGCTCCCGCTCGGGGAGGCGATTCCCCGCGCCGCGCACGACGTCTGGGCGCTGAACGCCGCGACGCTCGGGGCGCTGTTCGACGCCGTCCGCGGAAAAGGCAGCGCGTCGCTGGCAGGTCCGGTCGCCATCGTCCGGCAGGCGTCCGCCGAGGTCAGGCGGGGCATCGCCGACTTCGCCAGCATCCTCGCCAACATCTCGGTCGGGCTCGCGCTGTTCAACTTCCTGCCGGTGCCCGCGCTCGACGGCGGGCGGCTGGTCTTCCTCGGGGTCGAGCTGGTCAGCGGGCACAAGGTGAACCAGCGGCTGGAATCGGTGGTGCACGTGATCGGGCTGTTGCTCCTGCTCGGTCTGATCGTCGCCGTCGTCGTCTTCGGCGACCTCCAGCTCGGCCGCCGGCTGTTCTCGCGGAGCTGAAACCATGGCCAAGAAGACGCTGGGTCGGAAGAAGCCGCCCGCCCCGGCGCGGAGCGAGAAAAAGAAGGCCTCGAAGCTCGAGCTGAGCGAGGCCGATCTCGATCTGGTCCGCCGCCTGTCCGAGCGCACCAGCCTCCTGCCGCGCGAGGTGATCGAGCGCGCGCTCGCGGGGTATGCCGCTGCAGTCGCGCCGGGCATGCCTCTCCACCCGGAACCACCCCGCAAGGGCAAGAAGGGCGAACCGCCGCCGCAGAGGCTCTACATGTCGGTGGACGGCAAGCCCGAGATCTCGATCGACAAGAGCGAGTTCGTGATGGGCTCGGCCGAAGACGTCGATCTGCGGCTCGATCTGCCCCTCATCTCACCGCGTCATGCCCGGGTGCTCTGGCGGGAAGGTCGCTATGTTTTCGAGGACTTACGCTCGGCGCGGGGGTCGTTCCGGCTGGGCCAGCCGGTCGACGTCCGCTTCATCGAGACCGGCGACGAGTTCGATCTGGGCGGCTTTCTGCCGGTGCGTTTCCGGCTCGCTTGAGGCGGTCTAACCTTTCCCCGGCTGGGGGGTCTGTAAGACATGGCGCGCGGCGGAAACATCCCCGACGACCCGACCCTCCTGGCGGAGGGGCGGGCGGTCATGCCTCCGCTTCGGGATCGGGAGCCGCGCGCCGGCTTCGCGGCGATGGTCGCGTTGAACGCCCGGGATCGGCGCGGGTCGTCGTTCGTCGCCTGGCTGCGGTGGAGCTTCGGCGGGCTCGCGGTCGCCGGCGTGGCGGCGGGCGCGGTGCTGCTCGCGATGCCGAACCGGCCGCAGCACGAAGATCTGATGGTCGCGCAGCGGCTCGATCTCTTCGAGGACATGACGGTGGTGCAGAACCAGCAGGCGCTCGAGGACCTCGACGTGGTCGAGGTGCTGCATACGCTGGAGGCCCGGCCGTGAAGCGCGCCCTGCTCATCGCCTGCGCGCTGCTGGTCGGTTTGCCGGTGCGCGCGCAGCAGTCCGCCGAAGAGCGGTTCCGCAACCTGCCGCCGGAAAAGCAGGACGAGCTGCGCCAGCGGTTCCGCGAGCTGCAGCAGCTGCCTCCCGATCAGCGGGCGGAGCTGCGGCAGAACCTCGATCGGCTGCAGGCGATGCCGCCGGCGGAGCGCGATCAGGTTCAAGAGAATTACCGCCGCTTCCAGCAGATGTCGCCGCAGGAGCGCAAGCAGATCCTCCAGCGGTGGGAGGACTTCCGCAAGCTCTCGCCGGAGAAGCGGGCCGAGCTGCGCCAGCAGCTCAAGCGGGTGATGAACGCGGGCCCCGAAGAGCGCAAGCAGATCCTCGAGAACATGAAGCGGTGGCAGCAGATGTCGCCCGAGCAGCGCGAGGAAATGCGCCAGAAATTCAGGGAGATGCGCCAGCAGCGCAAGCAGGAGCGGCGCCAGGAGAGGCAGGAGCGGCGCCAGGAGCGCCGCAAGGGCGGGGGCTGAGGATGGGCGGGCTCTTGCTGATCGCCGCCTTGCTCGCGCAGTCGCCGCAGCCGGCGCCACCGCCCGACGCGACACAGGCGCGGGCGGACCGTGAAAAGCCGCTCTCGCAGGAGGATCGCGAGCTGGTGAAGGAGCTGGCGCTGCTCGAGCAGATGGAGCTGGTCAAGAACCTCGACCTGTTCGAGGCCGACAAGGACGAGAAGCGGCCCGAGCCACCGCAGCGCCAGCCTTGAGTCGCTTTAAGCGGCGCGGCCGCGGCCGAGGACTTTGCCCAGGTACTGGCCGGTGTAGCTCGCCTTCGTCTGCGCGACCTGTTCCGGCGTGCCGGTGGCGATGATGCGGCCGCCCTTGTCGCCGCCCTCGGGGCCGACGTCGATGATCCAGTCGGCGCACTTGATCACGTCGAGGTTGTGCTCGATGACGAGCACGGTGTTGCCGGCGTCGACGAGGCGGTTCAAGACCGCGAGGAGCCGGCGGATGTCCTCGAAGTGCAGGCCGGTGGTCGGCTCGTCCAGGACATAGAGGGTCCGCCCGGTGTCGGTCCGGGCCAGCTCGCGGGACAGCTTGATCCGTTGCGCCTCGCCGCCGCTCAGGGTCGGACTCGGCTGGCCGATCTTGATGTACCCCAGGCCCACGTCATCCAACGTCTTGAGAATACGGATGATTTCCTTGTGGACCGAGAAGTGCTCCATCGCTTCGCGCACGCTCATGTCGAGCACTTCGGCGATGTTCTTGCCCTTGAACGTGACCCGCAGCGTGGCGTCGTTGAAGCGCTTGCCGTGGCAGACTTCGCACGGAACGTAGACGTCCGCGAGGAAGTGCATCTCGACGACTTTCAGGCCGTCGCCCTCGCACGCTTCGCAGCGGCCGCCCTTGACGTTGAACGAGAACCGGCCCGGCTCGTACCCGTATGCGCGCGCTTCCGGCGTGCGGGCGAAGACGTCGCGGATGCAGTCGAAGACCTTGGTGTACGTCGCCGGGTTCGACCGCGGCGTGCGCCCGATGGGCTTCTGGTCGATCTCGATGCACTTGTCGAGGTGCTCGATGCCGCTCAACGCCTTGTACGCGCCGGGCGCCTCGCGCGAGCCGTACAACGCGCGGGCCAGGGCGGGATACAGGATCCTGTTCACCAGCGTGGACTTGCCGGCGCCGGAGACGCCGGTGACCGCGACCAGACAGCCGAGCGGGATGTCGACGTCGACTTCCTTCAGGTTGTTCGCCGCCGCGCCCATCAAGCGGACGGACTTGCCGGTTCCGCGCCGCCGCTGTGCCGGCACTTCGATGCGCCGCCGGCCGGCCAGGTACGCGCCGGTCAACGAGCGCTCGACCTTCATCACCTCGCGAGGGCTGCCGGTCGCGACGATCTCGCCGCCGAGCTCGCCCGCGCCGGGCCCGAAGTCGACGAGGTAGTCGGCTTCCTCCATCGTCTCCTCGTCGTGCTCCACGACGATGACGGAATTCCCCAGATCTCTCAGGCGCTTGAGCGTGTTGAGCAGGCGCATGTTGTCGCGCTGGTGCAGCCCGATCGACGGCTCGTCCAGGATGTAAATGACCCCGGTGAGCTCGGACCCCATCTGCGAGGCGAGACGGATCCGCTGCGACTCGCCGCCGCTCAACGACGGTCCCGGCCGGTCCAGAGTGAGATAGCCGAGACCGACGTCGAGCAGGAATCGCAGCCGGTTCCCGATCTCCTTCCGAAGCTCCGCCGCGACGACCTTGTCGTTTCCGGTCAGCGCGAGGTTCGCGACGAAGTCCATCGCCTGCTCGATGGTCATTCGCGAGACGCCGACGATGCTCTGCTCGCCCACCAGTACCGCGCGGCTCTCGGGCCGCAGCCGCTCGCCCTTGCACGCCGAGCACGCCTTGTCGCTGAAGTAGCGCAGGTAGTGCTTGCGCATGCTCTCGGAGATGGTCTCCTTGAAGCGGCGCATCAGCATCGGGATGATGCCCTCGAACGAGGTGCGGTACGTGCCGCTGCGCCCGCCCTCGCTCCAGCGGATGCTCATCGTCTCGTCGCCGGAGCCGTACAGCAGCAGATCGCGCGTCTCGCGCGGCAGGTCCTTCCACGGCTTGTCGAGGGGCACCTTGAAGGACTGCGAAAGCGATTCGATCATCCGGAACGTCCACCCGCCCTGCTTCTCGAGGGCATGCGTCCACGGCTCGACCGCGCCGCCGCGGATCGACTTGCTCACGTCCGGCACGATCAGGTCCGCGTCCATCTCCGGCCGCGTCCCGAGGCCGTTGCACTCGTGGCACATGCCGAGCGGGTTGTTGAACGAGAAGCTGTGCGGCGCCAGCTCGGGAAAGCTGATGCCGTCGACCGGGCACGAGAGGTGCTCGGAGTACATGCTGTGGGTTTCGCCCCCACCCTTGAGCTGGGTCAGAGCGTGCAGGACGCCTTTGCCCTCTTTCAACGCGGTCTCGACCGAGTCGTGCAGGCGCGAGTCGGCGCCCTTGATGACGATGCGGTCGACCACCACCTCGATGCTGTGCTTGCGCTTCTTGTCGAGGTCGATGTCGTCGTCGAGATCGCGGACGACGCCGTCGACGCGGGCGCGGGCGAAGCCGCGCTTGCGCGCGTCGGCGAGGACCTCCTTGTGCTCGCCCTTGCGCTGCTCGATCAGCGGCGCGAGCAGCGTCAGCTTCGTCCCTTCCGGGAGCCTCGCCAGCTCGTCGGCGATCTGCTGCGCCGACTGCTTTCCCACCCGCCGGCCGCAGATGGTGCAGTGCTGCTTGCCGACCGCGGCGTAAAGGACGCGTAAGTAGTCGTGAATTTCGGTGATCGTTCCGACCGTCGAACGCGGGTTGTTGGAGGCCGCTTTCTGCTCGATCGAGATGGTCGGCGAGAGGCCGCGGATCACGTCGTAGTGCGGCTTCTCCATCTGGCCGAGGAACTGGCGCGCGTAGGCGGAGAGCGACTCGACGTACCGGCGCTGGCCCTCGGCGTAGAGGGTGTCGAAGGCGAGGGAGCTCTTGCCGCTGCCGGAGACCCCGGTGAAGACGACCAGGCGCTTCTTCGGGATCTCGAGCGTGATGCCCTTGAGGTTGTGCTCGCGGGCACCTTTGACGAGGATCGATTCGGGTTCCATGAGGGACGGAGCAGGATAGTGGGCGAAGGCAGTCTTCTCAAGCACGAACCCAGGCTACTTCCGGGGTCTGACAACCGGCCGGGCGGGCGTCTGGACGGTATCGTCGATTCCGTCCAACTCCAGTGATTTTCGGACCCAATTTTCGCCCCAAGGGCCGGTCGCCGCGAGCCAGTAGTCGCGCTCCAGGCGTGGATCGTCGTGCAGGTACTGGCAGGGGCCGTGGATGTTCATCAACTGAGGCTTGACCCGGTCGAAGACGTAGTCCTCGACGGCCTTCTGGTTCTGATAGCCGACACGGCCGATGTACCTGTCGGCGAGGCCGGCGAGATCGATCACCTCGCCGCCGCTTTCGAGGGCAAGTCCGCCGATGTCGAAGTGGGCGATGCGCGGCCGGGTGAGGCCGAGGGCGTTCGCGGTGCGCCGGAACCAGCGGCCCTGCTCGGCGACGTAGGCGAGAGGCAAAACGGGGTTGAGCTTGCGATCGAGGCTGCGGGCGGGGGCCGCGATCGCGGCGAGCAGGACGAGCGCGGCCGCCGACAGCCAGCCGGCGTCGCGATCGCGCCCGCCGAGCAGCTCCTGCAGCGCGGGAGGAACGAGCCCGGCGGCGAGCGCGGCGGCGGGGAGCGCGTGGGCCGCGAAGCGGTGCCCCGCCATCCAGTCGCCCTTCGAATAGAGGATGAACGCGACCGCTGCGGCGCAGCCGGGGAGGGCAGCGAGAGCGGCCTGGCGAGTGCTTTTGGCGATGAACGCGAGCGGCGACAGGTACAGTGCCCAGTGCCACAGCGAGTCGAGGAACCAGGCGTTCAGATACCAGAACCCCCCGTAATCCCAGGATCTTTTCGCGTAGAACGAATTCGGCAGCCACTCTCCGTAATAGACTCGGCGGAAGGCGACCCAGGCCGCGAGCGGCAGCAGGGCGATGACGAACCACCTCAGGCGCCGCCGCTGGACCAGATACAGGATTCCCTCGGGCCGCAGCACCGGCATCAGGCCGGCGGCGATCGGGCTGCCGGTCATCATCGTCGCCGACAGCGCGAGTGCGAACGCGCCGGACTCGAGGCCGCTCCCGGCCCAGAACGTATACGTCGTATCCAACGCCAGCAGCCACGGCCCGACCGCGTCGTACATCCGCGGTTTCCGGCTGCGTACATGGCCGATCAGCCACACCGCCCCGGCCGCGAAGAGGGCCCCGGAGATCCGCGCGAACTGCGGCCCGCCGACGTGCAGCGCGTACCCCAGCGCCAGCCAGAGGACCCACAGCGGGTCCGAGTACGCCTCCACCCGCGGCGAGAACGGCGTCAGCCGAAGTCCTTGACCTGACGCGAGATTTTGCGCGTAAGCCAGCGCGATCCCGGCGTCGTCGGTGACCGCCGAGACCCACAGCGCGTGCCACAGCGCGAACGCCGCCGCCGCCGCGATGGCTACTTTCGCGAGGCGCGCTTCCATGCGAACACCGCCGCGAACACGGCGAGCGCGGCCCACCCGGGCCAGTCGCCGAGGATTTCGTAGACGGTCGTCCCTTGCATCATCGGCACGTCGCGCGCCGCGACGCCGCGCAGGTTGCGATCGATCCGCTGCACCACCCGCCCGGTCGCATCGACGAACGCGCTGATCCCGGTCGAGGTCGCGCGCACGAGCCAGCGGCGGTGCTCGATCGAGCGGACCGCCGCCAGCAGCAGATGCTGTTCCTGCTCGTGGCCGGCGCCGTACCACGAGTCGTTGGTGAGATTGACCATCGCGTGCGCGCGGCCCTCGCCGTAGTCGCGCATCGTCGCGCGGACGATGCCGGGCAGGATGTCCTCGTAACAGATGAAGGTCGCGAACCTCCACTGGTGCCACCGCAAGGGCCGCGTACTGTTGCCGCGGCTCAGGTGCGACGCGAGCGGAGACCATCGGTAGATCTGGGGAAACCACTCGCCGCCCGGGATGTACTCGCCGAAGGCGAGGAGCTGGATCTTGTCGTAGTGGTCGCCGATGCGGCCGTTTTCGTCGACCACGATCGCGCTGTTCCAGAAGTCGCGGCCGTTGCTCCGCTCGACGCCGGCGATGAGCGGCACCGGGACGTCGCCCTGGATGAAGCGGCCGTCGGTCGCGCCCTCGGCGACCAGCCGGGTGTTGAAGCCGACCTCCGGCCAGACGACGAGGTCCGCGCCCCGCGTGTGCAGCTCGGCGGTTTCGTCTCGCAGCGCGCGGACCGAGGCGTACGGGTTCGCGTGCAGCTCGATCTCGCCGACGTTCGGCTGGGCGAGGCCGACGGTGATCTTCGGCGCGGCGCGCTGCGCGTCGTCGACGCGGACCATGCGCCAGAAGCCGTACGCGGCGCAGGCGGCGAGCGCGATCAACGACGCGGTCATCGCTTTGAACGGCGGATTTCGCGCTTCGCGCCACGCCTCCCAGCCGTCGAAGAACGCGCCGTTGACGGTCGCCTGCAGAGCGGAGAGCAGCAGCGGCCCGCCGAGGTCGGCGACCTGCACGATGGGCAGCACCGGCATCAGGGCCACGCCCGTATAGCTTTGGAATAATAGAGGAAAAACGTGTTCGGTCGCGATCAACGAGAGCGGCAGGAGCGCCGCCATCGACCAGCCGGTCTCGAGCCACAGCCAGCGCAGGGCGAGGGCGAAGACGCCGAAGAGCAGGCCCTGGCCGGCGCAGATCGCGAGGTAGCCGAGGAACGCGACCGGCCAGGGAGCGAAGGCGAAGACTTTCAGGAGATGGATGATCCAGGTGTAGCCGCCGAGATGGGTGACGAAGCCCATCCACCAGCCGCGCCAGAACGACTGCCTGGGCGTCGCGGTTTTCAGCTCGAAGAGGAGCGGCAGGAAGCAGATGAACGCCAGCGGCCAGATGCCGAACCCGATCCAGCTCAGGAAATAGAGGACGCCGGACAGGGTGGGCAGGAGCAGCCGTCGCATGAAGCGCCGTCATGTAACATGGCAGCGCATGGCGGTGCTGCTCAACCAGACCTCGAATCTGCGGGCGCGGATCGAGCTCGTGCGGCGGTTGTCGGACGGGCTGCGGTCGCCGGCGTCGCTCGAGATGCGGGTCGGGGTCGATCGCTACCAGCACGCGACGCACGGATTCGCTGCACTCCTGGAAGTGCCGCGGGCGACGCTGCTGGACATGGATCTGATCCAGTTCCTGCAGGGTCTCGAGGATCTGCTCGAGGGGAAAGCCACCGAGGCGGGGCTCGAAGCGAGCGTGGACCCGGCGATCGGCGTGAAGTTCAGCGGCGGGCCGGACGCGTATCTGATCGAGATGGGTGTTGATCTATTGAATGTATTGGAGCCGCTCGGTGGCGTCTCGGGAGAGCGCGGGTCCGACCTCGCCCTCTATCGCTTCGTCGCCAACAAGCGGGCCGCGCTGGCGTTCTGCGCGGCGCTGATCGAGGAGTTCGCGAAGTTCCCGACCGACCCGTCTCGGGTCAATCCAGGCGACCCGGCGTAACCAAGCGGCAAAGGGGGGTCGCCGGAGGGGACGGAATGGTTTTGGTGAACAACGTTCACTTGTTCAGAGAGCACCGGTGAACGGCGTTAACCGGCGGTGCGCCGCGACGCGCACGCGAGGCCGCGGTGAACAGCGTTTACTTGTTCCGAGAAGTCCAGTGAACGCTGTTCACCAAATCCATTTCGACCCCGACCCCATGGGTGGCTCGTCGCCGGCGGGCGGCGATGTCAGACCCATCCGCTACGATCGCGGTCATGAAACTCTTCACCCGATACCGAATCCTGAACGCCACCCGCGCGCTCGTCTCCGAAGTCGGCGTCGAGCGCGTCACCATGCGCGGAATCGCCAAGCTCGCGAACTTGACTGCGCCCGCGATCTACAAGCATTTCCGCAACAAACGCGATCTCCTCGACCACGTGATCGCCCACGCTTTCGACGAGCTCGACGGCGAGATGCTCCGCGGCTACCACACTCCGAGCGCGGCGCGCGGCCTGCGCACGATGAGCGACGAAGTGCTCCGCTTCGCGACACGCTACCCGAAGCTCACCGAGATGATGCTGGCACCGCGGACGATCGACCGTAAGCCCCTCGGCCGACTCGAAGTCCAGGTCGAGCGATGCATGCAGGCGTGCGTCATGCGGCCAGCGCCTTCGGGCGACATCGCCCTGCTCCTGTGGGCGCAGATGCGCGGCGTCCTGTCGCGCAGGCGCGACGAGCCGGACGAACGGCTGCGCGCGGCATTCGACGGGGCGATGCTGCGCGTGCTGCGGCCGCTCGCGGAGGCCTAACGCAGTCCGGCGAGCAGCTTCGAGACCTTCTCGCGGTCGTCCGGGTCCTCGAAGAGCTTGAGCGACCTTTTGTACCAGCCGGCGGCGGCGGCCTTGCGGCCCTTCTTCGCCTCGGCGTCGCCCATCATCTTGAACGCGCGGGCGCGGTCGCGTGTCGAGAGCGACTTCTTCTTGAGAATGTCTTTGAGGGTGCTCTTCGCGCTGTCAGGCTGGTTGGTCCACAGCGCCTTTTGAGCACGCTCGAAGTTTTTTGCGTACCGGCTCGGCGCGACCGGCATCAGCCTGGCGGCAGACGGCTGGATCGCTTCGGCGACCGCGGCGGTCACGACCGGAGCCGCGGCCGGAGCAGGAGCAGGAGCAGGAGCAGGAGCAGGGGCGGCCGCCGCCGGCGGCGGAGCGACTGGCGATGCGGTCGCGATCTTCGGCGCGACCGCCTTCGGGAGCGCCGGCTTTGGCCGCCTGACCAGGAAACCAACCAGCCCGAGCAGCGCCACGCCGGCTGCAGCGATGGTCGACCAGCGCGGCGGCACGAATGGCGCCCACTTCGGAATGCCGGGCGCGCGCTCGGGAGGCTGCGAAGAGACCTCGCCCATCATCGCCCGCTCGAGCGCGGGATCGACCGGCGGCGGCAGCATCTGCGGCGGCGGCATCACCTCCGGCTCGGGCCGCGGCCCTTCCACGACGGGCACCGGGTCCTCGATCTCTTCCAGCCCCTCCTCCATCGGCGCCACGTCGGCGATCGGCGCCATCGCCCGCATCAGGACCGAGACCTCGTCGCCGCTCGCCGGCCGATTCGCGGGGTCCTTCGCGAGCAGGCGCGCGATCAGCGTCTCGAGATCGGCGTGGACCTTGCGGCCGACGTCGCGCAGGCGGAGCGGCGAATGCGAGCGGTGCGCCCGGAGCAGCTCCTCTACGTTGGTACCCATCATCGGCAGGCGGCCGGAGATGAGCTGGAAGAGGACCACACCGAGCGAGTAGATGTCGCTGCGCGCGTCCGGAGTCCTTCCGGCGGCCTCTTCGGGCGACATGTACGCCGCGCTCGACAGCGGAAGCGGCCCCGCGTCGCGCAGGCCCGTTTTCAGGAGCAGATGCGAGGTCGCGACGTCGAGGACGACGGCCTGCTCGGTCCCGTCGGCCGCCTTGGTGAGGCCGACGTTGGCGGGCTTGAGATCGAGATGCAGCACGCCGACCCGGTGCGCCGCGGCGAGCCCCTCGGCGACCTGGGCGCAGAACTCGAGCGCGCGCGGCGGGACGACGCGGCCGCGCTGGCGGAGCTCGTCGGCCAGCGTCACCTCGCCGCCGCTCTGGTAGACGAGGAAGAACGCCGAGACGAGATGCACGCCGGCGGTGACCGGGCGCGCGACGTACGGGTGATCGAGCTCCGGCGCGGCGGCGAGCCGCTGGGCCTCGGCGAGAAAGCGCTGCACGGTGTTCGGATCGGGCGCGTAGCGGCGCAACAGCTTCAGGACCATCGGCCGGCCCTGGTCGTCTTCGGCCAGCCAGGTGTGGGCGAACCGCCCGGCGCCGAGCTCCATCACCAGCCGGTATCCGGCGACCTCGGCGTGCTGCAGCGGCGAGGCGGGCTCGGGATGCGCGAGACCGTGGCACTTGTCGCAGAGCGTCTGGCCGCTCACCACGGGCGTGAACGGCGCGCCGCAGTTTGCACAGGCGGTCATCGCGTTCGAAGCTAGCACGCAGCGCCGGGCTCGACCTAGCCTGACGCCGAGCTTCACCACTTCGATCGGTCTCGACGCCGGTCATTCGTGTCACGCGGTAGGATGACGCGCGTTGGCCAAGCTGCCCGAAGAATTCGCGCCGACGGGACCGAAGCTGTCGAAGTTCCCGATCCGGCCCGCGCCACCGGTCCGGCCGCGGCTGTTTGCGGACGAGGCGCGGTTTGTACTGCGGCTGTCGGTGCTGGCGGGCGCGACGGAATTCGCCGTGTGGGTCTGGCTGACGAATTCACTCGCGGCCCGCGAGGCATTCGTGCTCGCGGGCCTTCGGCTTCTGCGTCCGCTGTGGGCCAAGGCTGGCACGCGATTTTCGCGCATGCTGATTGCCTCGCTCCTGATCGCCGTCGGGCTTGTCTGCGGATCGCTGTTCTTCTGGCCGTTTTTGATCGTCGGCGTCGGGCTTCCCGCTCTGGGCGATCTCTGCGCGACGACGATCGGCGACAGGATCACCGTCGAGCGACGTGCGGCCGCCTGGGCGTGGCTGGACATGGGGCAAGGGCTCGGTGCGGCGCTCGGCTTCGCGCTCGGCCACGCGGGATGGAGCTGGCCCCTCTGCCTCGCGGCGCTGGCGATCGGCATCATCGGCATTCCGGCGCTTCGGGATGGGGGAATGCCGCGGTCGAGCTGGCCGGCGGCGGAATACGTGCACACGCTGCGGACGCCGTTGGCCGCGCAGCTCACGGGCCTGGCGTTCGCATCGGGGCTGTTGAGCGCACGAGCGAACGTCTCGTTGGCGACGGGCATCGTGGTGCCGCTCGCAGCAATGGCGCTCGCAACGCGGGTGGAGCCGCGCATGCCGAATGCGATCTGGTTGCCGCGGATCGCGACTGCGCTCGCGCTGGCAGGCCAGCTGTGGCCGCCGCTTCGAGTGTTCGGGCTCGGAATGATGTTCGCCGCGATTCCTGCCGCCGTCGCGCGCGGCGCTGGCGAGATGGAGCGGCCGATCGCGTCGTCGATCTCCTGGAGCGCGTTGTTCCTCGGCGCGGCGGTGGGAGCGGCGTTCTAGAATTGTGCGAACCTGTCCTGGGACAAGTTCGAACGCGTTCGTGGAATCGTGTTATGAATGAGCGCTCATTCAGTGGAGAACGCGATGGCCATCGAAGCGCCGTTTACGCCTGAGCACCAGATGTTCCGCCGTAACCTGCGGAATTACGTCGAGAAAGAGCTGGCGCCGCACGCGCTGGAGTGGGACGAGGCCGGAATCTTTCCGCGCGAAGTGTTCACCGGGATGGCCGAGATCGGGGCGCTGGGGATCAACTACCCCGAGGAGGTCGGCGGCTCGAACGGCGACTACTGGTACGTGGTGGTGCTCGCGGAGGAGTTGGTCCACTCGCGCAATTCGGGCGTGAACATGGGGCTGCTCGTGCAGTCGCAGATGGCGACGCCGATCATCAACGAGATCGGGACCCCCGAGCAGAAAAAGGAGTTCCTGATCCCCGCGCTGGCCGGGGAAAAGATCGCCGCGCTCGGCATTTCCGAGCCGGACGCGGGAAGCGACGTCGCCAACCTCAAGACGACCGCGCGCCGGGTCGGAGACGAGTACGTCATCAACGGCGCGAAGATGTGGATCACGAACGGCACGCGCGCGGACTTCATCACCCTCGCGGTGCGCACCGGCGAACCCGGTTACGGCGGCATCTCGCTGGTCACCTTCCCGACCGACGTGAAGGGCTACTCGGTCAGCAAAAAGCTGCAGAAAGTCGGCAACCTGGCGAGCGACACCGCGCTGCTCTTCTTCGAAGACTGCAAGATCCCCGCGCGCTACCTGCTCGGCGAGGAGAACCAGGGCTTCTACCACGTGATGACGAACTTCCAGGGCGAGCGGCTGGTC
Organism: Myxococcales bacterium; assembly: GCA_020201435.1. GTDB lineage: Bacteria > Myxococcota > Myxococcia > Myxococcales > 40CM-4-68-19 > 40CM-4-68-19. Next base: position 13,976 of record JAIVGS010000055.1, read on the forward strand.
GCGGCGGTCGGCGCGGTCTCCGGGATGCAGCAGCTGGTCGAGGAATCCTTGAGGTACGGCAACGAGCGCGGCGCGTTCGGCAAGCCGCTGATCAAGTACCAAGTCTGGAAGCACAAGTTCGTCGAGCACCTGACGGCGATCGAGGCCGCCCGCTGGCTCACGTATCGGGCGTGCGACCTGATGAACCGCAAGGAACCGGCCGTGAAAGAGATCAGCATGGCCAAGCTCTTCGCCGGCGACCTGATCCAGAAGGTCGTCTACGACTGCCAGCAGTTCCACGGCGGGATGGGCTACGTCGTCGAAACGCCCGTCGCCCGCGCGTTCCGCGACGCGCGGCTGCTCACCATCGGCGGCGGGACCAGCGAAATCATGAAAGAGATCATCGCGAAGCTGGTGCCAGGGTTCTGAACGCGGCGATCGCGTTCACTCGTGGCTCGCGAACCTTCGAAGGGTCGTTCGGGTCGACCGCGTACAGCCCGAGCTTCCACGTCATCCCGTGGTTCCACTCGTAGTTGTCCATCAGCGTCCAGTAGAAGTAGCCGCGCACGTCGGCGCTGCTCTCCTTGACGGCTTTGACCGTCGTCGCGATCCAGTCGGCCGCCTTGCCGGTGTCCTGCGCATCCTCGATTCCGGTCTCGGTGACGTAGACCGGCTTGCCATATCCTTTAACGAAATCAAGCACTTCTGAGAGTCCCTTGGCGTCCGGCATCAACCCGAGAGAGAACGGGTTGAAGGTCATGTACGGCGACTGCTCGGGGAACAGCGAGCTCCCGAGGCCCTCGACGGTCGCGCGGATGTAGTAGTTCACGCCGAGGAAATCGAGCCGGCCGGCGAGGTCGTCGCGATGGGCGATCCGGCCGTCCCATCCGGCATCGAAATCGCCCCGGGCGACCGCGTTCAGGAACATCTGGTTCGTCAGGTACGAGATGTCCGCCGCCGACTGCACGTCCTGCTTGCGGGCAGGATTCTTCGGCGAGACCGCCTGCACGTTGTAGACGATCCCCACCTGCGCGCGCGGCGCTGCCGCCTTGACCGCGTCGTACATGCGCGCGTGGGCCGCGACCAAGGCGCCGTAAACCGCCTTTGCTTCCGCCCACTTGAAGGAGACGCCCGGCGGGTTCGTGCGGTCGTCGGAGGGGGTCAGGTAACCCGCCAGGACGACCGCGGTGAACGGCTCGTTCAAGGTCGCCCAGAGCTGCACCTCGGGAAATTCGGCGGCGACGAAGCCTGCGTACCGGGCCGCCTCGGTCGGTGCCGCCGGCTCGAGCCATCCGCGCGGGCTGCAGTGATCGATGTCGGCGTGACATCCGGCGGCGTCGTGCAGCCAGGCCGGCAGCGTGTAGTGGTTCAGCGTCACGAAGGGCGTGAGGCCGTGCGCTTTCATGGCGGAAAAGAGCGCGTGGTAGTAGGCAAGTGCAGCGGGGCTCGCGATCCAACGAAGGTCCTGGACGCCGATGGTCGACACCGGAAAGACGCGGCTCCACTCGATCGAAAGC
>JAIVGS010000232.1 GCA_020201435.1 Myxococcales bacterium
GTTGAAGAGAAGAAGGGCTGAAGCATGGATCGCTCGTGGTACTGGAAGGCCGGCTTCATCGCGGCCGTGACTCTGTTGGCAATCTGGGCGCTGGTTCCGAGCGTCACGTACTTCCGCATGCCGGCGACGGAGCGGAACGAGACCAGCGCGTTCGACAAGGCGCGGCCCAAGTGGGCGCCGGCCAAGCACCTGAATTTAGGGCTGGATTTGCAAGGCGGAATCCACCTGGTGATGGGCGTCGAGGTCGACAAGGCGGTCCGTGAGAAGGCCGTCCGCCGCGCCGAGGAGATCTCGGCCGAGCTCGAGCGCAAGGACATCAAGGGCGCCGACGTTCGCGGCGATCCGGATACCGGCATCGTCACCGTCACCGTGCCGGACGTGAGCAAGGCCAAGAACCTCGTCAGCGACGAGTACACCGACATGTACATCCGCCGGGTCACCGGCAGCTCGTTCGAATTGACGATGAAGGACGACGCGGTCAAGCAACTCAAGGAGGGCGCGGTCGATCAGGCGGTCAAGGCGATCCGCAACCGGGTGGACAAGTGGGGCGTCTCGGAGCCGACCATCGCCAAGCGCGGCGACGCGTCGATTCTCGTCCAGCTCCCGGGGTACTCGAATCCCGAGAAGGCCAAGGAGCTGATCGGCAAGACCGCGCAGCTCGAGTTCAAGATCGTCGACGACGCCGACCAGACAGTGACGACGTTCAAGGACCTCCCGGAGGGCGTGACCCTCGACTGGGACCGCTATACCGGCGCCGGCGACGCGACCGTCAGCTCGCCTTTCCTGAAATCTGCCGATCGGACGCTGCTCGAGCAGTACATCAAGGATAAAGCGCCGAAAGATCATGTATTTGCGATCGGCAAGATCGAGACGCGCCCCGGCGTCGCGGCTGTGTACCGGACGTGGCTCCTCGACCGGCGCCAGGGCCTGACCGGCGAGTACATCACCGACGCGCGCGTCGCGTTCGACCAGAGCCCGGGCGAGGGCAACCGGCCGTACGTGCAGCTCACGTTCAACAAGACCGGCGCCGATCTGTTCGGGACGCTGACCAAGAACAACGTGAAGAAGCGGATGGCGATCGTCCTCGACGACACCGTCGACTCCGCGCCGATCATCCAGACCGAGATCCCCGGCGGCATCTGCTCGATCCACCTGGGGGGCCTCAAGCCGATCAACGAGATCCTCGACGAGGCCAAGGACCTCGCGCTGGTCCTGAAATCGGGCGCGCTGCCGGCGCCGGTTCGCATTCTGGAAGAGCGCAGCGTCGGCGCGTCGCTCGGGCCGGAGCTGATCCGCCGCGGCTCGATGGCGGCGCTGGTCGGCCTGCTCGCGGTGCTGCTCTTCATGGCCGTCTACTACCGGTTCTCCGGCGTCGTCGCCGACGTCGCGCTGGTGCTGAACGGCCTCGTCGTCCTCGCGATCATGGCGGGATTGAATTCGACGCTGACGTTGCCGGGGATCGCGGGCTTCGTCTTGACCCTCGGCATGGCGGTCGACGCGAACGTCCTGATCAACGAGCGCATCCGCGAGGAGCTGAAGACCGGCAAGGCCATCGGCTCGGCCATAAAGACCGGATATGACAAGGTTTTCTGGACCATCTTCGACGGCCACGTCACCGCGCTGGTGGCCGGTTTCGTCATCCGCGCCTATGGCTCCGGGCCGGTGCGCGGCTTTGCGACCACGCTGATCATCGGCCTGCTCGCCTCGATGTTCACGTCGATCGTCGTCACCCGGGCGATCGTGGAGTGGTTCGTCAGCCACGGCAAGCTGCACAAGGCGGTGAGCTTCTAATGGAGATGAAATACTTCGAGCTGGTGAAGTCGGGGACCAGCCACGACTTCGTGAAGTACCGCGGGCTCGCGGTCACCATCTCGGTCATCGTGAATCTCCTCGTCCTGGCCGGCGTGTTTTTCTGGCCTCGTTTGAACTACGGCGTCGATTTCGCCGGCGGAACCGAGCTCCAAATTCACTCGAAGAAGGCGATCGACCCGGGCGAGCTGCGCGACCTGGTGTCGAAGCTCGGTTTCGGCGAGCCGACCGTGCAGGAGTACGGCAACAAGGCCGACAACCAGTTCCTCGTCCGCGTCGAGCGCATCGCGCTGTTGACGCCGGAGAAGGCCGAGCAGATCAAGGCGGCCGTCTCTTCCGCGGTTCCGGGTCTGTCGTCGTTCCGGTTCGACCCGGAGGTCGGCGACAAGCTCGACTTCACCTTCAAGCAGCCGGTTTCCGAAGACGCTCTGAAAGTCGCGGTCGAGAAGGAAGGGACGGCGGTGAAGGAGATCCGCCCGCTGCTCGCGCGCGAGGGGCAGGACCGCGAATACACCGTGATTACGCAGGGTACCGGCGACAAGATCGGCGCGGCGCTGCGCGAGAAGTACGGCGCCGACCAGATCGAGGTCGTCCGCACCGACTACGTCGGCCCGCAGGTGGGAAAGCAGCTGCGCGTCGACGGAATCCTCGCCGTCCTCTACGCGATGGGGATGATCCTGGTCTACGTCGGGTTCCGATTCGACTTCCGGTTCTCGCCCGGCGTCATCATCGCGTTGATCCACGACGCGATCGTCACGCTCGGCTTCTTCGTGGTCTCGCGGCACGAGTTCAACCTGACGTCGGTGACGGTGATCCTGACCGTCGTCGGCTACTCGGTGAACGACACGATCGTCATCTACGACCGGATCCGCGAGAACGCCAAGCGCCACAAGGGCAAGCCGCTGCGCGACCTGATCAACCTGAGCATCAACGAGATGCTCGGCCGGACGATTCTGACCTCGGGCGCGACGGCGCTGTCGCTGCTCGGGTTGATCCTGTACGGCGTCGGCACGATCCAGGACTTCGCGCTGGCGATGCTGGTCGGCATCATCTCCGGGACGTATTCGACCTGGTACATCGCGTCGCCGATGACGATCTGGATCGAGGAGCACATGGCGCAACGGAAGGCTTTGGAAGAAGCCAAGCCAAAGCCGAAGAAGCCGGAACAGCACGCGGCAGCGGTGCGATAACGCTAACCAGGTTACCGGCCTCGTCGCCGCGGTTGCGGCAGTGGTCACTTTAGTCGATTGCCCCTGCACTCTTAAGAATGTCGCGGGGCGTGCACTCGGCCCAGTTCGGATCGAGGCTGCGGCGGAGAAGCACTTCGACGACATGAAGTCCTTCGACGTCAAAGAGCTGAGGACGTTCCAGAAGGAAGATCGCCGACTGCGAAGAAGCTCGCGAACAGTTTCTCGCTGACCTCGATCTCGCTCGAAGATGCCCGCGATGCCCTGAGAGATTTCGTCGGCATGTACCGGACGTCCGGAAAACGCCCAGTAGTTGGAGCTCGACAAAACGATCGAGACGTTCGGGAAGGGCCCGTTCTTCGAAACAGCCCTACAGCGAAAGCGGACTGGCACCAGGCGGCCAGGTCTTGTCGAGATAGTCCTTGGCCGCTTTGTACCAGTTCGGTTCATTCGCGTACGCCTTGCTGTACGCTTCCTCGACCGCGCTGCGGTCGTACTCGTGGCCCTTGGGCAGCTCGAAATCCAGCTCGTTGCTGAAACATTCGTGCTCAGCCGCGGTCAGGATGACGGCCGGCGATTCGCGAAGCTCCTTCTGGACCCGTTCCTTGTCCCAGCCGAGCAGCTTGCCGAGCATCTTGATGTGTCTTTGCTCGACGATGTGGTGTGCCTGGATCGTCCTGTTGAAGCCGGACACGGTCTTCAGCCCCTCCGCGTACGACGTGATGTCACGATCGTTGAAATTGCTCTGCAGGATCTTGTTGAGGCGCCCGATCGGTCCCTCGTCGCCTCCGAGAGCCGAGCTCATGCCGGCGAAGCCGCCCTCGGTCGTCTTCTCCAACCTCGCCGTCGCGTGCTCTTCTTCGCAACGGCTTTCCAGCTCCGCCCTCTCGGTTGCGGGCTGCGTCAGCGCTGGAGTCGCGTGCCAGAACGCGATGACTGCGATCGTGACGAAGGCCGCGCGGATACGAAACGTCGTCGAGCTGTGCATTGGGTTCTCCTGGTTCTCTGACCGAGCTAGCGGCCGATACCTGGAATGGCGGGGATCTCGATCGCGAGACTCTGGGCGTGAAGCGGCGTCCCGGCGCTGTTGAAGCCGACTAGCAAGAACGAGACCGGGCCGGACTTGTCGGTCAAAAGCCGATGCATGCCGGAGAGCGCGTTCGTGTCCTCGAGCTTCTGTCCGCCGCCGGAGAGGGCGACGCGAGAGACTCCGAGATCGCGGAGGTCCCAGGCAACGTCGATCGCAGCCTTGTACTGCGAGCCCTGGTTTCCGACCGCCGGCGCGGCGATGATGTAAATGAGCTTGCCTGGCGCGAATGGTTTGAAGTGCAACGCGTTCACCTTGTCGAGAGGAATGATGACGTCGTCGGGCTCGGCGCTGAGCTTGCACGTCTTGTGATCGAGCTTCTTCGACCGGATGCGCACCTCGGCGCTTCCGCCGTCGCTACTGACGGCGAGGACTCCGCCATCCCACCATGTGACACCAGGACAGCAGTCTTCGCAGGCGAGCGACCAGTATCCGCGCCAGACGCCGCCGCGGAGCTCGGCGAATCCGCCGGTGCCGGTCTCGCCCGTTTTGGAATCGACGAGCAGGTAGATCAGCACGTCGTCGAGTTGCTGAATCGACCGCACCGTCCGCGGGCTCGTTTCACCGAGGGCGCGCTTCTGCGAGACCCACAGTCCCGTGAGATGGCCGATGTGCTTCGCATCGAGCGCGCCGGAAGCCTTGAGCTGCTGTGCGCGGTCCACCACGCGCTGTTGCATCTCCATGAAATCGTTCTGCGCCGAGGCCAAAGGCGATATGCCGATCGTGATCGCGAAGCCAACGAGAAAGGCCCTTGTCGTCATGTCGTGGTGCCCCCCGCGATCCGTTTTAACTCACTGATATGGCCTGACAATAGTTTCGCGCGGCCGGAGCAGGCGGCGTGATAATCACGCCGTATGAAGACGGTCATCTTCGCGTGTGTCCATAACGCGGGGCGGTCGCAGATGGCGGCCGCTTTCTTCAATCAGATGGCCGATCCGCGCAAGGCGCATGCGATCTCGGCAGGGACGCAGCCTGGACAAAACGTTTACCCCGATGCCGTGGCCGTGATGCGCGAGGCCGGCATCGACCTCGGCGGCGCGCATCCGCAGAAGCTCACCGCCGAGCTCGCAGAGAACGTCCACGCTCTCGTCACGATGGGCTGCGGCGACGAGTGCCCGGTCGTACCCGGCGCCACACGTGACGACTGGCCGTTGCCCGACCCGAAGGGTAAGCCGCTCGACGAGGTCCGGCGCATCCGAGACGAAATCCGGGATCGCGTGGCTCGATTCGTCGCCACTGAAGGCTGGCAGCGGTAAGAAGGCAGTCACCTGAGCAGAAGCCTTGACGGCAGCGCCGCACTGACCCTAGTTGCTCGCGGATGTTCCTGCTTGCACTCCTGATCGCGGCGCAGCCCATCGCAATGAAAGCAGCCCGGATGTTCGATGCTCGCAAGGGCGTCGTCATGAGTCCGGGGCTGGTCGTCACCGAAAACGACCGCATCGTGCAGGTCGGCGGGCAGCCGCCGGTGGGCGCCAACGTCATCGACCTCGGCGACGCCACGCTCTTGCCCGGCCTCATCGATGCGCACACGCACCTGACGTTCGAGGCCGGGAAGAGCTGGTATCGCGACACGATGGACGCTTTGCTCCGCTGGCCGGCCGAGCAGGCGCAATACGCGGGCGAATACGCGCGCCGCACGCTCGACGCCGGGTTCACCACCGTGCGCGACCTCGGCAGCAACGACTACATCGACGTCGGGCTGCGCAACGCGATCGACGCCGGCGCCATCCCCGGACCGCGCATGTTCACCTCGGTCCACGCGATCGGCGCCCGCGGCGGGCACGCGGACATCGACCCGTTCCCAGCCGATCGCATCGCGACGTGGGGCGTGCAGGAGGGTATCTGCAACGGCCCCGACGAGTGCCGCGCCGCCGTGCGCTGGCAGATCAAGTACGGCGCGAACGTCATCAAGTTCATGGCGAGCGGCGGCGTGATGTCGCTCGCCGACCCGGTCGACAATCCGCAGCTCACGTTCGAGGAGATGAAGGCCATCATCGACGAAGCCCACGCGTGGGGACGCAAGGCCGCGGCGCACTGCCACGGCGACGCCGCCGCCAAGGTCGCCATCCGTGCAGGCGTCGATTCGATCGAGCACGGCACGTTCCTCAAACCCGACACGATCAAGGAAATGAAGCGGCGCGGGACGTTCCTGATGCCGGGGCCGGTCGATCCGGCGGGGCCGCCCTCGGCCGAGCACCTCGCGAAGTTCCCGCCCGCCATCCGCGAGAAGGAAGAGCGCGCGTGGGCGGCGCAGCCGGTGATGATCCGGAACGCGCTGAAAGAGGGCGTGCGGATCGCGTTCGGGACCGATGCGGGAGTCGGCCCGCACGGCACGAACGCGCAGCAGCTCGGGTACCTCAACGCGCTCGGGATGGCGCCCGCTGCGGCGCTGCAGGCGGCGACGGTGACCGATGCGGAGCTGCTCGGCGTCGACGCGGGCGTGCTCGAGAAAGGCAAGCTCGCCGACGTGATCGCGGTCCGCGGCAACCCGCTCGATGACATCCGCCAGACCGAGCACGTGACGTTCGTGATGAAGGGCGGCGTCGTCTACAAGAACGGCGAACGGCCAAAGCCACCGACACACCTTCTTTTGAGGGCCGCCCGCATGTTCGACGCCGAGACCGGCACGGTCAAGACGCCCGGCCTCGTCGCGGTCGACGGCGACAAAATCGCAGCGCAACCCGCGCCCGACGCGCAGGTCATCGACCTCGGCGACGCGACGCTCCTCCCCGGTCTGATCGACGCGCATGTCCACCTGACAGGCGAGTCACAGGAGGACTTCGCCAAGGCGTTCGTCGAACGCGTGATGGAGTTCCCCGCGGAGCAGACGCTCAAAGCGCACGTCTACGCCAGGCGCACGCTCGAAGCCGGAATCACGACGATCAGAAACCTCGGTGCGAGCGACCTGACGGACTTCGGCCTGAAGCGCGGGATCGACCTGGGCTTCGCCGAAGGCCCTCGCATGCTGGTCTCGGAAAACCCGATCGGCTCGCGCGGCGGCCACGCGGACGGCCCGCCGGCGCCGCCGTTCCGGTGGCGGCCGAAGGGCGTCGAGCAGGGTATCTGCGCGGGCGCCGACGAATGCCGCGACGCCGTGCGCTGGCAGCTCAAGTACGGCGCCGACGTGATCAAGTTCATGGTCTCGGGCGGAGTCCTCTCGCTGACCGACCCGGTCGACGTCCCGCAGCTCACGCCCGACGAGGCCGCGGCCATCGTCGACGAGGCGCACCTCTGGCACAAGAAGGCCGCAGCGCACTGCCACGGCGACGCAGCGGCGAAGATCGCCATCGCCGCCGGCGTCGACTCGATCGAGCACGGCTCGTTCCTCAAGCCCGACACGCTGATGGAGATGAAACGCAGAGGCGTCGTCTACGTGCCGACCTTGATGGCGGTCGAGGACGTCGAGCGCCGCGCGCGCGAGAACAAGCTGCCGCCGGTCGTGGCCGAGAAGGCGCTCGCCGCCGCCGGCTCGCTCTATAAGACGATGCAGACCGCGGCGCGGCTGGGCGTGACCATCGGCCTCGGCACCGACAGCGCCGTCTCGCACCACGGGTTCAACACCCACGAGGTCACGCTGATGGTCAAAAACGGCTTGACGCCCGCGCAAGCGCTGCAAGCGGGTACGATCGTCGACGCCAGGCTGCTCGGCCTCGACGGCAAAGTCGGCAAGCTCGCGCCAGGTTACTTCGCCGACGTGATCGCGGTGCCCGGCGACGTTCTGCAAAGGCCGGAATCGGTCGAGCACGTAACGTTCGTGATGAAGGGCGGCCGCGTCGTCTTGCAAAAAGATCAATCGCGCAGCGCCACCAGCGGATCGACCGACGCCGCCGCCCTCGCCGGTCGCCAGGCCGCGACCAACGCGACGAGCAGCAGCGCCGCGCACGCCATCGACCACGCCGCCGGGTCCGCTGCGCCGACGCCGTAGAGCAGCCCGCGCAACAGCCGGCTCGCGAACGCCGAGGCGAGGAGGCCGAGCAGCGCCCCGGCCCCGCAGAGCCGCAGCGACTGGCCGACGATCAGCCGCGAGACCTGCGCCGCCTGCGCGCCGAGGGCGCGGCGAATGCCGATCTCGCGCGTGCGCAGGACGACGCTCGCCGAGATGACCGCGAACACGCCGAAAGCGGTCAGGAGCAACGCCGCCGCGCCGAAGCCGAGCAACAGGCGGAGCAGGAACCGGCGCGCGGCGAGCGCGGACGCGACCTGGCGGGCGAGGGCGCCGCCGTCGGAGACGGGCACTTCGCGATCGAGCGCGTGCACCGCTCTGCGCAGCACGTCGGGGGTGACGCCGCGGGCGACGAGAAAAAGCCGCGCCGCGAGAAACGAGGTCGGCTGGGTGATCTGCCGGATCGGCACGTAGATCGTCGGCGAGGCCGGCTGCTCGAGGCCGTCGTGCAGGATCGGTCCCGCGACGCCGACGATCTCGAAGTCGTGGCCGTCGACGATCAGGTGCTTTCCGACCGGGTCTTCGCCGGGGAAGTGCCGCCGCGCCAGCGACTCGTCGACGACCAGCACCGGCGCACGGTCGAGCGCCGAGAAAATCCGTCCTGATTTCAATGGAATACCCATCGCGGCGAAGTAGCCGGCAGTGGCGTAGCGGGTCTGCGCTGCCGGGACCTCGGACTGCTTCAGCGGCGGGCGGCCGGCGACGGTGAAGTCGCTGCGGACGTTGAGGCCGGAGAGAGGCAGGACGTTCACCAGGCCGGCGTTCGGCAGTTGCGCGGTGACCGCTTCCGCGAACCGCTCGATCGCGTCGCCGGTCGCATAGCGATCCGGCGGCAGCGAGAGTCGCACGCTGGCCGCGCCTTCGGCCGAAAAGCCCGGGTCGACCGCGAGCAGGTGCGCGAAGCTGCGCAGCAGAAGGCCAGCGCCGACGAGCAGCACCAGCGAGAGCGCGACCTCGATCATCACCGCCAGCGCGCGCAGCCGTCCGGCGGCGCGGCCGGCCGAGATGCGATCGCCCGACATCGCGCCGGCAGGTCGAACCCGCCGCACGATCGCGAGCGCCGGCAAGCCGCAGCCGAGGGCGGCGAGCCCGGCGCAGGCGAGGACGAACGCGATCGTCCGCGGCGACACGCCGGACCGGATCGAGACGCCCGCGGGCGCGAGCGCGAGCAGCAGATCGGCGCCCCAGGCGACGAGGACGAGGCTCACCGCCCAGGCCGCGCCGGCCACGAGCAGGGCTTCGGCGAGGATGCTCCACGCGAGCTGCGGCCCGGTCGCGCCCAGCGCCGATCGCACCGCCAGCTCGTGCGCGCGCTGCGCGGTCCGGGCGAGGAGCAGGTTTCCGACGTTGAAGCAGGCGATCAGCAGCAGCAATGCGACCGCGCCGAGCAGCACCCAGAGCGGCGCGCGCTGCGCCGAGGTCAGCTCGTCCTGCAGGGGCAGGATCCTCGGCGGCGTCTTTTTCGCGTTGTCGTCTGGATGCTCGTGGACGAGGTCGGCGTTGATCGCGGCCATCTCGGCGCGGGCGTCGTCGAGCGACCCGCGTAAGCGCCCGAAAGCCTGAAGGAAATTCGTGCCGTAGTCGTTGAGCCGCGGATGCGTCGCGGGCGAGAGCGGGGCGATCACGTCGGCATCGAGCCCGGGAAATCGCGCGCCGAGAACGCCGACGATGGTGCGGCCGCGGCCGTCGAGCACGATCGCGCTGCCGACTGCTTTCGGGTCTCCCGCGAACTGCCGATGCCAGAACGCGTCGGAGATGACCACGACCGGCGGCGCCGACGGTTCGTCGTCCGCGGACTGCAACAGACGGCCCGCCTCGGCGACGGCGCCGAGGACCTCGAAGGAATTCGCGGTCACCCGCGCGCCTTGCACCCGCTCCGGATCGCCGGCGCCGGTCAGCGCCGCGTTCCACGGCGCAAACGGCACGAACGCGAGCGTCCGCAGCCGCGCACGGTACGTCACCGCGTCGGGCAGCGAAAAGAACGCCCGGTCGCGATCGGTCCGCGTCGACCAAATCCAGACCAGCCGCCCCGGATCCCGAAACGGCAGCGGCTGCAAGAGCGTCGCGTCGATGGCCGCGAACAGCGCGCCGCTCGCGCCGAGGCTGACGCCGAGCAGCGCGACGGCCCCGATCGCGAACCCCGGCCGGCGCCGAAGTGCCCGGAACGCGGTCACTTTCCGTACAGCTGGTAGAGGTCGTCGAAGACCGCAGTCGCCCGCGCCACCCGATCCTCGTCGCGCTCGTGGGCCTGCGCGATGGCGCGCAGCACGCTCTCGACGCCGGCCCGGTCTGGCCGGCCGTAGCGGTCGTCCTTCAGGTCGATGTCGTGGATGATCTCCGCGATCGGCCGCAGCGCCGGCTGGTTCAGGCCGAACCGCTGCAGCAGGACCTCGAAGGTGCACAGGTCGCCCTCGTGGGTGAACTCGCCGTCGAACATGTCGAAGCGCAGCTCACCCGGCTGCGGCCGGTACTCCTTCCCCGGCACGAACTTGAGCCTCGCGTCCGAGTCGATGAACTTGCGGATCAGCCACGCGCTCGCCATCCGATCGACGTGGATTCCGGTGCGCGTGACCCAGGTCGCTCCCTGCGGTTTCTCTGGCATGACGTTCTCCTTCGCTGAAGGTTCGAAGCGCTGCGCCAGCGCCGAGACCAGGCCCTCGGCGGTCTCGCGCCCGGCGGCGCCGAAGAAATCGAGCGCCGCGACCGCGTCGAGCCGGCGGCGCAACCGCTCGTATCGGCTGGTGAAATCAGCTTTTCGCGAACGCGACAGCTCGCGCGCCCCGGCGGCAATCTCGGCGTAGTCGGCGTCGCGGGCGGCCCGGAAGAGGTCGCGAAGCTGCGCGTCGGCGAGGCCCTCCACCAGCTGCGCTTCGACGACCACTCCCTCGCCGCCCCCGGCGGAGATCTCGCGCATCACCCAGGCGAAGTCCTCGCGCGCTTCGGCGGTCGCGGGCAGGGCGTAGACCGAATTCTTCACCGCCACCGCGCCGAGCCGCTGCAGGTGGCGGCCGATCTTCACTCGCAAATAAGCGGGAGCCGACGCGAGCTGATGGATCAGCAACAACCACATGATACATATGTATCATCAAAGATACGTATGCGTCAACGAGCCTGAGCATTACACTCGCTCCGTGCTGCTGCCGCGCGCCGACGCGATGCCGCTCGAAGCCGCGCTCGCGAACTACGAGACGCAGGGTTGGGCGCGACTGGGACCGGTCTTCGACCCGGACTATCTTGCCGCGCTGCGCGAGCGGGCCGACCGGATCATGCTCGGGGAGATCGTCCACGACGGGCTTTTCTTCCAGCACGACGCCGCCACCGGCCGCTACGACGACCTCCCGCGCGGCCTCGGCTGGCAGGGCCCCTCGCTGCGCTACCGCAAGATCGAAAAGCTCGAAAAAGACCCCGTCTTCCGCGCCGTTCTGGAGAACGCGCTGTTCGAGCGCATCGCCCGCGCGCGGATCGACGGCGGCATCGTCCTCTACCGCGCGGTGCTCTTCACCAAGGCGGCCGCCGGCGGCACCGAGCTTCCCTGGCACCAGGACGGGGGCAGCTTCTGGGGCCTCTCGCGCGATCCGTCGCTGCAGATCTGGAGCGCGCTCGACGACACGCCGGTCGAGGCCGGCTGCGTCGAAGTCATCCCCGGCTCGCACAAGCACGGCCTCGCGACACCGCTCGGCGGCGTGATCCCCGACGACGTCGCCGCCCGCCACGACGCCGCAGCCCGCGCGGTCCCGCTGCCGGCAAAAGCGGGCGAGTGCCTCCTGATCCACAACCACCTCTGGCACCGTTCGGGCATCAACCGCACCGGCCGGCCGCGCCGCGCCTTCACCGTCTGCCTGATGAGCGAGGCCATCCGCTGCACGCGCCGCAAGCGGGCAGCGCGCACGTTCCTGCCGCTCTTCCGGCGAAAGGGTGTTACGCTCGGCTGATGGAGAGTGAAGTCTGTCATCTGTGCGGCGGGGATGGACGCATCGGAAACGCGCTCGGCCGCAGCACCGCGACCTGCCCGGGCTGTCACGGCTCGGGCCGGCGCGCCGACACCTCGACGCGGTTCCGCGACGTCACCAAGACCAAAGCCTCACATTACGACCGGCCCGCCGTCGCCGAGGCGCCGAAAGGTCCGCGGACCCCCGTCACCGCCGAGGGCGTTCAGCTCGCCCGAGAGGTGACGGAGTCCACGGTGCTGGCCGACGACGCGAAGGCGCGGCTGATCGCCGAGATCATCAACCACGAGAGCACCCACGGCCGCTGCACGCACACCTTCATGAAGAAGGTCCGCAAGCAGGCGCGGCCGGGTCAGCCGAATCTGTAGCTAGCCGAGCTGCGGATTCTCGAGCTGCCACTCGGCAGGCGTCAGGTCGCGGTGCTTGCGCTGGGCCTTCTTCGCGGCCGGCTTGGCGGGCTTCGCCGCCTTGTGCATCTCGACCGTCCTGGCGTCCTTGACGAGCGGCGCGATCGCGGCGACCTGCACTTCCTCCGCCCGCGCCGACGCCGCCATCAACAGCACCGCCGCCACCGACATCCTGAACAGCTTCATCTGATCCCCCCGAATCTCGCTCGAAGCGAGCTACCAACCGGTAGCACCCTCGCTTCGCGCGCAGCAACGGAGGGGATGGAGGGCGGGGGGACGAAGGGTGTGTGTCACGGTCTGTGTGTCACGGTCTGTGTGTCACAAACACGAAGCGCGCAGGCCGCAACCGGGCGGACCGCGCGCCTCGCTCGATCTGACCTGACTTGTCGAAAGAATGAAGTCCGGCCTGGCCGCCGGACTTCGGCCCTCCTACGCCGCCCTCAAGCCAGCCCCCATCTCACCTTGCCGTGCGTGAAGAGCGCGCCTGCGCGCGCCGCTTCCTGCATCCGAATCCGCTCGGCCGCGCGCTCGAACTCGTGCTTGCACTTGTCCGAGCAGAAGAAATACCGGCGCTTCTTGTACTCGCTGCAGGGCGTCCGATCGCCGCCCTCCACCGGGACCCCGCAGATGGGATCGTACGACCGGCCCTTCGTCTTCGCGCCCTGGTCCGAGTTCACTTTCCGCCCCCTCGACTGCTATCCACAACGGAACGTGCGCCCTGCAAGCGCAACGCCGCATTTCTTCACACGGTGGCGGGCGACGCGGTGCGCGAAGCCCTTCCTCGTGTGGGAACTCTTGTGCACAACTCGTGGCGACGGTGTGGTCTCGACTCGCACCACGCGGGGAGCCGAGCGAGCCCGCTCGCCCATCAATTCGGCAGGCCGCGTGTGTGGCGATTCGATGGAAGCCGGCGTGCTCTCCGTCTCGGTACGGAGCGCGGCGTTGGCGCGGAGCAACAGGCCGGCCCCGAGGAGCATCGCGCACGTCATCTGACCGGAGAGAAACATCCGTCGCATGGCCTCGTGAATCTGCAACCACAACGCCAAGAGCGCAGGTTGCGAGCGCTCGCCTGCTCGCAAGGACGCTTTTTTCGTGTTACTGCGTGCGCCCCGTGGCTGAATTCATTCGCGATCTGAAGCGCACGAACTCGTGCGGCGAGCTGACGGCAAAAGACGTCGGCAAGGAAGTGGTGCTCTTCGGCTGGGTCCACAACCGCCGCGATCACGGCGGGGCGGTGTTCATCGACCTGCGCGATCGGGCCGGGCTGACGCAGGTGGTGTTCGAGGCCGACGCCGGCAAGGAGATCCACGATCTCTCTCAGGAGCTGCGCTACGAATACTGCATCGGCGTGCGCGGGAAGGTGGTCTCGCGCGGCGGGAACGTCAACCCGCGGCTGGTCACCGGCGAGATCGAGGTGCACGCGGCGCAGCTTTCGATCTTCAATCGCTCCGAGACGCCGCCGTTCTTGATCGAGGACAAGATCGACACCGCGGAGGAGAAGCGGCTCAAGTACCGCTACCTCGACCTGCGGCGCGCGCCGCTGCAGCAGACGCTGATGAAGCGCAGCCAGATGAACGCGCTGACGCGGTCGACGCTGAACCGGCTCGGGTTCGTCGAGCTCGAGACGCCCTACATGGTCAAGCACACGCCGGGCGGGGCGCGGAACTTTCTCGTGCCGTCGCGGTTGAATCCCGGCAAGTTCTACGCGCTCGCCGAGAGTCCGCAGCTCTTCAAGCAGCTCTTCATGGTGGCGGGGTTCGACCGGTACTTCCAGATCGTCAAGTGCTTCCGCGACGAGGACCTGCGGCTCGATCGGCAGCCGGAGTTCACCCAGATCGACGTCGAGATGTCGTTCGTCACCCAGGACGACGTCTTCACCGCCGTCGAGGAGCTGGTGACGACGCTGTGGCAGGAGGTCCTCGGCGTCTCGATTCCGAAACCGTTCCCACGGATGCCGTTCGAGCAGTCGATGCGCCAGTACGGCAACGACAAGCCGGACCTGCGCTTCGGGATGAAGCATGTCGATCTGACGGAGATTCTGCGGCGGCTCGACGGCGGCGGCGTGGCGATGTGGAAGGGCGTCCAGGGCATCGTCAAGGCGGTGAAGGTTCCCGCCAGCGCCAACTTCTCGCGGACCGAGACCGACAAGCTCGAGGAGATCGCGAAGGGCATGGGCGCAAAGGGCCTCGCCCGCGCCAAGGTCTCTGAGAACGGCGAGTGGACCCAGAGCCCGATGGCGAAGTCGATCACGCCCGAGGCGCGCGCCGCGATCAACGCCGCGTGCGAGGCGCAGCCGGGTGACGTGCTGCTCTTTCAGTTCGGCAAGGAGAGCATGGTGCACACCGTGCTCGCGAACCTTCGTCTGTTTCTCGGAAAGAAGCTCGGCCTGATCCCCGAGTACGGGACCCGCGAAAACAACTGGAAGTTCCTCTGGGTCATCGACCCGCCGCTCTTCGAGTACAACGAGGAAGAGAAGCATTGGGTCGCGGCCCACCACGCCTTCACCCGCCCTCACGACGAATCCATTCAGTATCTCGAGACCGACCCCGGAAAAGTCCTCTGTTATCGGTACGATCTGGTCTTGAACGGCTTCGAGATCGGCGGCGGCTCGATCCGCCTCCACGACCCGAACGTGCAGCAGCGCGTCTTCAAGGCGATGGGCATTCCCGAGAAAGAAGCCGAAGAGAAGTTCGGCTTCCTGCTCCAGGCTTTGAGGTTCGGCGCCCCGCCCCACGGCGGAATCGCGCTCGGCATGGACCGTCTCGCGTTCCTCCTGACCGGCGCCGAATCGCTGCGCGACGTGATCCCATTCCCCAAGACGCAAAAGGGAACCGACCTCATGACCGACGCCCCCGGCGACGCCGACCCTCGCCAGCTTCGCGAGCTGCACATCGCTTCAACGTACAAACCGCCGGAATAACGGGGACACTCGTTGGAATAACGGGGACACTCGTTGGGGACACTCGTTGGGGACACTCGTTCGGGACACTCGTTGGGGACACTCTCGATTGAGTGTCCCAATTGAGTGTCCCAATTGAGTGTCCCCATTTCCTGCCTTGCGACGCAGTGCGTAAGCGGCGATCATCGGA
>JAIVGS010000164.1 GCA_020201435.1 Myxococcales bacterium
GTCACCGGGGATGGCGAGTAGTTGATCGTCGCGGTCACGTTGCTGCCGCTCTGGATGAACGGCTTCAGCTCCTTCGAAGAATCGACCTGGAGCGGGACCGCGGTCGCGCCGGCCGGCGCCCGTGACGGGAGCGTAGCGATCTGGGTCCCTCCGATGCTGATCGTCGCGCCCGAGATGAAGGCCACGTCGCCGTCGTCGGTGGCTTCGACCCTCGCGGCCTTGAGCGTGATGCTCGAGATCTTGCTCACGTCCGCCGACAGCGGGCCGGTGAGCTGGCTCGAGTTGATGCTGCCGGTGAAGCTCGGCGCTCCGCCGGCCTGAAACTGCTGGGTGACGTCGAAGTCCCTCGAGACCAGGCCGCAGCCGAGCAGCGCTACACAGACAACAAGGCGTGCCACAGTTCCTCCACGCCGAACCGTTCCTTCGCGGAGAACGCGATCACCTCGCGTACCGCGAGCTGGCCGGCGATCTTGTCGGTCTGCTGCTTACGCCGTGAGCGGGCGAGCTTGTCGAGCTTGGTGGCGACGGCGATGACTTTTCGACCGAGCGATTCGGCCCAGCGCACCATCTCGATGTCGCTCGGCTGCGCCCCGAGCTCGCCGTCGACGAGGACGACGAGGGCGTCGGGACGGCTCCCCAGGTACTTCTCGATCATCTGCTGCCATTGCTTCGTCTCGCTCTTGGGGCCGCTGGCGAAGCCGTAGCCGGGCAGGTCGGCGAAGCGGATTTCCTGAGGATTTTCCAGCGTTTCGGCGACGCGCAGGTCGAAGAAATTGATCAGCCGCGTGCGGCCGGGGGTGCGCGAGACACGGGCCAGCGCCTTTCGCTGCGCGAGTGCGTTGAGGCACGAGGACTTGCCGACGTTGCTCCGGCCGCAGAAGGCGATTTCACGGAGGCCGGGCGGGGGATACTCGGCCGGCTTCGTCGCCGACTTCACGAACTCCGCCGAGTGGACGATCACGCGAGCGCCAGCGCGGTCTTGATCTCGTCGAACTCGCGCGAGAATGCCTCGGCATTGCGGTGCGAGGCGCCGCCGAGCGAGAGCTTGCCGCCGGCGACCTGCGCCCAGACGCGTTTGTGCGAGGTGTAGAAGGCGATGCCGATGCCGAGGAAGAGCAGAAAGCAGCCGGTGTAGACGATCGGCGTCGACGGGTCGCGCGCGATCTGCAGGCCGGTCGCGTAGAGCGGCGCGAGGCGGTCGAAGCTGAACGAGAAGCGGTCGGGGCGGTTCCGGCGATCGAACTCCGGGTCGCGCGAGAACACCCAGAAGCTGCCGACCTTGCCGTCCTCGTTGCGCGCGACCTGGACCGCCGGCCCCAAGCCTGCGAAATCAGGGTTGTAATCGGTGAGCTGGTAGGTCAGGCCCTCGGCGGCCTTGATGTCCTCGCCGGCGCCGACCATCAATTCTCGCGATTTGCCGGTGACCTTGTCGGTCATCCGGATCTTCGCGCGGACGCCCTCGTCGAGCTGGAGGTAGGAGGCCTGGTAGAAGGTGAGCCCCGCGTAGCGCAGCGGGTGGTTGACGGTGATGGTCGCGCGGGTCAGCTCGCGCCCGGGCTCGCCGGCGCCGAGGTCTTGATAGACCACGAGGTCCGACTCGAACGCTTTCGGCCTGCCCGGCTCGAACTCTTTGAGCCGGAAGTCGTTGCACTGGACGAGAAACGGCTTGCCGTTTTCGTCGATCAGCCGGTGCCTGAATTCGCTGCCGTCGGGGTTGCGCTGGACGAAGCTGGTCGCGATGCCGCCGTTCTGCGGCACCTGCGCGGTCCCTTCGAACGCGGTCAGCCGGCCGTAGACGCCGCCGCCGAGGATGAGCAGCAGCGAGAGGTGCACGACCCAGACGCCGAAGCGCGCATAGCGGCCGCGCTCGGCGAACACGTAGCCGTCGCTCTCCTGGACTCTATATCCTTGTTTTTGCAGGGTTTCCGCGACCTGCGCAGGCGTGAGCCCGGTCGGGTTCGGCGGCACGCGGAAGCGCAGGCCGATGACGCGGTCGAGCCGCCGCTCGGGATAGCGCACCAGGTAGTAGATCCGCGGCAACCGCTCGAGCGAGCACGCGATCAGGTTGAGCGCCAGCGACGTGAGCAGCGCCGTGAACCACCAGGAGTGAAACAGATCGTAGAGCTCGAACCACCGATACGCGCCGAGCACCCACGGCCGCCCGGCGAACGCGCGCTCGATGTTGGCGAGCGAGTCGTTCGAGGGGTTCACGAACGTCCCCGCGATCATCGCGAGGAAGAGAAGCAACAGGTTCACCAGCGTTAGCCTGAGCGAGCAGAAAAACCGCCACACCCTCTCGATCGCGGCGTGGCTCTCCTCCTCAGTCGGCGGCGGGAGCTGCGCGACTTCGCTGACCGCGTTTCCAGCTGGTCCAGCCGGTACGAGCTCTTCCGCCGCCTGGGTCATCGCTTCAGCCACGATGCCAGACGATCGCCGGTGGCCGGTAGCCGGTGGCCGCTGGCCTGCTTCCGCGCCGCCCGGTCCGCCGTCCAGTGATCGATCCGCGCCATCGCTTCTTTCACGTCGAAGGCCTTGAGCGAGGGCGACGTGCCGCCGTGGCACACCAGGCACGTCGACGGCGTCGGGTCCTGCAGCCCGAACAGGTGGGCGAGCTCCTTGTCGCGCATCACCGCCGACGGCTGGTAGTAGCGGCCGCCGCCGTGGCAGGTCTCGCAGGAGACTCCCGAGACGTCGGCCTGCCCCGCGCGCTGCTCGTCGCGCGAGTGGCACTGCAGGCAGAGCGGCTGGCGGCGCTGTTCGGGCGAGAGCGCCTGGGCGGCACGCGCGTGCGGACCCTGCGACCAGATGCGGTACGCCTCGCCGTGACAGGTGCGGCAGGACGACGGACCGACCAGATCGGAGGCGAACGCGGCCGACGCGATCAGCAAGGCAACGATGAGTGCGCGAGCGGTCATGGAAGAGGCGGGACCCTAGCAGCCACGCAGGCGCCCGGCAACGATTGTAGACTGATCCTGGCGATGAAGATCTGGGGTCTCACCGGAAACATCGGGTCCGGCAAGAGCACGGTCGCCCGCCTGCTTGCCGCTCGCGGCGTGCCGGTCGTCGATGCCGACCGGATCGCCCGCGAAGTGGTCGAGCCGGGCCGCCCGGCGCTGCGCGAAATTGCCGCACGGTGGCCGCAGGTCGTTTCCAAAGACGGCACGCTCGACCGGAAGGCGCTCGCGGCGCGCGTTTTCGACGACCGGGCGGAACGCGAGCTCTTGAACCAGATCGTCCATCCGCGGATCGCGGAGGAAGTCTCGGCGCGCCTGGGCGCGCTCGCCGCCGGGGGCCAGCCCGTCGCGGTGTACGAAGCCGCCCTGATCGTCGAAAACGGCCTGCACGACAGCCTCGATGGGCTGATCGTCGTCACCGCGCCGGAGGAGGCGCAGATCGCCCGCCTCCGCCTGCGCGACGGCATGACCGAAGCAGAGGCGCGGGCGCGCATCGCGGCGCAGCTCCCGGCGGCGGAGAAGCTCCGTCACGCGACGTTCGTGATCGAAAATATCGGCTCCGAACCGCAGCTCGCCGCACGGGTCGACGAGCTGCTGGAAAAAATGACTCGCCGACCACCGTGACGCGAGCGCACGCGGCGACTAGACTGCGCGATCGATGACGAACGCAGATCTCGTCCAGCGGGCGCAGGCGGTCCTCTTCCAGAACTACCGGACGCAGCCGATCGCGCTGGTGCGCGGCGAGGGCACCTGGGTCTGGGACGCGGACGGGAAGCGCTACCTCGATTTCATCGGCGGCATCGCGACCGTGTCGGTGGGTCACGCGAACCCGCGGATGCGCGAGGCGCTCCTCGAGCAGGCCCGCCTGCTGTGGCATGCGTCGAACCTCTACGTGACCGAGCCCCAGATCCGGCTCGCCGAAAAGCTCACCAGGGCCACCGCTTCTCTCAAGCGCGCGTTCTTCTGCAACAGCGGCACCGAGGCGAACGAGGCGATGATCAAGCTCGCCCGCCATTTCCACGTCGTGAGCGGCAAACCGGAGCGGATCGAGATCCTCTGCTTCCACAACTCGTTCCACGGCCGCACGATGGGCTCGCTCGCCGCCACCGGACAGCCCAAGTACCAGCAGGGGTTCGGCCCGCTCCCGGCGGGCTTCCGGTTTCTCGACTACGGAAACGTCGAGCAGCTCGAAAATGCCGTCAACGACAAGACCTGCGCGGTGCTGCTCGAGCCGGTCCAGGGCGAGGCCGGCGTGCTGCCGCCGCCGCGAGGTTATCTCGCCCGGGTCCGCGAATTGTGCACCAAG
>JAIVGS010000056.1 GCA_020201435.1 Myxococcales bacterium
GCCACAGCTTCCCTCGGCCGTGCTACGTAAGGGCCGCGAGGCCACTTTCGGGGGGGGGCTGGAGCAGCGCATGTCTCATACCCTCGGTGCCGACGAGTTGAACCTCCTCGATTCCTGGTGGCGCGCGGCGAACTACCTGACCGTCGGTCAGATCTACTTGCAGTCCAATCCACTGCTGCGCGAACCGCTCCGCCCCGAGCACATCAAGCCGCGCCTCCTTGGGCACTGGGGGACTTCGCCGGGGTTGTCGCTGCTCTACGCGCATATGAACCGGCTGATCCGCAAGCGGGGCATCGACGCCATCTTCCTCGCAGGACCGGGACACGGAGGCCCGGCCCTGATCGCGAACGTCTGGCTGGAGGGCACCTGGAGCGAGATCTATCCCGACGTCTCCCGTGACGGGGTGGGGATGAAGATGCTCTTCCGGCAGTTCTCGACCCCTTACGGCGTGCCGAGCCACGTCAGTCCACCGGTGCCGGGTTCCATCCATGAAGGCGGCGAGCTCGGGTACGTGCTCACCCACGCGTTCGGCGCCGCGTTCGACAACCCCGATCTGGTGGTGATGGCGGTGGTCGGCGACGGCGAGGCGGAGACCGGGCCGCTCGAAGGGTCGTGGAAAGGCATCAGCTTCCTCGATCCCGCGCGCGACGGCGCGGTGCTGCCCGTGCTTCATCTGAACGGCTACAAGATCGCGAATCCGACGGTGCTCGCGCGCAAGGGCGACGAGGAAGTGGAGTGGCTGCTTCGCGGGCATGGGTACGATCCGTTCTTCGTCGTCGGCGACGATCCCGCCCGCGTCCACGCCGCGCTGGCCGAAACGCTGGATGCTTGCCACGACCGCATCCGCGAGATCCAGCGGAGCGCGAGAGCGGGCGCGACAGGACGGCCGCGCTGGCCGATGATCGTGCTGCGCACGCCGAAGGGATGGACGGGCCCGCAGACCGTCGACGGAGTGCAGGTGGAAGGCACCTTCCGCGCCCATCAGGTGCCGATCGCGCAGGTCCGCGAGAATCCCGATCATCTCCGGCAGCTGGAAGCCTGGATGAAGTCGTACCGCCCCGAGGAGCTGTTCGACGACTCCGGCGCCCCCCGAGACTTTCTCGACGATCTCGCTCCTCGCGGGCAGAAGCGCATGAGCGCAAGCTCGCACGCGAACGGAGGCCGGGTCCTCGTACCGCTCGACCTTCCCGACTATGCGGAGTACGCCGTCGAGGTGAAAGCCCCGGCCACCGTGCGGCACGAATCCGTCCGGCAGCTCGGCGCCATGCTGCGCGACGTCTTCGCCAGGAACCGGAGGCAGCACAACTTCCGCCTCTTCTGCCCCGACGAGCTGGTCTCGAATCGCCTGGAAGCGGTGCTGGAGTCGACCGACCGCTGCTGGATCGAGCAGCGCCTCCCCGGCGACGATCACCTCGCGGCTGACGGACGGGTCATGGAAGTGCTCTCCGAGCACAACTGCGAGGGATGGCTGGAAGGCTACGTGCTGACCGGTCGCCACGGCCTCTTCTGCACGTACGAGGCGTTCGCGATGGTGGTGGCTTCGATGACCACCCAGCACGCCAAGTGGCTCGAGATGTGCCGCGGGCTGCCCTGGCGCGCCCCCGTCGCCTCCCTCAACGTCCTGCTGACTTCGACCTGCTGGCGCAACGACCACAACGGGTTTTCGCACCAGGGTCCCGGTTTCATCGATACCCTGATCTCCAAGCAGGGAAAGGTGGCGCGCGTCTATCTGCCGCCCGACGCAAACTGCCTGCTCTCGGTCGCCGATCACTGCCTGCGCAGCCGCAACTACGTCAATCTGATCGTCATCGACAAGCAGCCGCAGCTGCAGTGGCTTTCGATGGACCAGGCCCGCGCCCACTGCGCCCGCGGAGCCGGGATCTGGGAGTGGGCCTCGAGCGGCGTCGACGACCCCGACGTGGTGCTCGGCTGCGCGGGCGACATTCCGACCCTGGAGACGGTCGCCGCCGCGCATTGGCTGCGTCAGCGGGCCCCAGGGCTGCGCGTGCGCGTCGTCAACTTGGTCGATCTGTTCGCCATCGCCGACCCGCACGAGCACCCGCACGGTGTGCCCTCGGATCAGTTCGTCCAGCTCTTCACCGGGGACGTCGACGTCGTGTTCGCCTTCCACGGCTATCCGAACGTGTTGCACGCGCTGCTGCACGGCCGGCAGAACGCGCGCCGGTTCCACGTGCGCGGGTACAACGAGGAAGGGACCACCACGACGCCGTTCGACATGGTGGTCCTCAACCGGATCAGCCGTTTCCACCTCGCGATCGAGGCGCTGCGCAGGGCGCGGCGTCCTCCCGAGAACGCCGATCAGCTGATCGAGCAGTGCGAGCTCACGCTCCGGCGCCACACGGCTTACGTGAAGCAGCACTTCGAAGACATGCCGGAGATCCGGGACTGGACCTGGACGCCGTGATCCTGGCTCTGAACTGCGGCTCCTCTTCGCTGAAGTACGCACTGTTCGAAGGCGAGCGACGGCTCGCCGGCGGTTCCGTCGGCGGCATCGGCGTGCCGGGGGGACACGCGACGCATGGGGACGCGGTGCACGCCGCGCTTGCCGGACTGCCGACGCCGTCCGCCGTCGGACACCGGTTGGTGCACGGGGGCCCGGACCTGCTCGAACCCGTGCGCATCGATCCGGGCGTGCTGGCGAAGCTGCGCGAGGCGGTGCCGTTCGCGCCGCTCCACCTGCCACCTGCGCTGGCCGCCATCGACGCGGTCGCGGCGCGCCATCCGCGGGTCCCGCAGATCGCGTGCTTCGACACCTCGTTCCACCGCACGCTGCCCGACGTCGCACGCCGATTCGCGCTGCCCGCCCGCGTCGAGGCGCTCGGCGTGCGCAGGTACGGCTTTCACGGCCTCTCGTACGAATGGGCCGTCTCGGAGCTGCGGCTGCGGGGCAAGGCGGTGATCGCGCACCTGGGAAACGGCGCATCGATGTGCGCGGTCAGGGACGGCGTCAGCATCGACACCACCATGGGATTGACGCCCGCAGGCGGGTTCATGATGGGGACGCGGACCGGCGATCTCGATCCGGGGGTGATCGTCTTCCTCCTGGAGCGGATGTCGCGTGAGGAAATCGCGCACCTCGTCGAGCGGGAGTCAGGGCTTCTCGGCGTCTCCGGACTGACGTCGGACATGAAGACGCTGCTCGCCTCGAGCGATCCGCGGGCGCGGCTGGCGGTGGAGATGTTCTGCTATCAGGCCTGCAAGGCCGCCGCGGCGCTGGCGGCGGCGCTCGGCGGCCTTGACGCGCTGGTGTTCACGGGAGGCATCGGAGAGCACGCCGCCGAAGTGCGAGACCGGATCTGCGCCGGACTGTCGCATCTCGGCAGTTTCGCCGTCCAGGTGATCGCGGCGGACGAGGAGCGCGTCATTGCCCGCCACACTGGCGAACTGCTTTCGCTGTCCTGAGCCTCAGGCGCTGGTGATCGACTTCCACTTTCTCAGCCGCTCGGCGATCAACTCCGCGCGTCGCCGGTCGTCGCGTCCGTTGAGGATGCTCATGTCCTTTGGGTCGGCGCGCAGGTAGACGCCGGCAGTCCGCGCATTCACTATCGGGTGTGTGTCCGAACGCGTCGTGAAGTACCCCGCTGCGCGCTCCGCGGTCTCCATCCGGATCTCGCCGGTCCCGTACAACTGCGGCGCGTTCGGATGCAGGGGCCGTTCTCCATTCCAATAGTAGAAAATGCCCGAGGGCTCCTTCTTCTCCTTCGCTGCTTCGCTCCGGTATTTCGCCGACAGGGTGCCATCCTCTTGCCAGGATTGACCGACGACCTCCAGCGCGCCATCGCGGTTTCGCAAGATCTGCAGGAGGCTGACGGCGGAGGGTTCCCGCGGGCCGCGTTCGGTCAGGGAGAACTGCCACCAGAAACCCTCGATCCGGGCCCTGTGGCCCTCGTTCTCGATCGCCTGCCGGAGCTTCTGGTTGATCATTCTCGTCTCGGACGCGGTCATCGCCTCGCCGTACCGCACGCAGGTGAGGCCGAGCAGATCGCTCGGGAGCTTCGAGCCGTTCGCATGGATGATGAAGGTTCGGCGCATTCCCAGGGCTCCACCGAAAAGGCCGGCCTCGAACACCACGTTGTCTCGCGGCGAAGCCTGCCGGGATCCGGTGCGAGGGGATGCGGAGGGGCTGGTGGTCGTCCAGTCGTCCTGAGCAAACACGAACGCGGCGAAGTCGACTTCATGCACGAGCTCGAGGAGGCGTTCCAGCGTGGTGGTCCCGGGATTGAAGGATGTCGTCCACGGATCGACGTGCGCGACGCCTTCCAGACCGCGGGTCAGCGCCTGCAGCAGCTTGTCCTGTTTTCCCGATGAGCCAAGGAAGATGCGAGGCTTGTCCATCCGTTCTCCCGAAAGCCGTTCGCGGCGACGAGCGCCGTGTTAACGCTGCACTCCAAGCTGGGCCCATCCGTTCCGTCTGGGGCGCTGTGCCGTCTCTGCTCGCTTGTCGAATGCCGCGAGGTCTGCTGCGGAACTCTGCGAGGTCCGTTCTTCTTTCAACCTACCGCACCTCCACGCCGGGGCGGGCGCCGGGCTACGATCCTGACGTCGCTCGCGGCGCACGAATTCTGATTTCCCCCGGGGTCCAGCGCTCGCGCCGACGCGCGATGCGTTGCTCGGCAGTTTCGCCGTCGTAGGACACCGGCGACGGTTCGCGCAAAAGCGCCGTCTCGAGCAGGCGCGCGTTGGCGATCCCGTAGCCGTCCATGAACGCGCCCGCGTACGCGCCGCAGCGGCGGCAGACGAGGAAGTCCGCCGTCGCAAGGCCGAAGCGGTAACGCGACAGGAGCGACTCGTCCTCCACGTCGAACACCAGCCGCCCCGCCGGGTCTGAGATGCTGCGGGCCGCGTGCATGCGGCAGAAGCTGCACTGGCACGCGCGCAGCGGCGGCTCGGCCAGCTCCGTCTGCAGCTCGTACGAGATGTTCCCGCAATGGCACCGGCCGCGCATCATCGTCCTCTCAGCGCGCGCATCTTAGCTCCCTTGCGACGGCAAGCGTGCGGCCGCCAGACCCAGAGCGGCCAGGCTCGATCGAACCGCGCGGGCGGCGTCGTCGGCGAGCTCAGCGCCGGGCGCAAGTTTTTTCGGCAGAAATGGCGCGAGCAGCGAACTCTCGACCAGCACCCGCGTCGACATCGTCTTCAGGATCTCGACGAGCGAGGCCTGGGCGTGGTGGCCGCCGGCGGCGGACGCATTCCAGACCAGCACCGGTTTGCCGGCGACGTCGGGGTACGAGACCAGCCAGTCGAGGGCGTTCTTCAAGGCGCCCGGCACGCCGTGCGCGTACTCCGGGCTGGAGACGATCAATCCCGCTGCCGCCGACACCTCGGCGCGCAGCGAGGCGACCGCCGGCGGAGGCGCGTCGCCCTCCCGGTCGAGGTCAGGGTTGAAGTGGGGAAGCTCGTTCAGCCCGCGCCACGGCACGATCTCCATGCCCGGCGGCGCGAGGCGCGCGGCGGCTTCGAGGAGCGCCATATTCGCGGACCCGGCCCGGAGGCTTCCGCAGATGGCGAGGACTCGCATCAGACGCAAGATGCCGCTGCGCGTCGATCGGTTCCGCCGAGAGTCGTGGGATTCCGGCGGGGACCCTTCAGGCGGCGGTCAGGTTCCTGAGAAGACGAACGGCGGGAGCGATCCGGCTTTCAGCGGCATTGCCGAAACCGAGGACGAAGCCGCGGCGCGCCGGGGGGCCGGTGTACGACGCCGACAGTGGGGAGACCTGGATGCCGCGCCGGCCGGCGGCGGCCGCGAGACGGACGTCGTCGCACTCGAGCAGGAGCGCGACGTGCATGCCGGCTTCGTCGCCGACGAGCTGCGCCGACCCGCCGAACTCGCGTTCGACCGCCTCGACCAGCACCCGGCGGCGGCTCGCGTAGACCGGCCGCATCCGCCGGATGTGCCGCGCGAAGTGGCCCTCGGCGATGAATTCCGCCATCACCGCCTGCGTCAGGTTTGGCGGACAGAGGTCGATCGCGCGGCGCATCGCCGCGAAGCGCTCGACGAGATCGGACGGCACGATCAAGTAGCCGAGCCGCAGCGACGGGAACATCACCTTGCTGAAAGTGCCCGCGTAGATGACGCGGCCATTCGCGTCCATGCCCTGCAGCGAGGCGATCGGCATGCTGTCGTAGCGGTACTCGCTGTCGTAGTCGTCCTCGACGATCCACGCGCCGGCCCGCTGCGCCCAGGCGAGCAGCTGCATGCGCCGCGCGGCGCTCATCGTCACCCCGAGCGGGTACTGGTGCGATGGGGCGACGAACGCCGCTCGCGCGCGCCGGCACAGCTCCTCGCCGGCTGCGACGTCGAGGCCCTGCGCGTCGACCGGCACCGGCGACGCGCGGCATCCGGCGGCCTTCAGCACGTGGTGCACGAGCCAGTATCCGGGCTCTTCCACCCACGCGGCGTCGCCGTCGTCGAGCAGGACGCGGGTGGCGAGGTCGAGCGCCTGCTGCGATCCGCTGAGGATCACCACTTGTCCGGCCTCGCAACGCACGCCGCGCGAGCGCCGCGCGTACGCCGCGATCGCCTCGCGCAGC
This sequence comes from Myxococcales bacterium, assembly GCA_020201435.1. Classification (GTDB taxonomy): domain Bacteria; phylum Myxococcota; class Myxococcia; order Myxococcales; family 40CM-4-68-19; genus 40CM-4-68-19. The sequence goes on from JAIVGS010000056.1 coordinate 6,553, forward strand.
TCGGGGAGGCCGAGCGCGTCGCCGTACTGCAGCGCGCGCACTCGCATGTTCCTCGTGTACCGCGCCACCAGCCGCGCCCAGGTCCGGATCGGGAAGCGGTGCAGGTCGGGCTGCCCGACCTGGAACGGCCCGAGGTTTTCCGCCCAGACCGGCCGTTGGTACGGCGGCAGCGCGGCGGCGTGCTTCGAGACGCGCCGTTCTCCGCGCGGCTTCGGCGTCGCGGGCCGGCCGCCGGCGAGCGAGCTGGAGACCCAGGTGCCCGCGCCCGCGCGCGACTCGAAATAGCCTTCCGCGAGCAGCTGCTCGTACGCGTTGAGCACCGGGATCCGCGAGACGCCCAGCTCGCGCGAGAGCTCGCGCGTCGACGGGACCAGCTCTCCCGGCCGCAGCTCGCCGCGGAGCACGCGCGAGCGGACCCGCTCGTAGATCTGACGATAGAGGGGCTGGCGCGATCGGCGGTCGACGGCGACGAGGATACTGGTCATATTGGATTCGCAGAAAGTGGTGATTGAGATAGGCCAGCTCGCAGCTTACAACGACCGGCATGATCCTCCTACTGGCGATGATCGCGGCGGCTTCGGGACAGCACGACTTCGACTTCGCGGTCGGCACGTGGAAGACGCACGTCCGGCGGCTCAAGGACGGGGCCTGGTCGGACACCACCGGAACGGTCTCGACCCGCAGGATCTGGAACGGCAAGGCGTACCTCGAGGAGATCGAGCTCGGCGCGCTGCATGGGCTGGCGCTTCGCCTGTTCGACCCTGCCTCGGGACAGTGGCGGCTCTACTGGGCCAATGCCAGCCTTGGCGCGCTCGCCGGTCCGCCCGCGGTCGGCGAGTTCCGCGACGGCCGCGGCGAGTTCTACGATTCGGAAAGCATCGACGGAAAGGTGATCCTCGTCCGGCACGTTTTTTCCAACGTGACCGCCAGCTCGTACCACTTCGAACAGGCGTTCTCCTCCGACCGCGGAAAGACGTGGGAGGCGAACTGGATCGCGGACCTGACGCGCACCGGGCCCGAACCGCTCGCCGAGAAGGCCGACGCGGCGGATCGCAACCGCGATTTCGATTTCAACTTCGGGAAATGGAAGACCCGCGTGTCCCGGCTGACGGCGAAAAAGACGTGGTCCGACTACGAGGGGACATCCGAGGTGACGCCGGTGTGGAACGGGCGCGCCAGCCTGCTCGAGGTGGAAGTGAAAGGCCCCGCCGGCGCCATCGAAGGCCTCGGCCTGCGTCTGTACGATCCGGCCGCGCGCCAGTGGAACCTGAACTGGGCGAACAGCCGCGATCCCGAGCTCGGTCCGCCGATCTTCGGCGAGTTCAAGGACGGCCGCGGCGAGTTCGTCGACGTCGAGGCGGTCGGCGGCAGGTCGGTGTTCGTGCGCAACGTCTTCGTCCTGCCATCGAAGTTCGAGCAGGCATTCTCGTCCGACGGCGCGCGGACCTGGGATCCGAACTGGATCATGACCTTCGAGCGGTAGACCAGTTGACGCGCCACTTGAGCAGCGGCGGCGTCATCAAGGTGGTGGCGGCGACCATCGCGACCACCGCGGAGAAGGTCGGACGGTCGATCATCGGCTCGCCGTGAACCGTCGTGGTGAGGCCGATGCTGGCGATGATCAGTCCGACCTCGCCGCGCGGGATCATCGCCAGGCCGACGAAGATCCGGTCGATGCCGCGCTCGAGCGCGGCCAGCCCGCAGACCTGCTTGCCGATGACCGCGGCCACGGTCAGCGCTGCGAAGAGGCCGAGCAGGCGCGGCTCGACCAGTGCGGAGAGGTCGGTGCGCGCGCCCATCAGCACGAAGAAGATCGGCACCAGGAAGTCCGCGACCGCCTCGACCAGCTTCTGCAGTCCGGGCTCGCCGCGGGCGGTGAATTTCGCGTAGTCGGCCTCCTCGAGGACCAGGCCGGCGGCGAACGCGCCGACGATCGGCGCGAGGCCGACCCGCGCCGCGAGCCAGGAGAAGATGAAGCAGAGCGAGAGCCCGGCCCCGAGCAGGACGCCGCGCGCCCGCAGCCCGGCCAGCAGCGGGAACAGCCGTCGCGAGAGGAACACCCCGGCCGCCAGTGCGCCCACCAGAAATGCGGCGGCGATGCCGAGGCTCTGCGCGATCGCGCCGACGGACATGGCCGAACCGCGCTCGGCTGCGGTTGCGATCCCGGCGATCGCCGCCAGGACCAGCAGGCCGAGGACGTCGTCGATCACCGCCGCGCCGAGCACCACCCGCGCCTCGCTGGTCTGCAGGCGGCCGAGGTCGGCGAACACGCGCGCGGTGATGCCCACGCTGGTCGCGCACAGCGTCGCGCCGAGGAACGCGTGGGCGTACGCCGATTCACCGGGCAGAAGCCAGCGGCCGACGGCAAGCCCGAGGAAGAACGGACCGATCACACCGATTGTAGCGACCAGCAGCGCGGAGAGACCGACCCGGAGCATGTCGGCGATCCGCGATTCCAGCCCGACCTGGAAGAGCAGCACGATCGCGCCGATGCTCGCCAGCATCTCGACGCCGGTGTCGGAGCGGATGGCGTTGCCGAGGCCGCCGATGCTCCCCAGCAGCATGCCGCCGACCAGCTCGCCGAGCACCGCCGGCTGACCGATGCGCATCGCGAGATCGCCGCCGAGCTTCGCGACGACGAGCATCAGCGCGACGAATAGCACTACGCTCGCGACCGGATCGGCTTGCACCGGCGCATTCTGCTACGGAGAGGCCATCCTGCGCACGTGCCCGGCGATCGCCAGCGCGGCAGTCAGCCCGGGCGAGTCGATCCCGTAGAGGTTCACCAGGCCCGGCATCGCCTGGATCATGAAGTCGGCGCGCGGACTTCCCGGAGGCGCGAGCATCGGGCGGACGCCGGTGAAGCCCGGCTGCAGCGCGCCGTCCTTCAAGGCCGGGTAATAGCGGCGGATCGAGGCGTAGAAGTCCGGCGCGCGCGACTCGTCGAACGAGTAGTCGACCCGATCGCACCACTGCACGTCGGGGCCGAAGCGCGCGCGGCCGGCGAGGTCGAGGGTGACGTGCGTCCCCAGGCCGATCGGCGGGGGCACGGGGTAGACGAGCCGTCGAAACGGCGCCGGACCGGAGAGCGTGAAGTAATGCCCCTTCGCGAAATACGCCTTGGGGATCGAGGGCACACCCAGGCGGCGCGCCACCTCCTGGGCCCACGGCCCCGCGCTGTTCACGACCAGCCGGAAACGGATCGTGTCGCCGCCCGCTGACAGCTCGATCCCGTCGGTCTCGACACGGCCGGAGAGGACCGGCTTGGCCAGCGCGACGACGGCGCCCGCCGCTTCCGCGTCCCTGCGCAGCGCGGCCATGAGCGCGTGGCTGTCGACGATCCCCGTCGAGGGCGAGAGCAGAGCGCGGACGCAGGAGATCTCCGGTTCGAGTTCGTGCGCCTCGGCGGCCGAGAGGATCGCCAGGTCGTCGACGCCGTTCGCCTCGGCGTTGATCCGCAGCCGCTCCAGCGCGGCGACCTCCTCGTCCGAGGTGGCCACGATCAGCTTGCCCAGCCGCGCGTGGGGGACGCCCCGCTCCGCGCAGTACCGGTACAGCGCGTCCCTGCCCTCGACGCAGAGGCGCGCCTTGAGCGAGCCGGGCGGGTAGTAGATCCCGGCGTGGATCACTTCGGAATTGCGCGAGCTCGTGTGCTGGCCGACCGCGCGCTCCGCCTCGAGCACCGTCACCTCGCGGCCGGCGAGCGCGAGGGAACGGGCGATGGCCAGACCGACCACGCCCGCTCCGATGACGGCCGCGTCGGCGAGATCGCTCATCGCGCGCATCACACCCCGAGCTCTTTGGCGATTTCGGCCAGCGACTTGCCCGCGTACCGGGTACGCACTTCTTCGACGGTGCAGAAGGAACGGGTCAGCATGCGGTCGACGTAGAGCGTCCCGTCGAGGTGATCGAGCTCGTGCTGGAGGATCCGGGCGGGCCAGCCGGTCGCGCGGAGGCGGATCGGCTCGCCGGCCGGCGACAGGCCGCTGACGACCACCTCGTGTGCGCGCGGCACCAGCGCGCTGTAGCCCGGGACGCTCAGGCATCCCTCGAAAAAGACTTCCTTCTCGTCCGACATCGACTCGAGCACCGGGTTGACGATGCAGGTCAGCGGCACGTCCGAGCGCGCCCGCTCGCGCCGCTCTTCCTCGGACAGGTGGGCCATCCGCTCGGCGGTGTCCTCGAGGACGATCAACCGAGAACCGATCCCGAGCTGGGGCGCGGCCAGGCCGACGCCGGGAGCGGCGCGCATCGCGGCGACCATCTCGTCGACGAGCTCGAACAGCGGCGCACTCCCGAGCTCCGCCGCGGGGACTTCCGACGCGCGCCTGCGCAGGACGGGATCGCCGGCCTCGACGATCGTCACCGGAGCGCCGCGTGGATCCGCAGCGCGATCAGCGACGCGCCGCTGACGTCGAGCCATTGCTTGAGGACCGACCGGCCGCCGTCGAAGCCGATCGGTCCTCCCGCGAGACCGGCGGCGAGCGCTCCGGGTCCGGCACCGAACCACTGTTCCATCCGCAGGAGCGACGGCTCGGCGCCGGCGAAATCGCGCCACCACGGATCGGCGGCGAGCGGGATCGTCTTCTTCGCGTCGGATCCGGCGGCGACCGCGAACCAGCGCTGCAACACCGGCCCGGTGTCGACGCCGTGCAGCTCGACCGACGTCTCTTCCGGGGAGTTGCCGCCGGCAGCCTGCAGCGCGCCTTCGCACAGCCGCCGCTTGTCGATTCGCACCAGCTCGGCGCTGGCGCGCTCCGCGAACCAGCGCTCGATCCGCTGCGTCGCGGCGGCCTCGCGCTGCTCGTCGTTGACGTCGAGGGCGGCCAGCTTCCAGCCCTCGCCGAGCAGGAACAGCCGCAGGCGCGCGCCGTTCAGGGCGGCATGATCGAGCGCTGCGCGGCGCAGGGTGGCTTCGATCTGCCGCAGCACGAGCGCGAGGACGACGTCGAAGATGGCTTCGCGGATCGCCGCGGCGCCCTCCGCGTCGGCGTGGCCGCCTCGGGAGATCAGCGATCGCCATGCGCGCGCGGCGGCGCGGAACTTCTCGCGATCGGCGTCGGCGGCGGCGAACGAAGCGGCGTCGAGAATGCGCTCGCCGCCGAGCAGGTAGGTCATCGACGAACCGGCGATGAGCGGCTCCGGCCGCGCGCGCACCTCCGGAATGCGCACCGTCACCTGCACGGTCAGGCCGCCGAAGTCGACGAACGCCTCGATCGCTTCGGCGCGCTGGCCGCTCGCAGTTCGCGCGGCGAGCGGATCGGCGACGAGCTGGTGCGAAGCCGACCCCCACGCCTGGCGGAGGCCTTCGCACAACGCGGCGCCGACGCCGTCGAACACCGACTGGAACGGCTCGCTCGCCGACGCGGTCCAGGCGCACTGCGGATAGGTGAGGACGGCCTGCGCGTTTTCCAGCCGCGGCCAGCGCAGCGCCCAGCGGCCGCCTTCGGCGACGACCAGCGGCGTCGCGTGAGCCGCGGCGAGTGAACGGCCGAGGAGACGGCCATACGCCTCGAGCAGCGTCCGGCTGACGGCCTTCGGATCGCGCTGCTGCAGGCCGGCGAGCCACTCCGAGAGCAGGAGCAGCTCGGGCGACTTGAAGCGGTCGGCGGTGATCGGCGGATCGCCCTCGCCCGCTTGCGGCAGCCAGAGCTGGAGATAAGCGCCCGGATCCTCGAGAAGGCGCGACAGCGCCTCGGCCGATCCGGCGGCGAGCGCGGTCGGAAGATGTCCCGCCGGCGCCATCAGTTGCTCGGCGCAGCCGAATCGATGCGCGGTCGCCGAATCGCCGGCGAGCCGGCGGAAGCCGGACGACTGCCTCGACAACAGCTTCGCTCCAGGCGCGCCCGCGGTCGCGTCGTCCTCCTCGACGACGACGGTCGAGGTGCTGCCGAGATCGATTCCCAGCCGCATCGAAACTGCCGCTGCCGGAGCGCCGCCGAATCCGGCTTCCGGCACCTCGCCGTGCCGCGCTTTCCACAGCGCGGGCAGCGACCAGAGGGCCTGCGGCTCGCGGCCTTCGAGCTGCCGGACGACGATCCAGCGCGGCCAACCGGGCCAGGTGCCGCTCGCAGGCTCGGGATCGACCGCCCAGGTCGCAACCGTTTCTCCCGATACACCCGGCGCCGCGGCGACGGGCGACGCGGGTCCGCCGATCCACACGCGCGCTTTGTCGACCGCCGCACGGATGCAGATCGGCCCGCGCCACGATTGCGCGAGGAACGGCGGCGAGATCGCGAGGTGCAGGTGAGGTGCGCCTGGCGCGTGGCGGCCGGCAAAGGTGACGGGAAAACGTTCGACGCCCTCGAGCTCGGCCTCGCGCACGACCGCCAGGGCTGCGTGCAGGACGATCCGGGGTCCTTCGAGCACCGCCGCGCTCTCGACCTCGAGCACGCCGGCATCGATCAACCAAATGCACCACGACGGCAGCGGCAGCGGAACCAGCTGCGGCTCGGTCGCGGCGTTCGCCGGCAAGAGCAGCGGATCGGCGCAACCGACCGCGTCGCGCCAGTCGGCGAGCGCGGGCCGCAGCAGGCGATCGGCGACGTCGGCCGCGAGCGAAAACCGTGCGCGCATGGCGGCCAGCACTGCTTCGATGGCGAGCTTCGGCGAGAGCGGCTCGCCGCCAAGCGCGCGGCCCGGCTGCGTTCCGCGGTGTCGCAGCGAACGCAGCGCCGCTCCCGCCGCGCGGCGGATGGCGAGCTCAGCGGAGATGCGATCCTCCCTGCACCGGGGCGGGCTCGGCGACCTCTTCCTCCGCGGACCGCCTCCGGATCAACGCGATCCGCGCCGCGATCGCCGCGATCGCGAAGAAACCGGCCAGTGCGAGCCATAGACGGCGGTCGCCCATCTCGACCGCAGTGTCGAGCATCTCCGGCGGCGCGTACAGCGCGAAGGCGCTGGCGGCGAACAGGGTCGCGCCGGCGGCGGCGATCAACGCGATGATCCACGGGTGCTTCATGCGCGGTCCTCGCCGATGATCCACTCGGTGGCGGGCACGCCGGAAGCGCGGGCGAGGCCGAGGTCCACCACCGGACTGTGCGACACCAGGACCGCCGAGCGCGTCTTCGAACCGCTCAGCCACCCGAGCAGCGCGTCCATCAATCGTAGATGAGCCGGTGGATCGAGCGCGCCGAAGGGCTCGTCGAGGAGCAGCAGCCGCAACGGCGACCGGCCGGGAATCCGGTCCAGCCGCATCACTTCCGCGGCGAGGACGACCCGCTGCCGCTCACCCTCGGAGAGCGCGCCGATCGATCGCTGGAGCGTCTGCGCGGAGAGGTCTTCGCCGAACCAGTGCCGCATCCGGTCCCGCTGCGGGCCGAGCACTTCCGCGACCGGCATCTGCTGCGGAAAGGCGCGCGCCGTGTCCTGCGCGACGTAGCCGATCTCGGCGCGGGCGCCGCCGCAGATCGCGCGCAGCAGCGTGGTCTTGCCGCTGCCGCTCGGGCCCGAAAGCACGGTCAGCTCGCCGCCGCGGACGAGCGCGTCGCGCGCGGTCGCGTGACGGCGGCCGCCGATCTCGAGAGTGCCGGGCAGGACCCGCTCTCCGCCCGCGGTCGGCTCGGCGCCGGCGCCGTCGAATTCGCGGGCAGTCAGCAGCCGATCGACCGCTGCGAAGTACCGTTGCACGCCGGCGCTTCGGGCCGTGACGGCGCGCCCGGCTTCCAGCCAGAGGAGGTGATCGTCGGGCCGCGGACCGTTGTCGCCGAGCACTTCGGCGTCGTGCGAGGTGATCACCAGCGACCCGTCGGACTCGGTGTCGAGCAGCTCGCGGACGCAGGCGAGCAGCGCCTGGGCGCGCTTCGCGTCCTGCGCGGAGGTCGGCTCGTCGAGCAGCAGCGTGCAACCGCGATCGGTCCGCGCTCTCGCCAGCGCGAGCGCGAGCATCAACCGCTGGCGCTCGCCGCGCGAGAAGGTCGAGACCGGGGTGAAGGGATCGGAGAGGCGGCGCTGCATCCGCGGATCTTCGAGGCGGCCGAGAAGGTCGGACAGCGCCGGGCCGCCGGCCTCGCCGAGATCGGTCGCGGAGAGCGCGCCGGGGAGCGCTTCGTCCGGATCCTGCGGCGCGAGGACCGAATCGCGCAGCTGCGAGGCCCACGCCTGCAGCAGCATGCTCTTGCCGGCGCCGGACTCGCCGAGCACCCACTGGACCGCGGGCCGCGTCGCGAGGCCATGGGCCGCGGGAACGCCGGAAGCGAGCACGCGCGAATTCACCCGAAGCGTGCCCTGCGCGAGCGAGATGCGCCGCGGGCGCAGCGGTATGGTCTGCGCGAGGACCAGCATCAGCGCGGCCGCGATCACGACCAGGTGGGCGGCGCTCCAGGCCGGCGGCAACGGAGATGGAACCCCGCCTTCGGTGATGCCGCGCAGGAAGAGCGCCGCGCCGAGTGACGGATAGGGGGGGAAGCCGGCGCCGCGGAAGCTGTCGATCAGCGCGTTCGAGAGAACGTCGATCAGCCCGGCCGCCGCCATGCCGCCGAGCAGAAGCGCGCCGAGCTCGCGGCGCCGCCGCAGCCACACGCCGTGGCGCAGCACGATCCGCCAGGCCGCCTCGCCGCGCACGGTCGCGGTGAGGAAAGACTCGGTCTCCTCTTCGGCGGCGCGCACCCGCTCGAGCCAGCTCCACAGCCCGCGGCCGAGCGAGAGGCCGATCGCGACCGATGCGGCGAGCACGCCCGGCGCGGCGCCGAGCAGCGAACGGTAGGCGAGCTGATCGTCGGGTCGCAGCGCGAGGAACCGGCCCGCGGCGATGAACGCGGCCGGCTTGCACACCAGCGCCCGCACGACGAGGGCGAAAGCGACGTAAGGGACCGCGCCGGCGAGCTTGACCACCGCGCCCGCCGGAATACGCTGCAGCAGGCGGTGCGCGTAGAGCCAGCTCCAGACCGCGCCGGTGAGCGCAGCTGGGCGAGACCGATCGCGAGAATGGCGGCGGTGAGCAGCGCGACGGAGCGGAATCCGGGCGGCAAAAGCCTCATCGGCCGGCTCCGAGCGCGGCGCGGGCCTCGACGACGAAGCGGTGGCCGAGGAACGACAAGAGGGCGAGGCCGCCGGCGAGAAGCGCGCAGGAGGCGAGGCGATCGCCGGCGCTCGCCTCCGCCATCGCGGCGCGGATCAATCCGCCGAATCCGCTCGCTGCGCCCCGCGCCGCGGGATCCTGATCGGCCTTGGCGCAGACGAAGAGCGCGGCGGTCGCGAGCGCGGGGATCGCCGGGATCAGCCACTGCACGGCGTCGATCGCGGCGAGCCGCGCCGGCGCGATCTGCTGCCGTCTCGCGAACAGCGCCCTGAACGCCGCGCCGGGAAGCGCGGCCGCGAAGGCGGCGACGAAGAGCGCGGCGGCCAGCCCGGTGCCGAGCGAGCGGGTGCGGTCGTAGAATGCTCCCGGATCGAGCATCAGCCAGAGCGGCGCGGCGAACGCGATCGCCAGCACCAGCGCGACGCGCGCGTTCTTCGACCAGGCGCCGGCGACGGCGGCGGCCAGCAGCGCGAGCGCGAGGCCGCCGAGCAGGAAGGGCAATGCATCGGCGGTCCCGCGCGCCGCGGTGCGGAAGCGGCTCTTTTCCGAGACCACCGCGGTCCACGCGTCGCGCAGCGGCGCCAGCTGCGCCCGGTTCGACGGCTTGGCCGCGATCTGCCAGTCGGGGCGCCGGGCCCAGACGGCGGTAAGGCCATCCTGTCCCGCGAGACTGCGGTCGGCGAGCGCGCGCAGAACGGCGAGATCGAAGTCGAGATACGCCGAGGCCGACGTCTCCGCGGCCTCGACCGCGCCGTTGCGCTCGAATCCGGCCAGCGCGACCGAGAGCGCGAGCAGCGCCGCGAATCCCGCCACGCACGCGCCTGCCCAGCGCAGGACCGCGGCCGCCGTCCGGCTCGCGTGCGCCGCGCGACCGAGTACGGCGAGCTCGGTCATTCGCACCGCCCTTCGACGGCGAGCGTGCACTCGAGCTGCCGTTCGAGCGCGGTGCGCAACACGTCCATCTCCTGGCAATGGCCGGACCAGAGCGCGGAACGCAGCGTGAGCGAGGCGCGATCGAGCGAGGGCTGCGAGTCGCCCCGGATCTGCTGATCCCATTGATCGAAGCGGTCGAGCGTCGCGGTCCGTTCGCGCGCGCCGTCTCGGCAGTGGACGCGGCCACTCTCCACGACTTTCGCCGGAGGGCTGACGGTCGGAGAAGGTGTCCCCACGAAGAGCGATTCGGCAAGCGGCGCGTTCCGGTCGAAAGCGGTGGGCCATTTCGAGCCGGCTGCGAAGGGAGGCTCGGTCAGCGCGAACGAAGCCCCGGCGAGATCGGGTTGGCCGCTCGCGTCGACGGCGAGCAGCCACCATTCGCACGAATTCGCCGCGCCGAGCGCGCCATTCGGCCAGCCGCGATCGGAGGGCCAGCAGAGGACCGAGAGGCGCAGCGAAGATCGATCGGGAGTCGCGGCGATCGCCGGCGCGCTCTTGCGTTGCGGCCACCCGCGGATCGGCGGCTTCAAGTGAACGGCCTCGAGCAGCGCAGCCGAGGGAGGCCCGGACGCCATCCGCACCGCCGCGAGCTCGAGCGCGCCGCGCGATCCGGTGATCTTCTGCGCCGGCACCGCGCACGCCGTCTCCGCGGAAGGCCGCAGCAGCTTGATCCGTCCGCCTGCCGGACGCGGGTACTCGTCGATCGGCTGCGCCTGCGCGCCCGCGCGCACTTCGCAGACGTCGTCCGGCTCGCCCTTGCACTCGGCGCACCCGCGCAAGCTCACGGGGCGCGGCGTGTACTGCACCGCGGAGAACCAGGCGGCCGCGAAGATCGCGATCATTGCTGCTCCCACTGCTGCAGGACCTGCGCGAAGTACCACGGGCTCTGCGCCGCCTCGCCCTGCGACTCGGGAATCGTCAGCGTGCCGGGCCGCAGGAACGCGAGCGGGAAGATCGGCGCCGGTCCGGCGGTGGCGACGTCCTCCTCGAGCAGCTTGAGGCTCTCCGCGCGCGGCAGCGGATTCGCGGCGACGCCGAGCCACGCCGGCGGAGGAAAGACGATCGACGACTCGTAGGTGGTGAGCAGCGCCTTGCCGCGCGCTTCGCTCACCGCCTGCCCGCCGCTCAGGTTCTGGTTTCCCGCCGGGTGGAGCAGAGGCACCAGCGTCGGATACTTGCGATTGTAATAATTGCTCGCGACGGTGAGCAGCACGTCCCAGCTCCCGAGCGCGCCGCGGTGGACTTCGCTCGCTTTCACGCCGGAGACCGAGACCGCAACCTGCTTCGCCGCGGCGATCGAGGCGATCCGCGCGGCTGCCGCGGCCCACGGCTCTTCCTGCACGTAGACGAGGCTCACCGGGCGGCAGCCCTCGGCGTCGACCTCGCCGAACGGCGCGGAGGGTTTTTCGGGACATCCCTGCGCGCCGTCGCTGCGCGGCACCAGCCCCGACGGACCGCTGCCGCGCGGGTCGCACGGCGCGCGATTCTCGCCGGCGCCGACCGGCTCGCGCAGATCGCGCTGCAGCTCGAGCCAACGATCGTCGCCCGCCGACGAGAGCGCGTTGAACAGCCGCCGCACGCAGCGCGTGTTCGCGTCGCGCCGCGCGAAGAGCGCGACCAGCGATTCGAATCCGTCCTCGCCGGGCATGTCGGCAGCGCTCGCGCCGGTGCTCCACAGCGAGCGGAACAGGCAGATCCCCGGCTGCTGCTGGCACTGCAGCCGCCGCTCGGCGACCGACTCCGGCCACAGCGGCTGGTAGCGGATCATCAGCTTCGACCGCGACCCGTTCGCCTTCGGCACCTCGCCCGAGCTCTCGAGGGTGACGTGGAGGAGATCGGCATCGGCGAGGTGGAACGGCCCCGACGCGCCGATGTGGTACGGCATCTCGTCGGCGGCGAGGTTGCCGAGGCCGGGCTGCAGCTTGCCGAGCGACATCCGCAGCTGCGCCGCGATCCGATCGCGCTTGAGATGGCAGGCGCGGTCGGTCGGCAGGTCGCAGCGGGCGAAGAGCGCGGCCATGCCCTCGTCGTCGAACGAGGCCCTTTGCAGCGAGCGCAGCAGCGGCGTGGCGCGAGAGGGCGCTCGCGGGTCGGCGGGAGCGAAGACGGGAAACGAAAGGCTCTGCGCGACCATCTCCGCGTCGCGCGAGCGGTCGACGTCGATGCCGCGGACCAGCAGGCACAGGCCCCGCGGATGCCGCGCGAAGAACCCGCGCAGATCGGCGGCGGTCTCGGCGTTGCCCGCGCCGGCGATGTTCGAGGCGCTCCACGGCTGGGCGTCGGCGAAGCGGGCGACCGTCGCAGCGGTGATCGCCTCGCTGATCAACGTGCTCAGATGAATGCTCATCGGCACCGCGCCGCAAGCGGCCGGCGCCACCGACGACGGCGTCCGGGCCTGCGAAAGCGCCTGGTAGTAGTAGAGGCTGGTCGCGACGTCGTCGGGCTGGATGTCGTTGCTCTCGCCCTGGAAGCACGCGCCCTGCGCGCAGGTCCGCACTTCGCCGCAGTAGATCAGCGCCGACGCGGATTTCGCCAGCGCGCAGTTGATCTCGCCCGGAGCGCAAGCGGCGAGCTTGCCCGGCTGCAGGACCGCCGCCGGCGCATCTCGCGAAAGCTGCAGCGCGGGCAGGAAGAGGGCGTCGTGAAGCTGCTGCTCGGTCAGGGTCGCGTACTGTCCGGGACATAGCGGCGCGACGCGGCCGCTGACTTCGTAGATGCGCAGGTCGCCGACTTCGTCGACCGCCTGCGTCTCGCAACCCGACGGCGTCCCCGAGACCGAATACGCGTAGTACGCGCCGGCGACGTCGACGCCGAGCCGCGGGCACCGCAGCAGCACCGGCCCGGTGGCCTCGCGGACCCTCAGCACCGCGTGCTCGCCGCGGAGCGAAAAGGTCGCCTGTTTGTGCACCACCGCCGGCAACGTGCGGTCGATCCGCAGGGCGCCGAGACGTTCGGCGAGCGACCACGGCGAGGCCGGGCGCACCCGCCCGCTCGAGCGCACGTACGCGGCGCTCGATCCGGCGACGCCGGCGGCGGCGATCAGCAGCGCGACGATGGTCCGCACGTCAGTAGTCCCGCCTGCGCAGGGTGAAGAACCAGAAGACCTGGTTTTCGACGGTCGGCGTGAGCGCAACTTCAAACGCGCCGTCGGGCCGCGCGGTAACGTCGGCGCGGTCGCCCAGGTCGGCCACGCGCTCGAAGATCTTCCCCAGCTGCGGATGGCGGCCTTGCCGGGTGACCGTCTCGCTGCCGTAGCGGAACGGATGCGTGCTGGCGATCGACACCAACATCCCCGCATCGGGCCGGCGGTGCAGCGTCAGGCGCACGCCGGCGTGCGTGTCGCAGCCCGAGAGGGTCACGCTGCTC
>JAIVGS010000165.1 GCA_020201435.1 Myxococcales bacterium
GGGTACGTGACGCCGGTCGTCCCCGGATCCGTCCCCTTGAAGACGCCGACCGAGGCATCGGGCGGAGCGTCGTCGACCAGTCGGAAGGCTCCGGCGTCGGACGGGTTGGCGAGGTCGTCGACCGCCGAAACCTGGAACGTGTAGGCGCCTTCCACACCCGCGTCCGCGCCGCGGGGATCGAGATTGAACGTGAAGAGGCCGCCGTCGCGGGTGGCGGGCGCGATCGTGCCGTTGAGGAAGACGCCCCCGTCGGGGACGCCGGCCGGATCGGCGATCAGCGCGGTCACCGGGATCGGCACCGCCGTACGGGCGTAGGGGGTCGAATCGGAAGTGACGGAGATCGACGGCCCCTGGTAGTCGAAGAAGATCGACTGCGCCAGCCGCGTCTCGTGCTGGGCTTGCGCCGAGCCGGTCAGAGAGGCAGCGAGAGTGTCGTCGGCCTCGAGGGTGAAATTGAGCGACGTGCTCCCGTCCTGCGGCGGCGCCGGACGCGGGAGGTTGAACGTATACGTGTTCGACGCACCGGCCGTCCCGGGATGCGCGCAGGCCCCGGTCTCGCCCGAGACGCGCAGGCACACGCTCGACGCCGCGACGCCGGCGGCGGCGGTGATCGTCGCCTCGACGGAGACCGGACCCGAGCCGGGCCCGATGAACCTGTTTCCCGAGGCGTCGGTGACGCCCGGCGGCGTGAACGTGATGCCGGTGATCACCGGGGGCGAGCCGATCGGCTGGCAGGTCAGCGTCGCCTGGTCGCAGACGTGCGAGCTGTCGCAGGGGGGCGAGCAGCTCTGTCCCTGCAGGACGCAGACGTGCTGGTTCAAGTCGCAGATGCCGGTCGTGCAGTCGCTGTCCTTCGCGCAGGTGCCCAGATTCGACGTGCGGCAGGCGACCAGCGAGAGGGCGAGTCCGAAGAGGAAAGAGGTGCGCATGGTCAGAAGGCGAAGGCGATGAGGGCGCTCGCCGCGAGCAGGCCGCCGGCGACGCCGAAGAGGACGTTCGCGGTTCTGGCGGCGCTGTTGCCGGAGTTGAGCGTGCTCAAGTCGCCGGTGCGGTAGGCGCCGCCGTTGGACTGGAACGCCGACTCGGCCGAGTTCAGGTCGGAGTGGCTCTTGGCGCCGAAGTAGAGCCCCGTCGCCGCCACCGCGGCCCCGACCCCCAGTACCGCGAAAGCAGTCGGCTTTTTCCAGCTGCGGCGAGACGGCGGCGGAGCGGGCGGGGCGGCGGCGACGGCGGCGGCCGGCACCGCGACAGGCGCGGGCGGCTCGATCTTTCCGTACGACGCGGGGCAGCCCGCCGGAACCAGCAGCTTGCAGCCGAGCCGTTCGGCCCACGCTTTCGCGATTTCCGGCGCGACCGAATTCTCCTCGGCTTCGGCGATGGTCTTCTTCGCTTTGACGTCGACCAGCTTCACGCGCAGCGTCCCTTTCTCGTACGTGGCGGCGAGCAGCTCGTCGGCGTTCCCGGCGGCGCCGAGCGAGGCGAGGCACGCGTCGTCCGCGCACGGCTGCGCCGGCGGCGCGAGCGTCGGCGCCGGGCGGGTGAGCGGCGCGATCTTCACGACGTTCCGCAACCCGTCGGTCACCGCCCCGGCGGCGGTGTCGCCCTGCACGATTACTCCGAGCGCGCTGACCTGGATCGCCGGAGCGAGAGGGACCAGCGGCGGCAGCGGCAGCGCCGCCTCGGGGGGCGGCTGCGCGGGAGGCGGCTTCGCGGCCTCGACCGGCGGCCTGGCGGGCTCGGCCGGCTTGAGCGGCTCGAGCGGCGGGAGCTCGAGCGGCGGCGTCACGGGCGGCGGCGACGCGACGTACGGCGCGCCCGGCTTCGTGTCGGTGGCCTGGGGCGCGGACGGCTTCTTCTTCACCGCCGATTTTTTCTTCTTCTGGTTCTTCTTGAGCCACGGCGCCTTGGGCGGGACGAGCGGCGCGAGATCGGGCTCCTGCGCGGTTGCGCCCTGGGCCAGGAGCAGCGCGGCGAACGCACACCCTGCAATCCGTTTCATCACCTTTACTCTACCTCCACGCGGGAAGGCGGGTGTATGCGACATGTGGCTTTTTTGCGCCGTTGAGGCTACACGCGGGTCCGATGCCGTCTTTCCAGCCCGACCTGCTCTTCAGCGGCGGCCGCGTGCTCTCGGGCGTCGCGCTGAACGTCCGCGATGGTGTGGTCGATTCGGTCGGATCGCCTTCGGGCGGGCCGGTCCCGCTCCGCGGGCGCGCCGTGCTCCCCGGGCTCGTCTCCGCGCACAGCCACGCGTTCCAGCGCGCGATCCGCGGCCGGACCGAGCATCGCGCGCATCCGCTGGAGGCCGCCGGGTCCCCCGGTGGCCGGGCGGAGCCCGCAGGGCGCAGCATTGGTGACGACTTCTGGACCTGGCGGGAGGCGATGTACGCGGCCGCGGAGCGGCTCTCGCCCGAGGATCTCTTCGCGGTCTCGAAGTTCTGCTTTCTCGAGATGGCGCGGGCGGGCGTCACGGCGGTGGGCGAATTCCACTATCTGCATCGCGATCGCGAAGGGCGGCCGTATGCCGATCCGAACGAGCTCGATCTCGCGGTCGCGCGCGCCGCGAGCGAAGTCGGGCTGCGGATCGTCCTGCTCCGGGTCGCGTACGCGCGCGGCGGGTTGAAGCGATTCGTCGAGGGGTCGGTCGACGAGTACCTTCGGAACCTCGATGCGCTCTCGAAGCACGTCCCGGTCGGCGCGGCGCCGCACAGCGTGCGCGCCTGCCCGGCGGAATGGATCCGCGACATCTCGAATGAAGCGGCCCGCCGCGGATGGGTGCTGCACCTTCACGTCTCGGAGCAGCCCAAGGAGGTCGAGCAGTGCCGCGCCGAGCACGGGACCACGCCGCCGCTGTTGCTCGAACGGCTCGGCGCGCTCACCGATCGGACGACCTGCGTGCACGGCGTCCACCTCGACCGCGACGACATCGCCGCGATCGGCCGGGCGCGGGCGACGGTGTGCGCGTGTCCGACGACCGAGCGCAACCTCGGCGACGGCGTGGTCCGCGCCGACAAGCTGCTCACCGCGGGGGCGCGGCTGTGTGTCGGCAGCGACTCGGAAGTGCAGCTCGACCCGCTCGAGGACGCGCGGCAGCTCGAGTACGGCCTCCGGCTCGTCGAGCTGCAGCGCGCGGTGCTCGATCCCGAGCACGCCGGCGTCGGTGGTCTCGGCGCGAAGCTCTACGGCATCGCGTCCGAGGGCGGCATGCGCTCCCTCGGACTGCCGGGCGGCGCGCTGCGGCCGGGCGAGCCGGCCGACTTCATCGTCGTCGACCTCGATGACCCGTCGATCGCCGGCGTTCGCGCGGAAGACCTGATGGCCAACGTCACGTTCTGTCTGGAAAGGACCGCGATTCTCGATACATACGTGGGCGGCGAACGTCTTGCGCTCGATTTCGCCGGCGCGCTTCCGACGTTTCGCGAGGCGATGCGGAGGCTGTGGTCATGAACGCGCTCGAGGTTTTGCGCGAGCTGGTGGCGATCGATTCGACGAGCGCGCGCAGCAACCTGCCGATGATCGAAGCATTGGAACGCCGCGCGCGGTCGCTCGGGTTTTCCACGCGGCGGCTCTCGTGGACCGACGCGGCGGGCGTGCCGAAGGCGAACCTGGTCGCCTCGCGCGGCGGAGAGCGCGGCGGTCTGGCGCTGGTCGGTCATACCGACTGCGTGCCGTTCGATCCTGCGTGGCATTCGGCTTTGAAGGCCGAGGAGCGCGAAGGAAAGTTGTTCGCGCGCGGCGCGGCGGACACCAAGGCGTTCCTCGCCGCAGCGCTCGAAGCCGCGTCGCGGACGACGGCATCGCCGCTGCAGCTCGTCTTCACCGCCGACGAGGAGGTCGGCTGCCTCGGCGCGCGCCGGCTCGTCGACGAGGGCGCGTTGAAGCCCCGCTACGCGATCGTCGGCGAGCCGACCCGGCTGATCCCGGTCCTGGGCCACAAGGGGTACTGCCTCGCCGAGGTGGCGGTGCACGGAGCGGAAGGGCACAGCGCGTTTCCCGAGACCGGTGCCTCCGCGATCCTCGCCGCCGCCCGGCTGCTCGCCGAAATCGAACGTCTTTCCGGTGAGTTGCAGCGCGAACGCGACGATCGGTTCTCGCCGGCGTACACCACATTGAACGTCGGCCTGATCCAGGGCGGGAAAGCGAAGAACATCATCCCCGGCCTCTGCACCCTGACCGTCGAGTGGCGTCCGCTGCCCTCGCAGGATCTGCGCGATGTGCTGCGCAGGATCGAGGACGCCTGCGCCCGCCTG
>JAIVGS010000057.1 GCA_020201435.1 Myxococcales bacterium
GAACAAACAAAGCACACCACGGAGGCACGGAGAGCACGGAGGTTGGGTTTGGAAAACCAAAAGCATCTCTCTGTGTCCTCCGTGCCTCCGTGGTGAGTAGTTGCTCTTGTCTTTTCATCGGATGCCCACCAGACCCCGGACCGAGTCGGCGAGCTTCTGCGGGTCGTACCCGACCCCGTCCTTGAAGACGATCTCGACCTTCTCGATGTCGGCGATCTCCTTCGAGGGATCACCTTTGACCACCACCAGATCCGCCGCCTTTCCAGGCGCGATGCTGCCGACGTGGTCCTGCTGACCGAGGAAGACCGCGCCGTTCCAGGAGGCGATCCGCAGCGCCTCCAGCGGAGAAAACCCTGCATCGACGAGCAGTTCCACCTCTCGCTGATCGCCGTAGCCGGCCAGGACCGCGCCGTTGCCGGTCGGATCGCAGCCCGCGAGCAGCGTCCCTCCCGCCTGCACGAAGGCGCGCTCGAACGCCATCTCCAGCTTGTTCATCTTCGCCGCCATCTCCGACGGCCGCCCGCCGAGATGGTTCGCCAGCAGCCGGGCCCGGGTCTCGACCGAGAGCGCCTCCATCACCGCCGGCGTCAGCGCGCGCCGGAACCCGGCCTCCGCGAACGCATCGAACACCGGCAGCGTCGAGGTCACCGCGACGTGCCGCTTGATCAGCTCCTGGACCAGCGTCGCGAGTCGCGGGTCCGACGGGCTCATCTCGGTCAGCTCCATGCTCGCCTCGCGCGCCGCGCATTCGTCGGGCTTCTTCTTCGAGTAGAACTCGGTGTCGACCCAGATGCCGTGTTCGAGGTCGTCGATGCCGCGCTCGGCCGCCTCGGTGAAGCCGACCGAGCAGAGGTGGCCGGTGATCTTGACGTGCCGCTTGTGGGCTTCGTCGACCGCGGCGGCCAGCTCGTCGCGGGTGACGAAGTTGTAGAGCTTGAACGAGGTCGCACCCTGATCGACCCAGTAGTCGACCGTCTTGCGGAAGTCGGCCGGGCCGCGCAGCCGGTGCATCTGCTCGGTCCACGGGATGTCGCCCTCGAGGTACGGGCCGGTGATCCAGATCTTGGGACCCGGAACGATGCCGCGATCGACGTCGCGCTTGATCTCGATGTCGGTGTATGGCTCGATGCTTCCGGTGGTGCGGATCGTGGTCACGCCGGCCGCGAGATAGAGGCGGGGAAAGCTCGTGGCCATCTCGTGAAAGACTCCGCCGCCCGCGGGATAGAAGAGATGGTCGTGCATCCCGACCAGCCCGGGAAAGACGGTTCTGCCTGTAAGATCGAGTACTTGCGCACCGGCCGGCGCCGGCGACACGATCTTGCCGCCCTGGACGTAGAGGGTCTGGTCCTCGCGCGGCGGAGCGCCGGTTCCATCGATCACCCGAACGTGGGTCAACGCCAACGCGGGCGCCTCGATCTTGATGAACGGTTGCAACGCCGCATCGGCCGCGAGCAGGAGCGCGAGGATCATGGCGGCGCACTCTAGCGCGTCGTGACGAGGATGATCTCGTCGCCGGCGGCGATCGCCAGATCGGGCTTGCCGTCGCCGTCGAGATCGCCGAGCGCGATGTCCTCGGCGTGCGGCACGTCCAGCGTCCGGTCGCCGTATTTCACCGTGCCACCCAGCGCGGCGGTCGCGACGACGCCGTTCAGCGCGACGACCCGGACCGGCGAGCGCCCGGCGTCGAGGACCTTGCCGCTGCCGAGCATGACGAGGCCGTCTCGCGAGGTGTCGCTGCTCGAGCCCGAATACGTCACGACCGCGACGTCGCCGGCGACGAAGAAGGCCGGGTTCGGCAGCTCGATCAGTTTTTCCTGTGTGATTTCGCGCCCATGTGCGTGAAGCACGGCGACCTGCGACTGCGGCCAGCACGGGACGTAGAGACGCCGGCCGACGATGGCCACGTTCTCGTACGCGTGCCCTTTCGAGCCGGTCAGCGCTGCCGTCGTCTGCGTGAAATCCGGACCCCACAGGACGACCACCCGTTTTCCGCCCATATCGTTGACGACGATGTCGGGCTTGCCGTCCCCGTCGACGTCCCCTGCGGCCGCGAAATGCGTGTGCGGCGTCACGTCGACGGGGATCTGGCGCGGCGCAAACGAGGGAGCGCGATGAATGGTGATGTACTTGCGCTCGTGATGCGCGATGACGACGTCGCCGCCCATCACCGCGATGCTCGACGGGTTGTCGCCGGCCTCGAACGTCTGGACGATCTTCCCGTCCCGGATCACCGCGCCCTGCCCGCTCGCCGACGCGGCGAAGACCTGTTGCCCCGAGACCGCGACCCGCAGCGCCTGCGGAAACGGAACGTGCAGCGTCGCGGCGAGGAGAAGGAGGATCATTTGCGCCGAATGTCGCGCCAGTCGCGGCCGGTCCGCGAGCCGGGCAGCGTCACGATGTCGGTTGCCGGATTTTCGAATCGGGCGCGGAAGACGGGTTGGCCGGTGATCGCATACCGCCGCTCGCGGGTGGAAAGCACGTCCGGCGCCGCCTCCGGAAGCTCCCTGAAACCGGCCTCGAGCCAGGTCTGGAGCGCCTCGCGAAAGTAGGCGGGAACGTCGGTGCGGAAGTCGATCACCCCGCCCGGTTTCAACAGGCGCCGGAGCAAGCGTGCCAGCTCGACATCGACCATCCGCCGCTTGTGGTGCCGCGTCTTCCACCACGGATCGGGGAACTGGATGTGCGCTCCCGCCAGCGATCGGTCCAAAAAGAAGCGTGGTAACAATAGCTTGGCGTCCCCCTGGAAGACCTCCAGGTTGGCGAGCCCCCGCCGCGCCGCCCGCGAGCGGATCAGCTCGCAGTCGGCTTTTCGCGACTCGATCACGAGCAGCCGCCGCGATGGATGCAACGCCGCGTAATCGAGAGCGAATCCGCCCCGCCCGGGACCGATCTCGACCTCCAGCGGCTGCGGCCCCCAGTCGGGGAAAACCGAGCCCGGCTCGGCGCAGCCGTACATCATGTTGCCAGCATACCCAAGCTATGCTTTGACAGCCCGACTTCCTGGAGGCTCTCTCATGTGGCAGCGAATGAAGCGCGTATTCCGTTCGATGTTCGGCTGGATGATCTCCGCTGCCGAGGACCCTGAGCTCATCCTCGAGCAGAACATCCGCGACCTGAACGACCAGGTCCCGAAGATGAACGAGTCGATCGCGATGGTGAAGGCGAACGTCACGCTGCTCGAGAAGGAAAACCAGAAGTACAAAAACGACGTCACCGAGCTGACCTCCAAGGTGAAGGCGGCCATCCAGGCGAACCGGGACGACATCGCGACCACTTACGCGACGCAGCTGCAGACGACCAAGTCGGCGCTGATGCGCAACGAGCAGCAGCTGCTGACCGCGCGGCAGGCGTTCGACAAGGCGATGCAGGTCAAGCAGGCCTTCATGAAGGAGAAGGACCGCAAGAGCGGCGAGGCGATGCAGGCGCTGCGCGACGCGCGCCGCGCCAAGTGGCAGAGCAAGGTCGCCGACGCGATGGAGAGCTTCCAGGTGGCCGGCATCGACGCGACCCACGACGAGATGCTGCAGAAGATCCAGGAGCAGACCGCGGTCAACGAAGCCCGGATGGACATGGCGATGTCGAACGTCGACACCCAGGGCATGAAGATCGAGGAAGACGCCGAGAAGATCCGCGCGCAGGAATTGCTCAAGCAGTTCAAGCAGGAGATGGGGATGGAGTCGCCGGCCACCACATCCGAGGGCGGCGACAAGACGCTCGGGAAGAAGGTGGGAGTGCAGTAGCCAATTACCGGCAAAAACAAATGGCTGATTCGTATGTCAAGGATGCGTTCCTGATGCCCCAGAACCTGGTCGGGCTCGGGATCGGTGTGGTCGGAGCGGCGATGTTGCCGTTTACGGGGCCGCTCCTGCTCGGGGTTGCGGCCCTCGAAGGGCTCTATCTGGTTTCGATCAGCAAGAACCCGCGGTTTCAGCGGATGGTGCGGTCGCGCCGGGGGCGATGAAGCGCGCCTTCGCGGTCGTGCTCGTCTTTTCCGCCTCGTGCTCGCGCTGCGGAGGGCCGCAGAGCGCGGCATCGGCGGAAGAGCTGTTGCCGGCGAATCCCTCGGGCGCGATCGTCACCGCACCCCTCGGCGCGCTCGCGCAGCACGCGGCGGCCCTCGTCGATCGCGTCGCGAGGCTGCCGGGAGGCGAGCAGCTGACCCAGATGAGGGCGCAGCTCGCCGCGCAGCTCGGATTCGACCCGCTCACGCGCGAGGGCCTCTTGAGCGCCGGTCTCGATCCCGACCGGGGCGCGGCGGTCGCCCTGTTCGAGGCGAGGCCGCGGCCGGAGTGGGTGGTCGCGCTGCCGTTGACCAAACCGGACGTCTTCGCGCAGACCGTGCAACGGCTGATGGTCGAACGGTTCGGCGCGTCCCCGGGCGCGCAGCCGCAGACGTTCGAGCGCGCAGGGTCGACCATCGCGTGGAAGGTCGTCAAAGGGTACGGGATGATGGCCCGCGGCGCCTCGCCGATGGCGAGACTCCAGCCGCCGGCGGAAAACCTGACGAAATCCAGCGGTTTGGCCCATGCGAGAGAAAAGCTCGGGGCGCAGGATGTGATCGTCTGGGCCCCGGCTGGCAGCGATCTCCCCAGGCGCTATACGCCGCGGAAGCTCCCCGGCGACGTCGCGCTCTCGCTCCAGGGCGCGCCGCAGGGGCTCGCGGTCAGGCTGTTTGCCGACGCCGTCCGCGGCCAGCACGTCTTGCCCGGAGGAGGCGCGTCGCTGGTCGAGCTGTTGCCGGGCGACGCGCCGCTGCGGATGCGGCTCGGGATCGCGCCGCAGAAGCTGATCGAGCTGATCCCGGACGATCGGATCCGCGGCCTGATCCCGAAGGACGCGTTCGACGGCGTGAAGCCGGGGTTCGCGATCTCGATCGCGCTGGCCCAAAACGCGCGCCTCGCCCAGGCGCTCGACTACGGCCTCGACTGGCGCCGCAAGAGCCCGTTCGACACCATCCAACTGGTCGCGCTCGCCGAGGTCGCCGACGAAAAGAAAGTGCTCGCGAGCATGGAGCAGATCGCCAGGTCGCTTCCGCGGATCGGCGCGCGCGCAGAGCGAAAAGGCAATGAATTCGCGACCTTCTATCCGGCGGGAAAGGGGCCGCGATTCGGGGTGCGCGGCGGCCTGGCGTACGTCTTCGGCGGCGAGGTCGGCGATTTGCACAAGACGCCGAAGGCCGCGAATCCGGAGGCGGCGGCTCTCTACGAGGATCAAGGCCTCGCCCTGCGCGCGGATTTCGGCAAGCTGGCGGCCGCCGTCCACGCGCTGCCCGAGGCGACCTACGGCACCGGGCCGCAGTCGTACGTCACCCGATCGGTCGTGGCGCAGGTGATCGATCCGCTGACGCCGCTGCGCGTGACGCTCGACGCCCAGGCGCAGCCGGATTTCTTCGGCGCCTCGCTGGACGTGGAGATCGCCGGGCCGTGAACGCGATCCTCCTGCGCGGGGTCAAGAAGCGCTACCCGCCGCGCGAGCCGGGACTGGCGCCTCAGGAATTGCTCAGCGGCGTCGACCTCGAGGTCAAGCGCGGCGAGTTCATGGCCGTCGAGGGCCAGAGCGGCAGCGGCAAGTCGACGCTGCTCCACCTGCTCGGCGGCCTCGACCGCGAGTTCGAGGGCGAGGCGCAAGTGCTCGGCTGCGACTTGAGGGCGCTGAGCGACGCCGAGCTCGCGGCGCTGCGGCACACGCAGATCGGCTTCATCTTCCAGAGCTTCAACCTGTTGCCCGCTTTGACCGCGCTGGAGAACGTCCTCTTGCCGGACTATTTCGGCAGCGGGGTGCCCGATGCCGAGCGGCGCGCGATGGAAGCGCTCGATCGCGTCGGACTCGCCGACAAGGCGAAGGCGAAGCCCGCGGCGCTTTCGGGCGGCGAGCGGCAGCGGGTCGCGATCGCCCGGGCCCTGGTCGCCCGTCCGCCGCTGCTGCTCGCCGACGAGCCGACCGGCAACCTCGACGCACGCACCGGAGAGGGCGTGATCGCCCTGTTCAAGGAGCTTCACGCCGACGGGATGACGCTCCTGATCGTCACCCACGAGGCGCGCGTCTCGCACGCCGCCACGCGTGTGCTCATCCTGCGCGAGGGGCGGCTCGGCCCCGAGGACGCGCAGCACTCGATGGAGACGCTGTGAGGACCGGCAAGCTCGTGCGCCTCGCGCGCGGCAACGTCGTCCGCGAGCTGCCCGCGCTCGCGGTCAGCGCCGGCGGAGTCGCGCTCGGGATCGGCTGCCTGGTCTTCTTCCTCGCCCTCGGCGCCGGCCTCAAGCGGGTGGTCAACGACGTCTTTCCGGTCTCGACCCGCGAGGTCGAGGTGGTGGTGCCCTCGCTCGCCATCGGCAACATCCTCGGCGAGCAGAAGCTCGACGAAACCATCGTCGAAAAGCTGCGCAAGATCCGCGGCGTCTCCGCGGCGTATCCGAAGATGCAGCTGCGGATCCCGGCGGTCACCCGCTACAACGGGCTCTTCTTCGGCCGCGAGATCCACATGGGACTCGAGATCGTCGGCGTCGGCCTGATGCCCGAGCTGGTCGGGACCGACGCGCACGCGCCGTTCGAGGACGCGGGCGAGGGCAAGCCGGTCCCGGTGGTCGTCAACCGCCGCCTGCTCGAGCTCTACAACAAGGTGTTCGCGCCGCAACGGGGCCTGCCCACCTTGACCGACACGATGCTGATCGGCTTCCAGATCCCGGTCGAGCTCGGCCGCAGCTACGTGGCGGGGAAGACCCTGCCGAATGCGACCGAAGGCTCACTGCTCCTGGTCGGCTTTTCCGATCGCGCGACGCTCGCCGGCGTGTCGCTGCCGCTCGCGGCCGTCCGCCGGATCAACGCCCGATTCGGGGCGGATGCCGAAACGTATTCGAGTGTGCTCCTGCGCGCCCAGAGCGCCGACGACGTCTCGAACATCGCGGCGGCGGTGAAGCGGATGGGGCTCGAGATCGACGAGACCGAGCGCAGCCGCGCGCTGCAGATCGGGGCTGCCGTCGAGCTGGTCACGCTCGCGCTGTCGCTTCTGGCCGCGCTGATCACCGGGCTCGCGGCGATCAACACGATGCAGGCCTTCTACGCCAGCGTGCGCGAGCGGACCCGCGAGATCGGCGTGCTGCGCGCGGTCGGCGCGACCCGCGGCGACGTGGCGGCGATCGTGCTCGCCGAAGCGGCGGTGACCGGCCTCGCCGGCGGCGTCGTCGGAGTCGTGCTGGCGCGGATCGCCGCGGTGCTCCTCGATCGGCTCGCGCGCACCGGGCTGCCCGACTTCCCCTTCAAGCCGGAGTCGTTCTTCCACTTCCGGGTGACCCACATCGCCGTCGGAGTCGCGGTCGCGCTCGCCGCCGCCCTGCTCGGCGCTTTCCTGCCCGCGCGGGCCGCCGCCCGCCTCGATCCGGCAAAAGCGCTCACCGAAAGTTAGAATGGCGCCGTGGCGGAGTCCGTTTCCTGGCTGGAGGAGATGAAGCGCCGGCGCGTGTTTCGCACGCTGCTCGGCTACGGCATCGTCGCGTTCGCGATCCTGCAGGTGATCGAGCCGGTCATGCACGGACTCGCGCTGCCCGAGTGGGTCCTCTCGGTCACGGTCGTCGGCCTCGGCCTCGGCTTTCCCGTCGCGCTCGTCCTCGCCTGGGCGTTCGACGTGAAAGGCGGCCGGATCGAAAAGGCCGGAGCTCCGCGCGGCCGATTCCTCGCCGGGCTGGTCGTCGCCGGCGTGGTGCTCGGCGCGCCCGGCGTCGGCTGGTACTTCTGGCGCACCCATCGCGCCCCGGTAGTGGCGGAAAAAGCTCCGAGTATCGCGGTGTTGCCGTTTTCGGACCTGAGCGCGGCGAAGGACCAGGACTGGATGTGCGACGGCATCGCCGAGGAGATCCTGGATGCCCTGTGCACCGTCTCCGGCCTCAGGGTCGCGGCGCGCAGCTCGTCGTTTCAGTTCAAGGGCAAGACGGCGGACGTTCGCGAGATGGCCCGCGCCCTCGGCGTCTCGACGCTGCTCGAAGGCAGCGTGCGCAAGGTCGGCGAGCATTTGCGGGTCAGCGCGCGCCTCGTCTCTGCCGACGGCTACGAGCTCTGGTCTGACAAGTTCGACGGCGGCGTCTCCGACGCGTTCTCGATCCAGGACGGAATCGCCCGCGCGGTCGTCTCGGCGCTGCAGCTGCGGATGAACCGGCAATCGCCGGCCGGGACGCAGAATGCGCAGGCGTACGAAATGTACCTGCGGGGACGGCAGTATTTTCGCGCGCTCGGCCTCGAGAACGGCGAGCTGGCGCGCCAGATGTTCAAGCGGGCGATCGCGCTCGACCCGAAGTTCGCGGAGGCCCACGCGGGACTCGCCGACGTGGGCGCCAACCTCGTCCAGTGGCAGCTCCTGCCGTCCGCGGAAGCGGCGGCGATGCGGGCGGAGTCGCTGGCGGAGACCGAGGAGGCGCTGCGGCTCGACGGTTCGCTGGCCGAGGCGCACGTCGCGCGCGGCAACGTGCTGGCCGCGCTCGGCCGCGTCGACGAGGCCGACCAGAGCTTCCGCCGCGCGATCGAGCTCGGCCCCGGATCGCGCGACGCGCGGTACTACTACGCCCGCTTTCTCTTCGCCCAGAAGCGCTACGCCGACTCGGCGCGGATGTACGAGGAAGCTGCCCGGATCAATCCCGACGACTACGACTCGCTGACGTTGCTCTCGATGCCGTACGCGCGCATCGGCCAGCCAGACAAAGCGGACGACGCGCGGCGGCGGTCGCTGGAGGCCTCGGAGCGCGTGCTGCGGAACACGCCCGACGACGTGCGGGCGCTGTACATGTCCGGCAGCAACCTGGTTCAGAGCGGCGAGAAGGAGAAGGGCAAGGCGCGCCTCGATCAGGCCGTCGCGCTGCGGCCAGCCGACTACGCGGTGCTCTACAACGCGGCCTGCGGGTACACCTTCGCCGGCGAGTACGATCGCGCGCTCGACTTCCTCGAGCGGGCGGTCGGCACCGGCAAGGGCTATCGCGCCTGGCTGGAGTCGGATCCCGATCTCGATCCGCTACGCAAGCTGCCGCGATTCCAGCAGATTCTGGCGCGCCTCCCCCGGTGATAAAGTCCGGCCCGCGTGGCCGAACGACTCACACCCTTCGGGAAATACTTCCTGCTCGAACGGATCAACGTCGGCGGGATGGCCGAGGTCTACAAGGCGAAGACGGTCGGCGTCGAAGGGTTCGAAAAGCTGGTCGCGATCAAGCGGATTCTTCCCTCGGTCGCCGAGGACGAAGAGTTCATCAAGATGTTCGTCGACGAGGCGAAGATCACTTCGCAATTGTCGCACGCCAACCTCGCCCAGACGTTCGACCTCGGCAAGATCGACGACACGTACTACATCGCGATGGAGTACGTGCCGGGCAAGGACCTGCGCGCGGTCTTCGAGCGGATGAAGCGGCGCGGCGAGCGGATGCCGCTCCAGCTCGCGGCGTACGTCGTCAGCCGGGTGTGCGAGGGTCTCGACTACGCGCACCGCAAGCGCGACGCGAGCGGGCGGGAGCTGCACATCGTCCACCGCGACGTCAGCCCGCAGAACATCATCCTCTCGTACGAGGGCGAGGTGAAGCTGATCGACTTCGGCATCGCCAAGGCCGCCAACAAGATCACCAAGACGCAAGCGGGCATTCTCAAAGGAAAATTCGGCTACATGAGCCCGGAGCAGGTGCGCGGGCTGCCGCTCGACGGGCGCAGCGACATCTTCGCTGCCGGCGTGGTTTTGTACGAGCTCTGCACCGGCGAGCGGCTGTTCGTCGGGTCGTCCGATTTCTCGGTGCTGGAGAAAGTGCAGCAGGCGAAGGTGACGCCGCCGTCGCAGATCGATCCGTCGATTCCCTCGAAGCTCGAGCGGATCATCTTGAAAGCGCTGGCGCGCGAGCCGGAGGATCGGTACCAGCAGGCGGCGGACCTCGCCACCGAGCTGACCCGGTTCCTGATCGATGCGAGCCCGGTCACGCGCGAGGACGTGGCGGCGTTCATGAAGGGGAGCTTTCCGGATGACGAGAGGCGCGAGGGCGACACGCCGATCCGCCGGCCGCCGCCGCGGATCGACGCGCCGGTCCGCAAGCCGGCGCCGCGCGTCGACGAGACGCCGCGTCCGGTCTCGGAGAAGCCCGCGCGGCGGAGCGGGCCGCCGCCGCCCCTGCCGGCGTCGCTCACCGCCGACATCGATCCGGAGCGGACGATCACCGGTCCGGGTCCGGGGCCGGCCGGGCCGCGGGCGGAGATCATCGTCCGGTCGAAGATGGGCCCGCCTTCCTCGCCGGATTTGATCCAGCCCGGCGACAGCCCGACGCGGCCGATGAGCATGAACGAGCTCGCCGCGGCGGAGCGCGAGTTCGCCCAGCGCGAGCATCTCCGGCCGCCGGACGAGGAGACCACCCCGACGCCGCCCGGGTTGCCCAAAGCCGAGGCTTTCGCCGCGAGCCCGGAGCTGACCAAAACGCCCGTCGAACGCCCGCAGCGTCCGCCGCGCTTGGGGACACCCGATCGGGACACTCATTCACGAGTGTCCCCGACGAGTGTCCCCAACGATGGCGAGAAGACGCTGTTGAAACCGGCGCCTGCGCGGCCGACCCCGGCGCACGTCAGCCGCATGCAGGTGAACAAGCCGACGCTGGTCGGCGAGGACCCGGTGCCGTCCGAAGAGAGCACCAACTCGACGCTGACGCGGCGGGCGCGGTGGATGCGGCGGATCCAGATCGGGATCGTGCTGGTCGCGCTCTCGGTCGCGCTCTGGGCGGTGCTCTCCACGCCCCGGCCGCGCGGACGGCCGGCTGCCGAAGGGGGAAACACCGGCGCGTTGACGGTCGCGCTCGTCCCGCCCGACGCGCAGCTGCTGCTCGACGGCGCGCAGGTGAAGGATTCGGCCGACCCGCAGTGGACCGAGCCGCGGCTGACGGCAGGCATCGAGCACACGCTGACGGCGCGTCGCGAAGGGTATGTCGAGCAGTCGATCCCGGTGACCGTCCAGCGGGGCGACCAGAAGTCGATCGCCATCCGCCTGAAGGCGACCTCGAGCGCGATCACCGTGCTCTCCTCGCCGCCGAACGCGCAGGTGTACGTGGACGGCGAGAAGAAAGGGATGACGCCGGCGTATCTCGGCTCGCTGGATTCGGCGGTCGATCACGCGATTTCGGTGGAGAAGAAATGCTACCGCTCGTGGCAGATCGCGCTGCCGCCCGGGTCGGGAGCGCGGCAGCTCGCGGCGACGCTGCAGCCTGCTCCGGGGGCGTGTCCGGGGAGCCACCTGGAGACGACCGGGATGCCGTCGCCGCCCGACCTGCCGGACGAGGCGCCGGCGACGCTGGGCTTCTTGAACCTCGGGTCGCGCCCGTCGGCGCAGGTCCTGATCGACGGGGTCGACATCGGGCAGACCACGCCACTGCTCGCCTGGCCGCTCAAGAGCGGGCCGCACCAGCTCAAGCTCGCCGGCAGCGGTCGCAGCAAGGAAGTGCGCATCGAGATCCGCGCCGGCGAGACCCACAGCGAGATCGTCGACCTGTCACAGCCAGCCCCGACGAAGCGCCGCGCGCGCCGGTAAGGGCAAAAGCACACCGCGGAGGCGCGGAGGACGCAGAGGTTCGCGGAGGTTTGTTTCTACAAGAAATCTCCGCGCTCTCCGCGCCTTCGCGGTGCGCTTGAAGACGTTACAATGACCCCCTTTCCGGGAGGCAACTTGTCAGCCAGGCGTTCACGTTCGCTCGCGCAGGACCCGCTCGCGGCATTTCCGCCCTGGGCGAAGATGCTCGCCGAGCGCTACTACACGAAGACGATCTCCACCTTCATCCTCCACGGCGCGGTCCGCGACCTGCAGCCGGCCGAGGACGGCAAGGGTGGAACGAAGTTCACCTCGCTGCGTACTTTCTTGTCCGACGAGCTTTTTGGAACCCGGGATCTCGTCCTCTTCTACGACCGCTCGTCGGGCATCCGGATGGCGACCCCCGAGATGCAGAAGGACTTCATGGCGGCGGTCGCTGGGTACGACACGCTCTTCGGGACCGAGTACGCCAAGGCGCTCCCCAAGGATCCCTCGCGCGCGTTTCCGCTGATCGAGTCGTACTCGCGGGTGCGGATCGCCGACGGCAAGAGCGTCGCGGTGATCATCGATTTCGCCGAGACGGTCGCGCCGGCCGGCGACCTCGGGTTCATGCCCGGCGAAGACCGGTATTCACTGGTGACTTTGGTGAAGTGGGCGCAGGACCCACAGTTCCTCACCGCCGATTTCTCGGTCTGCCTGATCGCCGAGAACCTCGCCGAGCTCAATCCGCGGATCGGGCGGAATCCATACTGCGCGAACATCGAGCTGCCGCTGCCGTCGGAGAAGGAGCGGCTCGAGTACGTCGAGTGGAAGGTGGCCGCGTCGGGAAAGAAACGCAGCGAGATCTCGGAGGTCGGGACGGAAGCGCTCGCGCAGATGACGGCCGGCATGTCGCGAGTCGCGCTCGACCGGGTGCTGACCGAGGCCATCGCCGGGCCGCGGCTGACGATCGAGAAGCTGAAAGAGAAGAAGAAGGAGATCATCCAGGCCGAGTGCCACGGGCTGCTCGAGTTCATCGAGCCGTCGCACTCGATCGACATGGTCGCGGGGCACGGCAAGGCGAAGCAGCTGCTGCGCCAGGCCGCGAAGGCGATTACGACCGGCAAGCGCGACGTGGTGCCGATGGGCTTTTTGATCGCCGGTCCGATCGGGACGGGAAAGACGTTTCTCGCCACCTGCTTCGCCGGCGAGATCGGCATCCCCTGCGTGAAGTTCCTCAACTTCCGCTCCCAGTGGCAAGGCGTGACCGAGGGAAATCTCGAGAAGATTTTCAACCTCTTGAAGGCGATGTGGCCGGTGGCGGTGATCATCGACGAGGCCGACGCGTTCCTGGGCAACCGGAACGCCTCCGGCGATTCCGGCACCAGCGCGCGCGTCTTCAGCAGCATCGCGGCGTTCATGGGCAACACCGAGTACCGCGGAAAGATCGTCTGGTTCCTCTTGACCTGCCGGCCGGACCTGTTGCCGGTCGACCTGAAGCGGCAGGGCCGCGCCGAGGAGCACCTCGCGCTCTTCTATCCCGAGTCGCACGACGAGCGGATCGAGCTGATCAAGACGATGGCGAAGAAGGCGCGCGTCAATTTCGACGGCGACATCACTTCGGTGTTGCCGAAAGACCTGCCGACGATGTCGGGCGCGGACATCGAGGCGGCGCTGGTGCGCGCGAAGCTGCGCGCGGTGAACGACAAGCGCGAGAAGGTGACGCGCCAGGACCTGGTCGAGACGTTCGCCGACTTCGTCCCGCCGTCGTACCCGCTCGAGGTCGAGCTGCAGACGCTGGTGGCGATCGCGGAGTGCACCTCCCGCGAGCTCTTGCCGGAGAGCTTCCGGTCGACTCCGCGCGACGACGTGACGCGCCGGATCCGCGAGCTCAAGCTGATGCTGGCCGAGCAATGAAGGCGGGCGATTCCTGGAAGTTCCGGTACGTCGTCAGGCACGAGGACACCGCGGCGGCGCTGAACGCGATTACCGGCGACAGCTTTCCTGCCGTCCTGGCGACGACGAAGTGCATCGCGCTGCTCGAGCTGGCCGCGGGACATCTCCTCAAGGAACTGCAGAAACCCGGCGAGCTTTCGGTGGGCGTCGTCGTCGACGTGAAGCACACGGCTGCGACTCCCGTCGGCGCCTGGGTCGAAGCCGAAGCGACGTACCGCAACCCCGAGGGCAAATTACATGTCTTCGAGGTCGTTGCCCGAGATCCCGCCGGCGAAGTCATGCGCGGAACCCACAAGCGCGCGATCATTTCCGAAGCGCGGCTGCTCGAGGGCGCGGCAAAGCGGAATGGCTGAGGAGCGCGTGGCTTTTTTCAGGAGAAACCACCGAAGCCCCGAAGGGGCTTGATTTTTGCTAGACCCACCCTTCAGGGTGGGTCTCCCGAACAGGCTACAAAGAACGCAAATCTGCGGGTGCGCTCAGCTCTCGCGCACCGCGATCGTCTGCCCGACCTGCAGCGAGCGCGCCCGCCGACCGGTGAGCCCGTTCAACCGCTTGAGCTTGTCGACGGTCGTCGAGAATTTCGCGGCGATGGTCCACAGCGAATCGCCCGGCTGGACGGTGTACGTCGCGCCCGAGGCCGTCACCGGCTTGGTCGACACCAGCACCGCCGGCCGGCGCGCCTGCGGGACGACGTGCATCTTCTCGAGCTGCGAGCCGGCCAGAAGACCGCGGCCGGCGACCGGAATCACCAGCATCCGTCCCGGCTTGATCTGCCGGTAGCTCTTGATCCCGTTGGTCCGCAGGATCGCCGCCTCGGTCACGCCGTACGCGCGCGCGATCTTCAGCAAGGGCTCGCCCTTCTCGACTTTGTGCTCGACGAAGCTCAAGCGGTCGGCTGGACCGAGCTTCTCGTACTCCGCGTAGAAGCGGGCGCCTCCGGTCCCCGCCGGCAGCCGCAGCGTCCACTTGCCGGGCGGCGTGCAGAACCGGCGCAGCTCGGGATTCAAGTCGCGCACCTGCTCGAACGAGATCCCCGCGATCTTCGCGATCACGCGCAGGTCGGTCGCGTCCGGGATCATGACTTCCTCGACCTCTGGCGGCTGCTCGTAGTCGACGTGAAACCCGAATCGTTCCGGGTGCTTGGCCACGAGGGCCGCGGCGATGAGCTTGGGCACGTAATGCTTGGTCTCGGCGCGCAGCGTGCGGCCCTTGCCCATCATGCGCCAGAAGTCGGTCGTCTTCTCCTTGCGGATCGCGCGATCGACCTTGCCCTCGCCGGCGTTGTACCCGGCCCAGGCGAGATACCAGTCGCCGTGGAACCGCTGGCGCAGGTCGCGCAGGTAGCGCGCGGCGGCGACGGTGGCCTTCTCCGGATTGCGCCGCTCGTCGACCCAGAAGTCGGTCTTGAGCCCGTAGCGCTTCGACGTGCCGACCACGAACTGCCAGAGCCCGGCGGCTCGCGCGAACGAGGTCGCGTAGGAGCTGAACCCGCTCTCGATCATCGACAGGTAGACGAGGTCGAGCGGCAGCCCCTCGCGCTCGAGGATCCGCCGCATCATCGGCAGGTACCGCGTCGACCGCGCCAGCCACCGCGCGAAGTGCTCGCGGGTGTCGGTCTGGAAGAAACGGATGTAGGCGACGACCGCGTCGTTCAGCTCGACGGGGATGTCGTACTTCGCCCGCAGCTCCTCCTCGGAGATCCCGAGCAGCTCCGGCAGCGTGACCGACGCGCCTGCGGCCGGAGCGGGATCGGCGGACGGCGCGCCGTCGAGGCCCGGACCGAGAGCCGTAAAGAGATCGCGCGCGAGCGGATCGGCGGAATCGAGGCCGACGTGGAGCGCGTCGCGCGGACCGGCGCCGGGCGCCTGCGGCAACAGCCCGGCCTTCTCTTCCGCCTTGCGGACCGCTTCGAGCTCGGCCGCGCTCTTGTCGACCTCGGCCTGCGCGTCCGGATCGTCGTCCGCCTGCTGCGCCGCGTCAGTCTCGGGAGC
>JAIVGS010000233.1 GCA_020201435.1 Myxococcales bacterium
TGCTCGCTCCGGACAAGACCGGCTCGAGCGTAATGGTCTCGACCGCCTTCCGTGCCGGCACGCTCTACGAGCCGAGCGGGTGCAGCGGCATGGCCCACCTGGTCGAGCACATCATGGCCACCGGGCCGACGCCCGACACCGACTACGCCGCCCTGCTCGAGCGCCGCCGATCCCGATTCTTCAATGCTTTCACGGACTTCGAGACGATGGAATTCCAGACCATCGTCCCCGCCGACGAGCTGCCGGCGGCGCTGTGGGTGTCGGCCGACCGGCTCGGGGCGATCCCGCCGCTGATCGACGACAAGGTCGTCGAGCGCAACCGCAAGATCGTCCTGCAGGAACGCGCCATCCGCGACGTCGACGCGCCCTACGGAATTCCGCACGAGAAGCTGTTCATGAAGCTCTTCGCCTACCCGCATCCGCTGCACGGCAGCACCATCGGGAGGGTCGACGAGCTGAGCAGCGTGACCGGCGCCGACGTGCGCAAGTTCGCCTCCACTCTGCTGGTGCCGGCGAACGGGATCCTCACCATCGTCGGGCGCTTCGATCCCGACCAGGCGCGCCACTTCATCGAGGAGACGCTGGGGCGGCTTCCGGGCGGCCAGCGCGTCTCGACGCCGCGGTTTCCGCCGCTTCAGCAGAGCCTGACCGACACCGCCGAGGAGATCGTCTCGCGCGAGCCGGCGGTGACGCTCGCCTGGCGCTTTCCGGTGCCGCACGACGAGGCGGTGACGCTCGCGCTCGGCGCGCAGCTGCTCTCGTTCATGACCGACGGCGCGTGGGGAATGCGGCTCGGCGCCGGGCTGCTCGAGAACGAGTCGGAGTCGATGTTCATGGTCGAGCTGGTGGTGCCCTACGACGAGCCGGCCAGCGCGGTGCAGAGCGACGCGGAAGGGTTCGTGCGCTTCCTGACGCGGACGGTGATGCCGCTCGAGCTCTACCTCGCGGCCAACGTGCAGCTCGATCGGATCGCGCTCTTCGACCTCGACACGCTGGAAGGCCGGGACCAGCGGCTGGTCCGGCTCGAGCGGCTGTTCAAGCAGCGCGTCACGGTCGCCGACGACGCCGCGCAGCACTGGCGGATCGACCCCACCATGGTGCGCGATCTGTCGCGCAACATCCTCGAGTCGCCGAAGGTGATCCTGCACGCGCGGCCGACGCGGCCGAGGCCGGCCCGAATGACGAAACGACACCGATGAGACGGCTCGCAATCATCGCGGCCCTCGCTGCCGCCTGTGCCTCCGCTCCTGCGCCGACGCCGCCCGCGCCGGTGGCCGCGGCTGCCGCTGCGCCGGCGCCCGCTCCCTGGACGCGGACGCGGCCTCCGCCGCCGCTCTCCCGGGTTGCGATCGCGGCGCCTTCGGTCACCCGGGTCACGCTCGACACCGGGCTGCACGTCGTCGTCGTCGAGCACCACCGGCGGCCGGTGGTCACGGTCAATCTGGTCCTCGCCCACGGGGCGCTCGCCGATCCGCCCGAGAGCCTCGGCATGACGTTCATGGCCGTCCACCTGGCGAGCGATTTTTACGAGACGATGGGCGTCAACGACATGCCCGGCGACGAGCGGTCGTTCCGGCGCCGCGTGGCCGAGCTCGGCGGGACGGCGACGTTCGACGTCGAGTCGGATTACTCGTCGATCCAGATCGCCGGCTACTCAGCCGACACCGCGAAGTACCTGCGGATGATCGTCGACGCGGTGCGTCATCCGCGGCACGGCGCGCGCTCGTTCGACGCGCGGCGCGACATGGTGCTCGATCTGCTCGACAGCATCGAGGCCGAGGATCCGGAGGCGCTGCGGCTCTTGATCGCGCAGTCCGCGTTCGGCGAGGACCATCCGTACGCGCGGCTGCCGATCGGGACTACCGAGACGCTGAACGCGCTCGAGCTGCAGGAAGTGATGGAGCAGCAGCAGGTGGTCTTCGTGCCGACCGGGAGCACGCTGCTGATCGTCGGGGACGTGAAGGCGAGCGAGGTGATCGCCGCGGTCAAGAGCGCGTTCGGCAACTGGCAGGGCTACAAGGACCTGACCCCGATGCCGCGGGTGCAGCAGCCGGCGCTGCCGCGGAACACCTCGGAGATCGGTTTTGTCGAGCGCAAATCGGCGTCGACGCTCCTGACCTGCGCGCTGCGGCCGCTGCCGGAAGTCTCCGGGGACGATCCCGCGCTCGAGGTCCTGACCGCGATCCTCGGCGAGGGTTTCGGCAGCCGGCTCGGGATGGCGCTTCGCGAGGAGAACGGCCTCACCTACGGCGCGAACGCGGAGATCGTGCGGCGGCGGCAAGCGAGCGCGCTGATCGCCTGCTCGGCACTGCACGGCGACAAGGGCCGCGAGGGATTGCAGCTCTTCCGCGCGGCGTTCGAACGCCTGCGGGAGAACCCGCCGGCCGACGACGAAGTGCGGCGCGCGAAGGCGCTGCGGCTGGCGGAGATCGAGTCTTCGTACGACGACGTGCTCACTTCGACCCGGACGTGGCTCAAGGCGCTGACCCTCGGGTACGGCGCGCCGCGGCTCGAGCAGGAGCGGGCCGGCATCGAGAAAGTCACGCCGAAGGACGTGCTCCGGGTCGCGCACGCGATCTTCAAGCCGAAGACGATCCGCTGGGTCGTCTCCGGCGACCACAAGATCGCCGCGCAGGCCGTCGAATCGAGCGGCGCCGGCAAGCTCAAGCCGTACGTTCCGGGGCGCCTAGAGCACGCTGCGCAGTGAGCGGACGAATGCTGCCGCGGCGTTCGGCCCGCCCTCGTGCGCGGTCTTGACCAGCGCGGTGCCGACCACGATGCCGTCGGCCTTGCCCTTGAGCGCGGCCGCCTGTTCGGGCTTGGCGATGCCGAAGCCGACGGCGACGGGAACGGGGGAGATCGTGCGCAGCTCGGCGAGGCGATTCGCCAGGTCGTCGGGCAGCGAGGCGCGGGCCCCCGTCACACCGGTGACGCTGACGTAATAGAGGAACCCGCGAGCGGTCTTCGCGATCTTTTTCGCGCGTTCGACCGGAGTGGTCGGCGCGACGAGCGGCACCAGATCGAGACCCTGGTCCGAAAGGGTGTCCCTGAGCGGACTCGCTTCCTCCAGCGGCAGATCCGGGACGATCGCGCCGGAAAGGCCGTGATCCTTCAGGTTTTTCGCGAAGACGTGTGCGCCCATCCGCTCGATCGGGTTCATGTAACCCATCGCGACGACGGGCGCGCGGAGGCGCAGCTTGCCGGCCAGAGCGAGCACGCCTTTCACGGTTGCGCCGTTCGAGAGCGCGCGGGTCGCCGCGGCCTGGAGCACGGGTCCGTCGGCGATCGGGTCTGAGAACGGCAGGCCGAGCTCGATCACGTCGGCGCCGGCCTCGTCGATCGCCTGCAAGAGCGCGGCGGTGTCGCCGTCGCCGCCCATCAGGTAGCAGACGAGCGCCGTCCGGCCGCGCGGGAAACCCTCGGAAAGGCGCGTCATTTCAGTGCCTCGAGGATCGTCCCGAGGTCCTTGTCGCCGCGGCCGGAGAGGTTCACCACGATGAACTGGCGCGGCGGCAGCTTGCGCAGCGCCGCGACCGCGTGCGCCGATTCGAGCGCACAGAGGATGCCTTCGGACTTCGCCAGCACCTGAAACGCCGCGAGCGCCTCGTCGTCGGTCGCGCAGAGGAGCTTCAAGCGCCCTTGATCGCGCAGGTGCGACAGCTCCGGCCCGACGCCCGGGTAATCGAGGCCGGCGCTGATCGAGTGGGCTTCGCTGATCTGGCCGTCCTCGTTCTGCAGCAGGTAGCTGCGAGACCCGTGCAGCACGCCCGGCTGGCCGCGGGCGAGCGAGGCGCCGTGCTTGCCCGAGTCGAGCCCGTGACCGGCGGCCTCGACGCCGTACAGCTCGACGGCGGGCTCGCGCACGAACCGGTGGAGCGCGCCGATCGCGTTCGACCCGCCGCCGACGCACGCCACGACCGCATCGGGAAGGCGGCCTTCGGCGTTCAAGGCTTGCACCGCGATCTCCTCGCCGATGATCTTCTGCAGCTCGCGCACCATCAGGGGGTAGGGATGCGGGCCCGCGGCGCTGCCGATGCAATAGTACGTGGTGCGAACGTTCGTCACCCAGTCGCGGATGGCCTCGTTCATCGCGTCTTTCAGCGTGCGCGAGCCCGAGACGACCGGGCGGACTTCGGCGCCGAGCAGCTTCATCCGCGAGACGTTCGGCGCCTGGCGCGCGACGTCGAGCTCGCCCATGTAGACGATGCATTCGAGACCGAGCAGGGCGCAGACCGTCGCGGTCGCGACCCCGTGCTGGCCGGCGCCGGTCTCGGCGATGACGCGCTTCTTGCCCATCCGCCGGGCGAGGAGCGCCTGGCCGAGCGTGTTGTTCAGCTTGTGCGCGCCGGTGTGCAGGAGGTCTTCGCGCTTCAGGTAGACTTTAGCGAGGCCGACCTCTTTCGCGAGGCGGTCGGCGCGGAAAAGCGGCGTCGGCCGGCCCGCGTAGGTCTCCAGGAGCGTCGCCAGCTCCGCAGTGTAGGCCGCGTCGGCGCGGGCCCTGGTCCACGCCTCGGTCAGCTCGTCGAGCGCGGGGATCAGCGTCTCGGGAACGAAGCGCCCGCCGTACTCGCCGAATCGGCCGCGCGCGTCGGGGGGCGAGACGGTTTCGCCTGAAAGAACAGGCTGCATTTCTTTCATTTGAAAGACGCTCCTCTCGCCGCCCTCACGAACGCGCGGACCCGCGCCGGGTCCTTGTAGCCTTTCGCGTTCTCGATCCCCGACGCGACGTCGACCCCGGACGGCTGCGCCTCGGCGATCGCCTCCGCGACGTTCTCGGGCGTGAGGCCGCCGGCGATGAAGAGCGGCGTGCCGAATGCCTTCGCCCGCGCCGCGAGCGTCCAGGCGAAGCTCTTGCCCGATCCACCCGCTGGACCGTCGAGCAGGATGCGCGCGGCGCCCGGCCGCGGCTGCAGCGCGCTCTCGTCGGTGACCTGGAGCGCGGCGTAGAGCGCCAGATCCGCTGCCGTCGAAAGCGGCCAGGCGCCATGCAATTGCGCGGCCTGCAGGCCGACCTCGCGGGCGACGCGGACGACTTCGTCGAGCGGCGCGTCGAGGAAGACGCCGACCAGCGGCAGATGCGAGGGCAGCGCGGCGCGGATCGCCTTCGCTTCGACCACCGTGACGCGCCGCTTGCTCTTCGGCGCGAAGATCACGCCGATCTCGTCGGCGCCTTCTTCCGCGCAGAGCAGCGCGTCTTCGACGGTGCGCACGCCGCACAGCTTGATCCTCATGGCTGCACCAGCGCGCTGGTGGCGGCTTCCGGGTCTTCGGCGGACGACAGCGCCTCGCCGACCAGCACCATCGACGCCCCCAGCGCGCGATAGCGCTGAACGTCTTCCGCGGTGCGAACGCCGCTTTCCGCGACCAGCGGCGCGAGGCCCCGAGCGAGCGGGGCAAGCGCCGCAAACGTCTCCGGAAGTACCTGTAATGTC
Source organism: Myxococcales bacterium (assembly GCA_020201435.1). Classification (GTDB taxonomy): domain Bacteria; phylum Myxococcota; class Myxococcia; order Myxococcales; family 40CM-4-68-19; genus 40CM-4-68-19. Next base: position 5,433 of record JAIVGS010000233.1, read on the forward strand.
TTGAGATTTCGGGCGTTGATGCCGAGCAGGTCGGGCCCGCAGCGGGCGGCGACCTCGATCTCTTCCGCCGCATGCACCTCGAAAAGGACGGTCAACCCGAGCTCGCGGGCGAGCACGCGCAGATCGCGCAGCACCTCCATCTCGGCGGCCGCCGCGATCAAGAGCACCGCATCGGCGCCGTGCGCGCGCGCCTCGCGGACCTGGAACTCGCTGACGATGAAGTCCTTGCGCAGCACCGGCAACCCGGCCGACGCGCGCACCGCGCGCAGATCCTCGAGCGATCCTCCGAAGTGCACGCGGTCGGTGAGCACCGAGATCGCCGCCGCTCCGCCCCGCTCGTACGCCAAAGCCAGCTGTGCCGGGTCGAGTCCGCGATTGATGTCGCCGCGCGACGGGCTTTTGCGCTTCACCTCCGCGATCAACCCCGTGCGCGGAAACGGCCGCAGGGGCGGCGCGGGCGGCAGCGGTCGTGACGCGCGCTCGCGGGCGTCGGTCAGCGCCTGCGCGACCAGCTTTTCAAGCACGCTCATGCGTCTCTTTCACGAACGCCTCGAGCCTCGCCAGCGCGGCCCCGGAATCGATCGCGCGCTCGGCCAACCGGACCCCGTCGGCGATCGCTTCGCACACGCCCGACGCGGCGATCGCCGCTCCGGCATTGAGCACGACCGCCGTCCGGCGCGCGCCGATCTCGCCCCGCAGCACGCTGCGCAGGATCTCCGCGTTCTGTTGCGCGTCGCCGCCGCGCAACGCGGAGAGATCGGCGCGCTCTACGCCGGCATCCTCGGGAAGCAGGTCGAACTCGCGCACGGTACCGCCGCGCACTTCGGCCACCCGCGTCGGCCCGCCGGTCGAGATCTCGTCGAGGCCCCCATGCCCGTGAACCACGAACGCGCGATCGCACCCGAGCTCGGCGAGTGCCCGCGCCATCACCGGCACGAATTGCGGCGCCGGCACGCCCAGGAGCTGGCGCCGGGTCCCGGCCGGATTCGCGAGTGGTCCCAAGAGGTTGAACAGCGTGCGCAGGCCGAGCTCCTTGCGCACCGGCGCGACGTGCCGCATCGCGGCGTGGTGCTTCTGGGCGAAGAGGAACCCGATCCCGCAGGCGTCGATGCAGCGGGCGACCGCGTCCGGGGCGAGCTCGACGTCGGCGCCGAGCGCGGCCAGCACGTCCGCGCTGCCGCACTTCGACGAGGCCGCGCGGTTCCCGTGCTTCGCTACCCGCGCACCCGCGCCCGCTGCAACGAATGCAGCGGTCGTCGAGATGTTGAACGTGTGGGAGCCGTCCCCACCCGTGCCGCAGGTATCGATCAGCCGCTCCTGTGAGACGTTCACCTTCGCCGCCCGCGCCCGCATCGCCTGCGCCGCGCCGGCGATCTCGTCGGGCGTCTCGCCCTTGATCCGCAGCGCGACCAGAAGCGCGGCCATCTGCGACTGCGGCGCGCCGCCCTCGAGCATCGCGTCGATCGCCGCCGCCGCCTGCGCCCGCGTGAGGTGCGTTCCTTCCACGGCCAGCTTGATGTACTCGCGCAGCGGCATGACCTAAGCCTCGAGGAAATTGCGCAAGAGCGTTTGGCCGTCGGGCGTGAGGATCGACTCGGGGTGGAACTGCACGCCGAAGATCGGCAGCCGGGCGTGGCGGATCGCCATCACGATTCCATCCTTGGTCCGGGCGCAGACTTTCACCGTGCGGGGAAGCGACTTCTCGTCGACGACGAGCGAGTGGTAACGGCCGGCCTTGAACCGTTTCGGCATGCCGCGGAAGAGGGCGTTGCCGTCGTGGACGATCTCCTCGGCCTTTCCGTGCACCGGCTCGCGCGCCCGGACGACCCGACCGCCGAAGGCCTGTCCGATGCTCTGGTGGCCGAGGCAGACTCCGAGCAGCGGCACCGGCCGCGACAGCACGCGGACACGGTCGATCAGCTCGAGGCAGACGCCGGCTTCGTTGGGCGTGCACGGCCCCGGCGAGAGCACCAGCCGCTCCGGCTTGCGGGCGAGGATCTCGGCGGCATTCAAGGCGTCGTTTCGAACCACGTCGACCTCGGCGCCCAGCTCTCCCAGCCGTTGCACGAGGTTGAACGTGAACGAGTCGTAGTTGTCGATGACGAGGACGCTCATGCCGCCCGCCCCGCCACCGCTCCGTAGGCGGCGCCGACCGAGGCGCGCACTTTCGCCAGGACCTCCCGCCACTCGGCGGCGGGATCGCTGTCGGCGACGATCCCCGCGCCCGCCTGCGCGAAGAGCCGCCCCTGCGAGCGGAAGAGAGTCCGGATCGCGATCGCGAGCTGCACGTCGCCCGCGCCGGAGAACCAGCCGACCGCGCCGCCGTAGGGGCCGCGCTGGACGCCCTCGAGCTCGTCGATGATCTCCATCGCCCGGATCTTCGGCGCGCCGCTCAAAGTGCCAGCGGGGAACGCCGCGCTGAACGCGTCGACCGCGCCGAGGCCGGGCTTCAAGAGGCCGCTGACCTCGCTGGTCATGTGCATCACGTGGCTGAAGCGCTCGGTTTCCATCAGCTTTTCGACGTGGACGGTGCCGATCCGGCTGACCCGCCCGACGTCGTTGCGTCCGAGGTCGACGAGCATGGTGTGCTCGGCGCATTCTTTTGGATCGGCGCGCATCTCGGCTTCGAGACGAAGATCCTCGTCGTGGGTCGCGCCGCGGCGGCGGGTGCCGGCGATCGGGCGCAGCGTCATCTTGCCGGCCGCGACTTCGACCAGCAGCTCTGGCGAGGCGCCGAACAGCTCGCGCCCGCCGAGACGGAGGTAGAAGTGGTACGGGGCAGGGCTCGCCGCGCGCAGGGTTCGATAGAGCGAAAACCCGTCGCAATCCGGCAGCTCGAAGCGCTGGGAAAGCACCACCTGGAAGATGTCGCCGGCGCGGATGTACTCGAGCGCGCGCCGGACCGCGGCCTTGAACTGCTTCTCGCCGCCGCCGACCGGCTCCGGCTCCGGGAGCTGCCCTTTCAAAAATCGCGAGCCATTTCGCCGATCTGCGAACAGTCTCGCGCCCAGGGACTGGGCCGCCGGCGTGCGCAGCGCGCTGGGGAAATCGCCGCGCGCGAAACCGTGCAGGACGCGTGCAGCCAGTTCCTGCGCCCGTTTCGGCGCGTCGGGACCGCTGGCGATCGCCCACGTCCGTCCTTGCCGATGATCGAACGCGACGTGCTCCCGGACGCGCAGCAGGTCGGCCTCGGGAAAGAGCGGGTCCGGCCCGAGCCGCTGCGGCAGCCGCTCCGTCCACGCCGCCGCCGGCCACCCGAGATATCCGACGTACCCGCCGCAGAACGGCGGCAGGTCCTCGCGTCGCTCGGTCTTTTCCGCCTCCAGCGCCGCGCGCAGCGTGTCGAGGGGACGGTCGGACAGCGTCAACCGCTCACTGCCCACCCCGACGTAGCTGTACCGCCCGAGCGCGCCCTCGAAGAGGAACGCGTGGGCTTTCAGCTCTTGATCGAGAAGGCAGAAGACGCCGAACGGCGTCAGCAGATCACCGGGCAGCTCGACGGAGGCCGTGGCGCCTCCAAAGACGACTCCGGGTCAGGGTCTTCATGCCCCCACCGTAACGGGTGCGCCCGCCGCGATCAAGCGGTATGAGAGGGACCCCATGCTCGCCCTCCTGCTCGCAGCCAACCTGGGCGTCAGCCACTTCACCGCGACCGGGCCGAAAGCGTGCCAGCGCAAGGTGCTGGAAGGCGTCCTCTACCTGCATTCGTTCGTCTACGACGAGGCCCGGGAAGCCTTCAAGGAGGCGGAAGCGGCGGCGCCCTGCCCGATCGCGTTCTGGGGCGAGGCGATGACGTACGACCACCCGATCTGGGACGACGAGGTCGGCGGCAACGACGCGATTCTCGCCAGGATCCCGCCGGACGCAAAGCTGTCGCCGATGGAGAAAGGTCTGATCGAGTCCGCGCGCGCGCTGTACGACAAAGGCCGGGAAGCCTGGATGGAAACCCTTGGCCACCTCCACGAGCAGCTGCCCAAGGACGACGAGGTCGCGCTCTTCTACGCGCTGTCGCTCTATGCGAACTCGGGCCACGGCGCGAACGTGAAGCGCGCGATGGAGGCGGCGGCGATCGCGATGGACGTCTTCGAGCGCAATCCGAACCACCCCGGAGCGGCGCACTATCTGATCCACGCGTGCGATTCGCCGGATCACGCGATCCTCGCCTTGAAAGCCGCGCGGCGCTACGCGCAGATCGCTCCGGCGGCGGGTCACGCCCTGCACATGCCGTCGCACATTTTCGTACAGCTCGGCATGTGGCGGGAGGCGGAAGCCTCGAACCTCGCGGCGGTGAACGCAGGGATGGAGCGCGTCGAGCGGCTCGACCTGAACCCCGAGCAGGCGGACTGGCACAGCTACGCGTGGCTCGCCGAGACGCGGATCGAGCTGGGCCGCGCCGGCGAGGTCGTCCCGATGATCGCGCGGATGCGCGGGATGTTCCAGAACGATCACGCGGCTTACCGCGCGCGCGAAGTGCACGCGATGCTGGTCTCGGCGTGGCTCTCGGCGACGCAAAAGTGGGCCGGGACGGACGAGCTGCTCCTGCCGGACAATGGGGAAATCGCTCTGCGCGTCCGGCTCAACGCCGCGGCCGCCTTGGGCGACGACGCCAAAGCCGCCCTGCTCGGCGAGCAGCTTTTGAAGGTCGCGCCGTCGGCGAAGCTGCTCGTCGCCGCCAAGAAGGCGCAGGCGCACTCGGTGCGCGACTCGGGGAGCATCGGCGAGGCGATCGAGGCCACGCGAGCGCTCGCCGACGCCGAGGACCGCGAGCCCGCGTCGGGGCCGGCATTCTGGACGCCCGCCCGCGAGGAGCTGGGCGACCTCTTCGTCCGGTCGCACCGGTTTGCCGAGGCGGAAGAGGCGTTCCGCGCCGCGCTGGAGCGCCGGCCGAATCGCCTCCACGCGCTGCGCGGGCTGGAAGAATCGGCGCGCTCAGCCGGAGACCTCCGCGTCGCGCAAGAGGCGCAGTCGAAGCTGCCGAAATGACCACTTCCGCGCGGCGGATCGCTGCCGAGGTCCTCCTGCGCGTTGCGACCGGGGGCGCGTTCGCCAACCTCGCGCTCGACGCGGCACTGCGGCAGGCGGGCGTGCTCGAGCCGCGCGAGGCGGCGCTCGCGACCGAGCTCGTCTACGGGACGCTGCGCTGGCAGCTCGAGCTCGATCGGGCGTTGATGGCGCATTCCGATCGTCCGCTCGACGAGCTCGACGAGCCGGTGCGCGTCGCGCTGCGGATCGGGGCGTTCGAGCTGCTCCATCATGAGAAGGTCCCGCCGCACGCAGTCGTCAACGAGGCTGTGGAGCTCGCAAAATCACAAGGAGTTTCGCGTGCTTCCGGCTTCGTCAACGCGGTCCTGCGCAAGCTGTCGGAGGTTCGCGCGCCGCCTCCGCCGCCGTCGCGTGAGGTCGATCCGGTGGGGCATGTCGCGGCAACGACCGCGCATCCGCGCTGGATGGTCGAGCGCTGGTCTCGGTGGCTCGGCGCCTCCGAAGCCGAGCAGTTGTGCGCGGCGAACCAGCGGCAGGCGCCGGCGACGGTCCGCGTGAGGCGCGGCGCGAAACCGAATCTGCCCGGCGCGGTGCCGGGACGGTATTCGCCGGATGCGCTGGTCCTTCCGGCCGGCGCGCCGCCCGCGCTCGACATCGAAGGGCACGAGGAGGGGCTGTTCCAGGCGCAGGACGAGGGTGCGCAGCTGGTCTCGATCTTCTGCGCGCCGGCGAGCGACTGGGAGGTCCTCGACGCGTGCGCCGCGCCGGGCGGAAAAGCCTGTCATCTCGCGGAGATGGCTCGATCGGTCCTGGCGATCGACCTGCACGCGCGCAAGGCGCGGCAGATCGCCGAAGCGGCCGCGCGGATGGGCCTCGGCAATCTGAAGGCGCTCGCCGCGGACGCAGCTCTGCCGATCCCGGAGGTGCCGTTCGAGAGCTTCGATCTGGTCCTGCTCGACGCGCCCTGCTCCGGCCTCGGCACGCTGCGCCGCCATCCGGAAGTGAAATTGCGCCGCACGCCCGAGGACGTCGATCGACTCGCCAGACTGCAGGCGAACCTGCTCGCCTCGGTCCAGCGCTACGTGAAGCCTGGCGGCCTGCTCGTCTACGCCGTCTGCACGCTGACGCCGGAAGAGTGCGACGAGCAGGTCGATCGATTCCTGAAATCTTTTTCGCGCTTCGCTCTCGATCCGCCGCCGCCGGGCTTTCCAGCCGACTGCGTCTCAGGCAAGTTCATGCGCACGATGCCCCATCGCACCGGCACCGACGGATTCTTCGCCGCCCGACTCCGGAGGATCGCATGAGCGAAGTGTTGATCGCGCCCTCGCTGCTCTCCTGCGACCTGTCGCGCATCGGCGACGAGATCCGCGCGGTCGAGAAGGCCGGGGCCGACTGGATCCACGTCGACGTGATGGACGGGCGGTTCGTGCCGAACCTGACCTGGGGTCCTCCGGTGGTTGCGGCGATGAAGAAGCACGCGACGAAGCCGCTCGATTGCCACCTGATGATCGTCGAGCCGGAGAAGTACGTCGAAGCTTTCGCGAAAGCCGGTGCGGCCAACATCACCGTGCACGTCGAGGCCTCGCCGAACCTGCACCGGACGCTGCAGCAGATCCGCCAAACCGGCGCAACTGCGGGGGTTTCCTTGAATCCGCACACGCCGGAGGAGAGCGTCGAATACGTGCTCGAGGCGGCGGATCTGATCCTGGTGATGACTGTGAACCCGGGCTTTGGCGGGCAAACCTTCATCGAGGCCTGCCTGCCGAAGATCGAGCGTCTCGCGGGTTGGGTCTCGAAGCGGGGCCTCGAGACGCGGATCGAGGTCGACGGCGGTATCGCACCCGAGACGGCCAGGCGCGTGGTCGACGCCGGGGCGACCGTGCTGGTGGCCGGAACCGCGGTCTTCGGCCAGCACGATTACGGTGCCGCAATTCGTGCACTCCGATCGGCGGCTGTGACCCAGTCATGACACACCGCGTCCAACTTCGCCGGCATGCACCAAAACGGAAAAGTAACGCTGCTCCCGAGGCCGGACGCTCCCCGCCCGATCATCGCGCTCGTCGCCCATGACCGGCGCAAGGACGAGATGGTCGAGTGGGCGCTCTTCAACCGCGGCACGCTCTCGAGCTGTACGATCTACGCGACGCGGACCACCGGTCTGACGCTGCAGTCGGCACTCGACACGCCGATGATGCTGCTGCTGTCGGGACCGCTCGGCGGCGATGCGCAGCTCGGGTCGCTCATCGCCGAGGGCCGGATCGACGCGGTCTTCTTCTTCTGGGACCCGCTCACGCCGCAACCGCACGACGTCGACGTGAAGGCGCTGCTCCGGCTGGCGGTGCTCTACGACGTGCCGATCGCGTGCAACCGCAGCTCGGCCGACCACATCATCTCGTCGCCGCTCTTTTCCGTGCCTGAGAAATACCGGCTAGACCGTGGCCCCAACTACGCCCCATGGGCGCGGTGAGATGAACGTCGGAGTTATGGGGACACAATACTTAATTCCGCCCGAGGTCCGAGCGACCCGCGCCGGAGATAAGTATTGTGTCCCTATAACTCCGACTTTAGTGCAGGGTGCGCTCGGGTTTTGTCGCGACCAGCGCCCAGAATTGCTTCGGCGACAGGCCGAGGGCGCGTTCCGACAGCGGCGCCCACTGCAGGCCGTGGATGGTCGAGAGGTCGAGCTTGCCCTCGGCGAGCTTTTCGATCTCGTTGCGCAGCCAGGCGCGGCGGGTGAGGTTCAGGCCGTGCGCGGCGAAGAGCGCCTTCAGCGCGGGGAACGACGCCTTGGTCGTCGAGAGCGCGAGGTCGTTGACGTCGAGGCCGATCACTTCCGCCAGCGGCAGCACTCGCGCGCCGAGTCCGCGCGCCGTCGCTTCTGCCTGTAAATCCGCGAACTTGACGCTCGACGGGGTCGCGTCGGCCTTGGGGTCGCCGTAGTCGGCCACGATCAGCACGCCCCCGGGTGACAGCGCGGCCGAGGCGTCGCGGACGAGGCCGATCGCTCCGGCGTTTTTCCCCTCCGAAAAGCCGAACTCGAGCGCAACTTCATTCACGACAATCGCGTCGTACGATTCCTCGCTCTTGAGCTTCGCGACGTTGCGCTCGGCGCCGGGGAGGTCGATGCCGAGCGCGAGGACGCGCTTGCCGGCGCCGCGCCGATAAAGCTCGTCGGCCAGGGCCTGGGCGTACGTCCGGCCGCGGAGGCTCGGGTGCGATTCCGCGAACAGAGAGGCAAACGTCTGTTCTTCTTCTTTTTTTTGCTCGGGCGCCGGGCCGCCTGCGGCAAACCGGCGCGGATCCGGAATCTCCGGATACGGCATCGTCGACTCCGCCGCCGGGTTGAGCTGGACGCCGCCCTGCGACGCTGGCTTGGCGAGGATTTTCAATGCCGCGACGTCGGCGCGCGCGAGCCGAAGCAAGTCGGGCAGCGCTTGCGGACCGGCATCGCCGAGGACCTGGCCCAGCGTCTTCTCGCCGTCACAGCGCGCGAACAGCTTCGATGTGACCGGGTCGAGCTTCAGCTCCTCGCCGGCGCGCGTGTAGATGACGATTCCGTCGGGCGTGCGCTCGAAAACCGTCGCCCGCGGAATCCGCGGAATGCCCGCGAGCAGCGGCGACATCTCGTCCGGCCGCTGCCCGCCCGCCCCGGCATGCACGAGAAAACGGCGCGACCGCAGGATCGACGTGAACTCCTGCAGCTGATCGCGGCTCATCCCTTCGAGCTCGACCTGCGCGTCGTCGGCCGGCGGCTCGAACGCGAGCAGGAGCGCGAGCACGTCACGGCTCATCTCGGCGACGTCCCCGGTCAGGCCGTGCCAGGCGAAGACGGCATCGCCGCGGGCGTGAAACGAGACGTAGCGGGAGAGCGCGATGAGGGCCACCGCCGCGCAGAATGCCACAGCAGCCAGACGAGCGCCCGGGATTGACGCGAGCAGTCCGTTGGGTTACTTCCCTGCGCCCACTTTTATCGGGGAGTGGCTCAGCCTGGTAGAGCACCTGGTTCGGGACCAGGGGGTCGCAGGTTCAAATCCTGTCTCCCCGACCAAATTGAAGGCCGCGATCCGTCGCGGCCTTCGTCTTTAGCAGCCGGATTTCCATGCGATAGCTCAACCATGCTCGCCCTGAACGATACTCGCTGGCGGGACCTGGAGAAGCGGTGATCGTTGTCAGCGCGAACCAGAGCTACGATGCGAGTGATCTTGGCGTTGCTCAAGTCGTTCGGAAGCCCTTCACCGCGGAAGCGCTCATCGAGGCGGTTGGCCTCATCGAGGCGGTTGGCCGGACAGCCGCCTAGCTCGAACCGTTGCCTGGATCGCGGTCCGCAGCGCCGGTGCAGTCCGCGTCGGCGGCGCTCCCGGCGGAGGCGGACAGCACCGCCAGGAGCAAGGGTTAACCTCCGGCAGTACTCAGCGACCGGTCAGCCGCCGAGGCCCCCGGTGACGCCGCCGACGAGTCCGCTCAGCACCCCGAGCAACTGGTTGAGCAGGCCGACCAGGCCGACTACGTTGTTCAGCGTCGACTCGATCGTGCAGACCAGGTTTCCGAGGGGCGCCGACGAGTCGCCCGAGAGGTCGATGCTGATCGGCTGCGTGGCGACGATGAGTCCCTGGATGTTGAGGTTGATCGCGCCGACGTCGAGATGGAGGACCTGACAGGTGGTCGCCTGCTGTTGCGCGACTGCCGCGTTGCTGACGCCCGCTGCGGCGCTCGCAGCCCCGACGGTGACGGGAGCGGCGACCTCACCGGCCACGGTGCTCCCCGTGCCCGCGAGAGAGCCTCTGACGACCCCGATCGCGAACACCGCGTTGTTGCGCACTTCGAAACGGTTGATGCTGAACGTGCCGCTGAAGGTGCCGGCGGCGGACGTCACCGGCAGCTGCAGGGAGTCCTTCCCCTGCTTGTCTGACTGGGCCGCGAGTCCTGCCGTCGCGAAGACCAGCACTGCGATTGGAATTGATACCCTCGATGCTAGCTGACCATTGGCGCCTACCTCCCCGCCACCGGGCCGCGGG
>JAIVGS010000338.1 GCA_020201435.1 Myxococcales bacterium
ATGCAGCCAAGATTCGGGGCGGCCTTGGACACCTTCGGGGGCGCGAGGGTTGAAGGGGCGTTCTGGTGAGTCATGTCTGGCTCTAACGGCTGGCTCTGGGGGCCGGAAACGACCCTTACGAACGCAGCGCGACGCCGGTCCCGAGTCTTTGCCCGGCCGACAGATGGCCGACCGAGACGACGCATCCAGACGCGCCACAGATCCCGCCCGGCCCAGCCGACCACGAAGAACAGCGCTGCAACCGTCGTCATCGTCCGGCTCCTCTGAGCCCATCAGGCTCACAGGATCAATGCACTCGCATGCCGGTTGGACGGTTTCCCGGGATCAACAGTCGTTCGACGGCAAGAGTCGCACCCGGGTTTTGTCCATAAGTTTTGTCCATAGTCGGGGTTCCGGCAGCGAAAGATCCGGAAAAGAGAAACCCCCGTAACCATCGAGGGTCACAGGGGTCTTTGTCTGGAGCCGACACCCGGACTTGAACCGGGGACCTACGGTTTACGAAACCGTTGCTCTACCGACTGAGCTATGTCGGCCCGAAAGGGGACGCTGCTTCTAACAGCGCGCGAGCGTGCCGGTCAAGGCGCAGCCGACTTCCGGACGGGCGAAGCCGGGCAATATCGTCGTCCCTCCTCCGTAAGCCCGTTTGACAACCGATCGCGGAAGGAGAGACTGCGCGCCATGAACACCCCGCTGCGGCTTTTTTTCCTCCTCGCAGCGCTCGCGGCGTGCAAGCAGTCGAACGCCCCGTCCGAGCCCGCCGAGATCCAGCTCTCCACCGACCTGAACCCGGGAATGGTCGACACCGCGCTGTCCACCATCGCGCGCGGAGGAGGGCCGCGCGCCGAGCGGATCGCCGGGATGAAAGCGGGGGCGGCCGCGCTCGCGGGCGGAGGCGCCCCGACCGGGGCGGGCGACGTGCGCTGGGACGACGAGCCGTACGGCGCGATCGCCGCCGCCGCGCACGGCGAGCTGATGCCCGCGCCCGAGAGTGGCAGGGACGTGCCTCCCTTGTGGCGGGACCCGGCCGGCACCTGGGTCGCGGTCGGCGGGCGCGCCGAGGTTCTCCTCGTCGCCACCGACGAGCTCGGCGACCATGGCGCGCCAGTCCGTTTCACCGCGCTCACCGAAGCCTGGCTCAAGGGGAAGGTCGCCTTCGCGGCGCCGACCGGCGGAATGTCCCTCGCGCACTTCGCCGCCCTCTTCCAGGCGTGGGGCCATCCGATCATGGAGGCATGGCTCCGGCAGCTCAAGGCGAACGAGCCGCAGCTCTACGACACCGACGATCAGGTCCGCCAGGCGGTCGTCAGCGGCCGCGCGGTGGTCGGCATCCTCTCCAGCGACGAGGCCGCCAAGGCCGCCGCGAGCGCCGCGCACGTCCTCACCGTCTATCCGAACCAGCGGTCGATCGGCACCTTCGTCTGGCCGACCGCGCTCTCGGTCCCGAAGAACGCGAAGAACATGGAAGCCGCGCAGAAGCTCGCCGACAGGCTCGCCGACCGCGGCACCGAGCAGCTCCTCGTCGCGCGGGTGCCGGGGTACCTGCCGCTGCGCGCCGACATTCCGGTCCCGCCGGGGGTCCGATCGGCTGCGAATCTGGTCGTGATCTCCGTGAACCCGTCGCGCATCTCGTCCGAGATCGCCCAACGCAAGGGGGAGCTCGCGGAATGGGCCGGCTCGATCCCGCGCCCCGCGCCGGGGACACCGCAAGCCGCGGAGAAGAAGTGATCGGATGGGGAACCGAAGGAACGGAACGGAACGTTCAGGGATCAGGGTGATGGGATGACGGTTCAGGGCAAGGGCCGCGAAGGTTCCTCAACCCTCGACCCTCAACCATCCCTTGAACGTTCCGTTCCTCAGGTTCCGTTTGCGGGTCAGTCGATGAACGACTGGCGCCGCGCCACCGGGGCGATGCGCTCGTCGAGACCGAGCAATTCCCGCAGCGGCAGCGCCGCGTCGAGGTCGTGCCGCGGCCTTCCCTCGCGAATCACGTACCGGTTCCGGCGTCCCTCGCGGGCCCGCACGAGGTAGCCGCCGTCCTCGAGCTCGGCCACGATCCGCTGCACCGCGCGCTCGGTGATCCCGATCCGCTCGGCCACCTCGCGCAGCGTCAGCGACGGATCCCGCGCGATGCTGCGCAGGACGTAGAAATGGTTGGTCAGAAATCCCCAGGTCGGCTCGCTCATGCCGGCCATCCTGCACGGGTTTTCGATCCCGTCCAGAAAATCGCGAATCACGCTTCCGGCGTCAGGCTGCAGGCTTCAGGCGCCGGTTCCTCGGGCAGCGGCTCGGCCATCGCGAGCGCGGCTTTCTTTCCGATGTCGTCTTCACGAGGAACGAGCCGCGTCGTCGCGCTGACGATCCGCTCCAGCGCCTGGAAGAACCGCACCCGGTACAGCGCCTCGTTCAGCCACCCGACGGTGATGCAGTAGTACTTCGCGTACGGCGCGCTGTGGTGAACGGCGTGATGGTCGGGCGGCAGGATCAGGCCCGCCCGCTGCAGCAGCCGCACCGCCGCCGGCGGTTCGTCCATGTGCGACCACTTGTGGAACTGGTTGGTCCCGAAGATGGCGAGGCAGAGCGCGAATCCCATCGCCGCGCCGAAGAACCATCCCTCGGGCAACAGGGCCGCTCCGACCGCCGGCGCGATCGAGATGAAGCAGTTGTTCCCGTTGGTCTCGATGAAGTCGTGCCGGGTGATCTCCTTCTGATCGACGTGATGCTCGCGGAACGGCCGGATCAACGCCTTGCCGATGATCGGCCAATCCGGCGTCCCCCAGGTGTCGGCCGCCCAGTGCACGAATCCCGAGACGAAATCCGCGGCCACGAACCCGACCATGAATGCGCACAGCGCCAGCCACGGGCTGGCGATCACCCGCGGTGCGATGCGCCATGCCAGCCATGCCATCGTCAGCGCGAACCCGACGATGCTGGCGATCTCGAACCGCCGCACGGCGGGGCTGTACCCCTCGCGCAGGCCGCGCATGTCGCGCTGGCGAATGTCGGTTTGGCTCATCGAGACCGTTTCCCCGCCGCAACGTCCACTCTGACACACAAAACCGGCGGCATGGAACGGGCAATCCCGGTTACAAACACCTACATGCGATTTTTCCTCGTCCTTCTGTTGCTGACCGCGTGCCGCAAGCAGCTCGCGACCGGAGTCGTCGACATCTCGGTGACCGAGAAGGGCTTCGAGCCCGCCCGCGTCGATGCCGCACCCGGAGCGCCGCTGACGCTCCGTTTCACCCGCAAGATCAAGGAGACCTGCGCTGACGCGGTCGACGTCGAGGGCGATCCGGTCCGCCACATGCTGCCGGTCGACGTCCCGGTCGAGATCAAGGTCAAGGCGCCGCCGTCCGGCGAGCTCGCTTTCGCCTGTCCGATGAAGATGGTGAACGGCGCCATCGTAGTCGTCGGTCATTGAGAGGACTGCCAAAGGCATCCCGCAGGCGTAGGGGTGGGATTGAGGCCCACCCTTATGGCGAAAGTCTGCGTATTCTTCCTGCTTGCCGCACTGCCGGCGTTCGCGCAGTCGCGCGGGCCGGTGGTGCCGAACTTCAACCAGCCGCCGCCGGCCAGCGACGTCGATCTCGCCGGCCCGACCGCCGCCCAGGCTGCCCGCGCCAAGGCAGCCGCCGACGCGAAGGCCAGGGCCGACGCCGAGGCGAAGGCGGCCGCCGACAAGAAGGGCCGCGAGGAGGCCGAAGCGAAGCTGCGCGCCCAGACCGAAGCCATGGCCAGGGCCGACGCCGAAGCCCGTGCAAAGGCCGACGCCGAGACGAAAGCAAGAGCCGACGCGATCGCCGCAAAAAGGCGCGCCGCCGAAGACGCCCGCCAGAAGGCGCTCGACGCCGAGCTGGCCCGCCGGCGAGCGCTCGAACAGGCCCGCGAAGCGACTCGCGCCGCCGCCGAAGCGAAGAGAAAGCTGCACGCGGAGCTGGCCCGCGCCCGGAAAGCCGAGGCCGAAGAGCGCGTCAGGGCCAAGGCGCTCGCGACATCCCGCAAGCGTGAGGAAGCCCGGTGCCGTCAGAGCAGCAACGCAAAACAATGCCTCGACACGATCGCCGCCAAATACGATCCGCCATCGCTCCCTCCGCCCCCTCCCGCCCCGGAACCGCTCGCGCTCGCACCATTGATCGCCCCCACCCCACCCCTTCCTTCTCCTTCTCCTTCTCCTTCTCCTTCTCCTTCTCCTTCTCCTTCTCCTTCTCCTTCTCCTTCTCCTTCTCC
>JAIVGS010000166.1 GCA_020201435.1 Myxococcales bacterium
CCCGAGACGAACCGCGGCGATGCGACGCGCGTTCCGGCGCCCGTTGGTTACGCGTGGGACGCGCTGCGCATCCGCGGGTTCAGCCTGACGCACCTCTCCGGAACCGGCTGCGGTGGCGCCTCTGGCGACGTGCCGTTCCTGCCCTGGGTCGGGCCGATCGAATCCTCTCCGTCCGCGGGACGAGAAGGATCGCACCTATGCCGTCCACTTCGCGCACGTCAACGAGAGCGCGGCGCCGGGGTGGTACCAGGTGCTCCTGGAGTCGGGCGTGAAGGTCGAGCTCTCGGCGACGCCGCGCACCGGCTCCGGGCGGTTCACCTTCCCTCCGGAGCAGCCCGCGGCGATGCTCCTGCGCGTCTCGAATTCCGAGGTCGGCAGCAGCGACGCGGCGGTCGAGATCGACGCGGCGGCGCGCACCGTTCGCGGCTCGGTGACCAGCGGCAACTTCTGCGGCTATCTCGATGCGGTCGATCGCCGCAGTTACTACACGCTGTATTTCGTCGCTGAATTCGATCGGCCCTTCACCTCGACCGGCGCCTGGCACGACGGCACGCTCTCGCCCGGGGCGACGTCGGCGAGTGGCGGCACCGGATACGGCGACAAGGGAATCCCGCCGCCGGGCAAAGGGAGCGGCGCGTGGATCGGATTCGCGCCGGGATCGACGGTCGCCGTCCGCGTCGGAATTTCCTACCTGAGCGGCGCGGCCGCGGCGGCGAATCTCCGCGCCGAAAACCCGGCGGGGACGACGATTGAATCCGTCCGCGCCCGCGCTCGCGCTGCCTGGAACGAAGAGCTGGGACGAATCGGCGTCCAGGGCGGCGGGGGCAACCGGACCATCTTTTATACCGCGCTGTACCACGCGCTGCTGCATCCGAATCTGTTCAGCGACGCCGACGGGCGGTACATGGGATTCGACGGCTCCCCGCACACGCTCGCAGCCGGACAGGGCGCGCAATACGCGAATTTTTCCGGCTGGGACGTTTACCGCTCGCAGCTCCAGCTCGTCGCGCTGCTCGATCCCGCGGTCGCCTCGGACATCGCGCAGTCGCTCTACGACCAGGCGCTGCAGAGCGGCGGCGAGTGGGATCGCTGGACGCACCAGAGCGGCGGCACGCACGTGATGGAGGGCGATCCGTCGCCGCCGGCGATCGCCGGAATCGTCGCGTTCGGCGCGACCCGATTCGACTGGAAGGGCGCGACCGCCTCGCTGATCCACGCCGCGACCGTTCCCACCGATCACGATCGCAGCAAGGAGGGATGTCCGGTCGAGTGTCCCGGGCAACGTCCCTCGCTCGATCAGTGGCTCTCGATCCATTACATCGCCGCCGTTTCGAACGCCTGGGGCGGGGCCGGCGAGACGCTCGAAGACGCGGCCGCCGATTTCGCCCTCGCACAGCTCGCGCGCAGGCTCGGTGACACACAGACCGAGAAGACGTTCCTCGCGCGCTCCGGATACTGGCGCAATCTCTTCCACCCCGGGCGCCGCTACGTGCAGGATCGAAACGCCGACGGATCGTGGCCGGCATTCGATCCCGCGTCGGACCAGGGATTCGCCGAGGGCAGCAGCGCGCAATACACCTGGATGGTCCCGTTCGACGCGCGCGGCCTGTTCGACGCGATGGGCGGCGATGCGGACGCACTGCGCCGGCTGGACGCGTTCTTCCACCTGCCTGACGGAAGCTGGGCCCTGACCTCGCTCGGCGGACTGCATGCCGAGATGGACAACGAGCCGTCGACGGCGGCGGCGTGGCTCTATCTGTTCGCGGGACAGCCGTGGAAAACGCAAGCGACGGTGCGGCAGGCGATGGACGCGCTCTGGAGCGCGGAGCCGTGGGGAATTCCTGGGAACGACGATCTCGGCGCGATGTCCGCCTGGTACGTCTGGTCGGCGATCGGTCTCTATCCGCAATATCCGGGCCGCGCCGAGCTGCTGCTCGGCAGCCCGTCGTTTTCACGGGTCGACGTGCGCCGCGGGAACGGCGTTCGCATCGCGATCGCTGCGCGCGGCACAGGGAAGTTCGTTCGCGCGGCGCGGATCGACGGGCGCCCTTCGCGAAGGCTCTGGCTGCCGGAATCCTTCGTCGCGCGCGG
The DNA here is from genome assembly GCA_020201435.1 of Myxococcales bacterium. Classification (GTDB taxonomy): domain Bacteria; phylum Myxococcota; class Myxococcia; order Myxococcales; family 40CM-4-68-19; genus 40CM-4-68-19. The sequence goes on from JAIVGS010000166.1 coordinate 2,092, forward strand.
CGGATCGATCGAATTGCAGCTCGGCGCGTCGCCCGACCAGACGCTCGGGACGGAGCCGGCCGACCGGCCCCCGTCCTTCAGCGGCCGCTGAATCAGTGGCCGCAGCCGACCCCGTCGACGATCGACGTCAGCACCCCGCCCCTGGCGGCCAGCGACCGGCTGTAGCAGCGGCCGTCGGAGTCGGCCGAGAAGTAGCGCTGCGCCCCGGATTGGATCGTCTTGGTCGGATAGTCGTCGGCCCAGTCGCCGGAGTTGGACACGACGCTGCTCGATCCGTCTTCGCCCGCACGCGAAGTGGAGTCGTTGCGGTCGTAGGCCTGGTGGATGGTGGTCGTCCAGCCGGTGTTGAAGTTGTCGGGCGAGACGATCTGCACGTTCAGCGGCCAGGACATGTTGGTCACCGACTGGCTCGGCGGGCCGCCGCCGCTGACGCTGGTCACCGACGCGATCGACGTGAGCTGCACGATCTTCTGCACGAACGTCGAGGCGCCGCTCGGGACCACCAGGTTCTGCAGGTTGGAAAAGTCGATCGTCTGCCGGACTTCGGTCCTCACCTTGCCGTGCGAGGTGAGCACCCAGCCGGCGAGGACGAAGCTGCGCGACGAGGTGGTCGTCACCGTGGCCACCGCCGGATCGGCAAGCTGATCGGGCCGCGGCGCGACGATGGTCGGCGAGGGCGAGCCGATGGTGTTCTCGGTGACCTCGCCGGTGACGCGCCTCGCGCCGTGATCGAGGAACAGCATCAGCGTCGCGGTCGTCTGGAAGTAGTTGCTGTTGCCGGCGACGCGGATCGCGAAGGTGTGCGGCTTCCCGTCGCTGAGCACGCCGGCGAACGGCGTCAGGTCGACGCGATAGGGAACGAAGTTGAGCGCCTGCACCGCGGGGATCGGCCGCCAGAGGTACGGGTCGATGCCGCCGGTGAAGATCCAGGGGAAGATCGGCACCACGCCGGCCGGCTGGCCGTCGATGCTCACCTCTCCTTCGCGGAAAGCCCCGCCGGCGCAGCTCTCGAGCGGCCCGCTCAGCTCGCTCGGCACGCAGGTGTACCAGAACTCGTCGTTCGCGCCCTGGTGCTGGAGGACCACGTCGAGAACCGCGCGCTCGACGTTGGTCGGCAGCTGGAAGGTGGCCGTCAGCGCCTGCGACGGATTGGACAGCGGTAACGTGCCGCCCGTCGGGCCCGCCGAAAGCGGCACCACCGCGTCAGGCACCGTCGGGCCGTGAGCGTGCTTTTCGATTGGATAGAAGGCGAGCTCGGCCGTTCCCCAGAGGGAGCTCGTGAACGTCGAGTTCACCAGGTTGCCCAGCTCGGCGCGGCCAGCCGCCGGCGCGAGCAGCACCGCGGTGTAGTCGGTGATGTCCCGCTCGACGTGCCACGATCGGCCGATCGTCACGGGGGTGGCCGTCGGCTCCGCGGTGGTGCCGAAGTAGACGTTCACGCCGCCGATCCAGAGCGTCGCGGTGCGATCGAACTGGCGGCCGGGCTCGACCGAGTAGTCGGCTTCGAGGACGACCTTCTGCCACGGGCCCGGGCACGCCCCGGGCGGCGCGTACCCGAACGTCTTGGGCGAGAAGTCGGCGAACTGAACGTTCGTGAACAGGCGCACCCGGCACGGCGTGCCGGCCGGCCGCGGCACGGCGGGATCGGCGGTGACGGTGTTGGGCGAGCCGATGGTCGGCGGCGACTGGGGCGCCGGCTGAGCCTGCGCCGCCAACGAGGCAATGAAAATGACCAGACCGGAGAGCAGGGATCGCGACGTCATCGTGTTTCCCCTTCGTGGTGTCGTACGTTGCTGCGGCGTCGCGCCTATAGCTCATTTCGACGTCGGAAATCGAGAGACCGAAGCCACTCCAGCACACGGCAGGGCGGCCAGGCGGGGACAGGTTGGCCGATCGTCCACGACGCCGCTATCGCGCTGGTGCCCACGTTCGTCCACTTCCTTCGATTCGACGACGAACGACGCCTCCGCCGATCGACAAGGCCCGAACCGTCGAAAATGGCCGTACTTTCAGAGATTTGGAGTTGCCCTGGCCGGCTCGTCCCGCGGGAGGGCCGGTCCGTCCCATCGGATTGTTCCGCGGCCGCAGTCGTGGGTACGCTGTGCAGCGGCGGTCCGATGA
>JAIVGS010000234.1 GCA_020201435.1 Myxococcales bacterium
CCCGTATCGCGGATGCTGGCATGCCTGCGGCTATTGCTACGCTCGGCCCACTCACGAGTACCTCGGGCTCGGCGCTGGCACCGATTTCGACCGGAAGATCACGGTCAAGCCGGATGCGCCGCGGCTGCTGAAAGAAGCGTTCGAGCGCAACTCGTGGAAAGGCGAGTTGATCGTCTTCTCCGGCGTCACCGACTGCTACCAACCGCTGGAAGCCAGCTACCGGCTGACCCGCGGATGCCTCGAAGTCTGCGCGGACTACCGAAATCCGGTCGGAATCATCACCAAGTCGCCGCTGATCGAGCGCGACATCGACGTGCTGCAGCGGCTGAAAGAGCGCTCCAGCGTGGGCGTTACCGTCAGCATCCCGATCTGGGACCGCGACCACGCCCGCGCCGTCGAGCCGTACGTCGCCACGCCGCACCGTCGGATGCAGACCATCGAGCGGCTGGCGCAGGCCGGCATCGACGTCGGCGTGAACATCGCGCCGGTCATCCCGGGCCTCTCCGACGCCGACATCCCGAGCATCCTCGAAGCCGCCCACGCTGCCGGGGCGCGCCGCGCAGGGTTCGTCTTCCTGCGCCTGCCCGGCTCGGTCAAACAGGTCTTCGAAGAGCGCATCCGCGCCGCGCTCCCGCTGCGGGCCGATCGAATCCTCAACCGGGTCCGCGACGCCCGCGGCGGCAAGCTCTACGACTCCCGCTTCGGCGTCCGCGGCCGCGGCGAGGGCACCTACGCCGAGGCCGCCCGCGCCCTCTTCGACAGCACCGTCCGCCGGCTGGGCATGAACGCCGAGTGCCACGGAGGCGCGAACGAAGACACCTTCCAGCGTCCCGGCCGGGGGCGACAACTGCCGCTGATCCGCTGACATCCACCTACCGGTCATTACTTTGCGCCCCTCGCGACGCTCTCATAGAGTGGGTCCGGAATGACGCGGAGAATGTTCCGGATCGTGGCGGCCCTCGCCGTCCTCGCGGCCGGCTGCAAGAAGAAGAACGCCGCGCCCGCGATCGCCGGCGTTTCGAACGTCATTCCTCCCGACCCCGCGGTCCGGCTCGACGGCGAGCAGGCCATCGTCACGTCGAGCCAAGGCAAGGTCGAGTTGTTGCGCGGCGCGTCGGGAGCGTGGTCCGACGCCAAGGTCGGCGACCGGCTGAGCGCGAAGGACTCGATCCGCACCGGCCTCGGCCAGGCCGACGTGGCCGTCGAGGGCGTGAAGATCCGGGTCAACGAGTTCAGCCGACTCGACATGAGCACCATCGACAAGCGGACCCTGCACACCCGCCTGCACGGCAGCCTCGAGTCCGACGTCGAGCAGACCGGCAAGCTCGACGTCGACATGGGCGACACCGACGCGACCGCGCACAGCGAGGGCGGCCACTTCTTCGTCACCGCCGATGGCCGCGGCGTGATGGCGGTCGCGACCGTCACCGGCAGCGTCCGCCTGAGCAACGGCGGCAAGACCGTCGAGGTCGGCAAGGGACAGGTCAGCAAGATCGGCGCAGCCAAAGACGCGCCCGCCGTGCCCGCGGCGGCGCTGCGCCGCGTGCTGCTCTCGGTGCAGTGGCCGAACGTGATGGCGACCAACAAGCCGTCGATGCCGATCGCCGGCCGCGTCGAGCCCGGCAGCCGGGTCTTCATCCAGGGCGAACAGATTTCGGTCGACACCGGCGGCATCTTCCGCGCCCGGGTGCCGCTCAAGCACGGCAAGCAGAAGATCGCGGTGGTCACCGTCGACGCGCTCGGCCGCCGCAAGCACGTAGAGAGCACGGTCCTGCGGGACGATTCCTTGCCCGACGTGAAGGTCAAGAAGAAGCTCTGGCAATGGCACTGATCGCGCTGCTCGCCGCGGCTTCGCTCACGGCCGATCCGCCGAAGCTGATCCTCGGAAAAGACGCGGGCGCGAACATCGAGCTCCAGGCGCCGGCGGGCGCGAAGGTGACGTTCAGCGCCAGCGCGGGCTCGATCGGCGAGGCGAGGCGCGAGGGCGGCGTCTTCAAGGCCCGCTACACCGCGCCGGCCCTCAAGGCGCCTTCGGTCGCGCTGGTCCTCGCGCAGATCGACCGCGACGGCGAGCGCGAGCTGGCGTGGCTGGCGATTCCGCTCACCGGGTCGGACACGATGGAGATCGAGACCAAGCCGGGATCGAGGGTAACGGCCGACGTCGCCGGCCACGCGATCGGACCGGTGACCGCGGACGCCAAGGGCATCGTGCGGCTGCCGATGGTCGTCCCGCCCGGCGTGGAGAAGGCGACGCTGCACATCACCGACAAGCTGGGCAACACCATCGACAAGCCGCTCGATCTCGAGCCGCCGCCCTTCACGCGGATGCGGATGGCGCCCCGCGCCGACTCGGCGAGCATCGCCTCGCCGCTCCTGCTCGAGATCTTCGTCGTCCGGCGCGACGGGACGCCCGACGACCGCGCCACCGTCGATCTGGACGCCGAGGACGGCGACGCCGAGCTGCGCAGGCGGATCGGACGCGGCGTGTATCTCGCCCGCTACGTCCCGCCGGCCGGCAAGACCGGCACCGTCCATCTGGTAGGTACCGCCAACGGCCAGCAGGCCGCGCTCGACCTGCCGATCGCGGCCGGCCAGGTGATGATCGCCCGGCCGTTCTGGAAGAGCTCGCTCTCCGCCGAGCGGCCGTGGACGATCGGCGCGGGGCTGATCGGCGGCGTCGGCAGCACCTTCGACGGCGCGACCGCCGGGACCGCGATGCTCGAGGCGGCGCTGCGGATCGAGGTGCTGCCGCTCGAAGTGCTGCTCGAGGCCGGCGGATCGTGGTTCACTGCGCTGACCCAGCCCGGTCCCGCGCTCGACGCGCTCGACACCGCGCGGCCGAGGACGACGTTCGTCCAGGCCGGCGTCCGCCTCGGCAAGCAGCTCGTGCGCGGCGTCGACGGGCACCTCGCCCTCGCGCTCGGCGCCGCCTCGCAATCGGTCTCGCGGACGGTCGGAGCGACCGGCGCCGCCCAGCCGTCGGCCCACGCCTGGACGCCGCATCTCGCCTTCGCGTTCGGCGCGAACATGAGGATCGGCCCCGGCCGCGCGCTCGCTCAGCTGCAGCTCGACGCGTCCGGCTCGAACGTCGCCGGCCTCGCGACCAGCCTGGGCGGCGTGCAGCTGATGGCCGGCTACCTCGTGACCGTGCGATAATCCGCGCATGAATCGATGGATCGCGTTGGGCGTCCTCTGCGCGGCGGCCGCGCGGGGCGAGGAGATCGACTACAAGCGCCTCTACAGCTCCGTCTCGCCGGCGGTGGTCTTGATCTACGGCGAAGAGGGCGACACCGGCTCGGTCGGGACCGGCTCGATCATCCACAAGTCGGGCCTGGTGGTGACCAACGCGCACGTGATCCTCAATCACGCGACGCAAAAGCCGTTCGGAAAGCTCTTCATTTTCCTCAAGCCCGACAAGGTCACCGGGTCGAACGAGCACGACCTGAAGCGCGGCTATCACGCGCAGATCCTCGCCTGGAACGCAGCGAAGGACCTCGCGGTGCTGCTGATCGACGGCGCGCCGGCCGGCCTCCCGACGGTGCTCCTCGCCGAAGCCGATGTGGGTGTAGGTGAGGCGACCGCCGCCATCGGCCACCCCGAGCACGGTGCGAGGTGGTCGCTCACCACCGGCCGCATCGGCGGCGAGTGGGACAACTTCGAGGGCGTGACCGGCAAGGACGTCTACCAGATGGAGACCAGCGTGAACCGCGGCAATTCCGGCGGCCCGCTCCTCGACGGCAACGGGTACATGGTCGGCATCAACACCGCGATCGCGCGGCGCAGCGAGGACGGCCTCGCCATCACCGGCATCAACTTCGCGATCAAGTCGTCGGTCGTCCGCGGCTGGCTGGGCGAGGTGCTCTCGCAGCTGGAACCGAAGAAGCGCACGGTGGCCGAGCCGCCGCCTCCTCCTCCGGCGGTCGCGGCCGCCGAGCCGCCGCCGCTCGAGCCGGAGCGCAAGGAGGACGCTGTGACGCCATCGGAGACGGAGATCTCCGCGCAGGCGCGGAAGGGCGAAACGCCCTCGCCAGGCGTGGTGCGGGTCTCGGCGCCGCCTCCGCCGCCGCCCGGCCAGCGCGGCTTCTCCTCGTCCGAGAAGCCGGGCCGCGTGCTGTCGCCGCAGGAAGTGGTGCGGCTGCACGCCGCCAAGGCATTCGACGATCTCGAACGCGAAGAGCAGAAGCACAAGCACTGAGGTGCTAGACTCGCCCGCATGAATCGTCCGGCGCGCGCCACCGCCCCCAACGAGGCGGCGGCGCTCCTCCACTCGTACACCAACCACCTGCTCTACTCGCTGGCCAAGGACCAGTACTCGGCCACGCAGCGCGACCGGTTCATGTCGCTGGCGATGACCGTGCGCGACCGGCTGATCGAGCGGTGGATCTCGACCCAGCAGCGCTACTACAAGAAGGACGCGAAGCGCGTGTACTACCTGAGCGCGGAGTTCCTGATGGGCCGCGCGCTCGGCAACAACCTGATCAACCTCGGCCTCTACGACGTCGCGCGAGACTCGATGCGGATGCTCAACCTCGAGCTGTCGGATCTGCTCGAGCAGGAGATCGACGCCGGCCTCGGCAACGGCGGCCTCGGCCGCCTCGCGGCCTGCTTCCTCGACTCGCTCGCGACCCTCGACATCCCCGGCTACGGCTACGGCATCCGCTACGAGTTCGGCATGTTCGACCAGGAGATCAAGGAAGGCTGGCAGGTCGAGAAGCCGGACGAGTGGCTGCGCTTCGGCAACCCCTGGGAGATGCCGCGGCCCGAATACGGCGTGCCGGTCCGCTTCGGCGGCCAGGTTGAAGAGCGCAGTGAAAACGGGCACTTCAAGGTGCACTGGACGAACGGCGAGCAGGTCGTCGGAATGCCGTACGACACGCCGATCGCGGGCTACGGCTGCAACACCGTCAACACGCTGCGGCTCTGGCGGGCCCGCGCCTCGACCGACTTCGACCTGCGCTACTTCAACCAGGGCGACTACGAAAAAGCGGTCCTCGACAAGAATCGGTCGGAGACGATCTCGAAAGTCCTCTACCCCAGCGACCTCAAGATGTTCGGCAAGGAGCTGCGCCTCAAGCAGCAGTACTTCTTCGTCGCCTGCTCGCTCCACGACATCGTCCGCCGGCACCTCGTGGCGTATCCGTCGCTGGAGAACTTCGCCGACAAGGTCGCGATCCAGCTCAACGACACCCATCCGGCGGTCGCGATTCCGGAGCTGATGCGGATCTTCGTCGACGAGCACGCGATGCCCTGGGACCGAGCGTGGGAGGTGACGGTCGCGACCTTCGGCTACACCAACCACACGCTGCTCTCGGAAGCCCTCGAGACCTGGCCGGTCGAGCTGTTCCAGCGACTCCTGCCCAGGCACCTGACCATCATCTACGAGATCAACCGGCGCTTTTTGCGGCAGGTGATGAACCGGTTCCCCTACGACGAGCCGCGCATCGGCCGGATGTCGCTGATCGACGAGGCCGGCGGCAAGCGGATCCGGATGGCGTACCTCGCGGTCGTCGGCTCGCACTCGGTCAACGGCGTGGCGGCCCTCCACACCGAGCTGTTGAAAGCCGATTTATTGAGGGATTTCAACGAGATGTGGCCGGAGCGCTTCAACAACAAGACCAACGGCGTGACCCCGCGCCGCTGGCTTCTGGCCGCCAATCCGCTGCTTGCCGACGCGATCACCGCGCGGATCGGCGAGGGTTGGATCACGCACCTCGACGAGCTCCAGAAGCTCGCGCCGCACGCCGACGATCCGGTCTTCCGCGACGAAGTCCGCGGCATCAAGCAGCGCAACAAGGAACAGCTCGCCCGATACATCGAAGTCGAGAACGCGATCCCGATCGATCGGAATTCACTCTTCGACGTGCAGGTCAAGCGGCTCCACGAGTACAAGCGGCAGCTGCTCAACGTGCTGCACGTGATCGCGCTCTACCTGCGGGTGAAGAAGGACCCCGGGACGCCGGTCGTGCCGCGGACGTTCATCTTCGGCGGCAAGGCGGCGCCGGCGTACACCACGGCCAAGCTGATCATCAAGCTGATCAACGCGGCCGCCGACGTGGTCAACGCCGACCCGCAGGTCAACGAGAAGCTGAAAGTCGTCTTCCTCGCCAACTATCGGGTCTCGCTGGCGGAGCGGATCTTTCCCGCCTCCGATCTGTCGGAGCAGATCTCGACCGCCGGCAAGGAAGCGAGCGGCACCGGCAACATGAAGTTCGCCTTGAACGGCGCGCTCACCATCGGGACGCTCGACGGCGCGAACATCGAGATCCGCGAGGAGGTCGCGCCGGAGAACTTCTTCCTCTTCGGGCTCACCGCCCAGCAGGTCGCCGATCTGCAGCGGCACGGATACCGGCCGCGCGATTTCTACGAGCAGAACGCGGAGCTGAAGGGCGTCCTCGACCTGATCTGGTCCGGCTTCTTCGAGCCCGAGCATCCGGAGACGTTCCGCCCGCTGGTGCAGTCGCTGCTCGACCAGGACCCGTACATGCTGCTCGCCGATTTCCAGTCGTACGTCGAGTGCCAGGCGCGGGTCAGCGAGGCGTTCCTCGACCAGGACCGCTGGACCAGGATGGCGATCCTCAACATCGCGAAGATGGGGAAGTTTTCGTCCGACCGGACGATCCGCGAGTACGCCGGCGAGATCTGGCACGCCGCGCCGGTGCCGCTCTAGATGAACGTCGCGAAGCTGCTGCGCTCGTGGTTCACGCCGCGCCCGGCCCGGCCGAAGCTGCCGGACGATCCGAGGCTCGCGGCCGACCCGTGGCTGGGCGGCATCTTCGGGCGGCTGGGCGACCGATATCGGCTCGCCGAAGACGGCGCCCGCGTCCTCCGGCGCACCGGCCGCGCGCGCTTCAACCCGATGCCGGTGTGGGTCATTTCCGCACAGCGGTTGGTCCGCGCCGACTACGAAGTCCGCGGCGACGCGGCGGCAGCGCGGGCGCTGCTCGACCAGCGCGTCAGCGAAAAGCTGACTTCCCTCGGCCTCTCGTCCGCCGGCGACGCCGTCGAGGACTGGGCCGGCAGCGTCCTCACCCGCAAGTACGAAGGCCGCTGCGACTCCCCCGACCAGGCCGCCGCCGCCGTCCGGTTCGTCTGCGAAGAGTCGGAGACGCAGATCAACCTCGCCGCGGAGTAGTTGGGGACACTCGTTGGGGACACTCGTTGGGGACACTCGTTGGGCCGACCCGGGCTGAAGCCCGGGTCTAGCATTTCGAATGTTCAGACGCGATCATACGGCTGGACCGGCAGCGCGATCGGAAAAGGTCTGGCTGGCGGACTGACATGAAGGTGCTCGTCATCGGCGGGACCGGGTTCGTCAGCGGCGCGATCGCTCGCACGCTGCACGCGCGCGGTCACGAGGTGATCGCGTATCATCGCGGGAACACGGCCGGAATTCCGCAAGTACAGCACGTCTGCTCGCCGGACGCGGCGATCCCGGTGATGCGATTTCCGTCGCTCGACGTCGACGTCGTCGTGCATGCGGTCGCAGTCGGTGACGCGGATGCGCGTGCGGCGGTGGCCGCTTTTCCGCGTGCTCGGATGATCGCGCTCTCCAGTGGGGATGTATACAAAGTATACGGCGCGATCCGCGCCTTGGAGGAAGCGCCTCCGGCCGGCGCGCTGGACGAGGATTCTCCGCTGCGGACGGTCGAATACCCGTACGGCCGCTCGGCGCAGACGCCCTGGGGGGTCCTGCGCGATTACGAAAAGCTGCACGTCGAACGGGCGGTATTGGGCGCCGGCGGAACCGTTCTGCGGCTGGGAAAAGTGTACGGCCCCGGCGATCGATGGCTCGACGCGATGACCGATCGCATCGTCGTGCAGCGGCCACAGTGGCGGTGGACGCACGTCTTCGTCGAGGACGTCGCGCAGGCGGTCGCTCTCGCGGTCGAGAATCCGACCGCGGTTGGCCGGATCTACAACGTCGGCGAATCAGATACGCCGACGCAACTCGAGCGAATGACACTGCTCGCGCGGCTGCGCGGCTTGCCGCTCGAAGCGGGCGAAGACGAGCGCATCCCCGACCTCGTCCTCGACGGCTCGCGCATTCGCCGCGAGCTCGGGTTCATCGAGACCCCGCCCGAAGCGGCACTCGGGACGGGTGGTAAATTGTCGAAGGGGGTAGCCGAATGAGATCGAATTCGCGTCGCGCGACGCCTCCGCCGCTCCTGCCGGCGATCCTCGTGCTGCTCGCCCCAGCGATTGGACTCGCGAAACCGCACTGCAGCGACACGCTGCCGCCGGCCGTCGCAAAGCTCGTCCATGAACGCTTCTCCGACGGCCACATCGTCTCGAAAAAAGACCGCAAGATCGGCTGTCCCGGAATCGCGCGCGTCGATTTCTACGGCGACGGCCGCACCGTGTTAGCCATCTCGATCAAGACCGGCGACGACGGTCAGCTGCTCCTCGCCGAGAAGGATGGTTCCGGCTGGAAGCTTTCTCCGCTGCAATCCGCAAGGGGTGCGAGTATGGCGGTCTGGTTCGGCAAAGCGGGGAAGTACGAAAGCGTCTACGGAGAAAAGTCGTTCACGAGCAAGGGCGACGTGATCCTTTACTTCGACGGCGAGAGCGCCACGATCGCGTACGGCTGGACCGGCGCCGCGATCGAGAAAGTGTGGACCTCCGACTAGATCCGCCGCACGTTGAGGAACAGCCAACCCACGCAAGCAGGATTTGCAGCAAAATCTCAGGTTCCATCCAGATCGAAGCCCAGCGTGACGGCAACTCCGACGACGGGAAAGGAACGACCCGTCGGGCAGAATTGAATCTGCGCCGGCGGGTTCGCTCCTCCTTCGTCGACGCAGAAGGTCGTTCCCAGGTCGCCGACCCGGTGGACGCGGTTAAAGACGTCCAACGTGAGCTCGATGCCGAATCGCATCTTCTCCCCCACGAACTGATATCCGGCTGCGCCCTCGACATACGGCGCGGTTGCGCCGTGATACGCCTCGGTATCGCCGTTTTCCACCTGCAGCGTACTCAACTCACCGAGTCCGGCGCCGAGAGCGGCAAAGACCCGATGTGCGCCGCTGGTGTGGACGCGCAGCTCGGCGGCGAGTCCCCACCCGGCGATCCCGCCCTTTTGGCCTTGGTGGCTGGGCTCACCGGGGTCGAGAAACGCCCAGATGCCCGTGAGAGACGGGGTGAGCCATGAGGTTTCGTATCCCACGCGCGCTCGCAGCACCGGGCCCGCCGACGCCACATCGTTCGACCACCAGAACAACCCCGGCGCAATCTCGACATCGAGACCGGCTGCATGGAGCGGCAACGCGCATAGGAAAGCAGCCAGGATGACGCGCATGACGGCACGACGGTCGTCGACCCGGCGCGGCCACCGTGGAAAGACATGGCGCCGGCGACAGTCCGATCCCGGTCAGTTTCGATTTCGACGGTGCACCAAATCAACCTGTGCGCGAACGACCACCGCCGTTCATCCGCGCCGCTTGAACATCTGGACCGCGCGCTCGTGCTTTTCTGCCGCCTTCCGCGTGCGGAACGTCCCGAGATTGCGCCGACGCCCCGTCTTCGGATTCTTCTTGCGCGAATACAGCCGGTACCGCCCGGTCTTCAGTTTGCGAATCATGTCGCAAAGCTAGTCACGGCGTCCGAATCGAGTGTCCCAATCGACTGTCACCAATGACTGTCCCCAAGTCAGTAAGTCAGTCGCGCAGAATGACCGGGTGCGACAGCTTCTCCGCGACCAGCCGGCCGAGCTCGGTGAACAGCTCGGCGCCGCTGCGAGTGTCCCGCCACGACTGCGTCGCCTCGTGCCAGCCGAAGTGCCAGGCGGCCATGTTCGCCGACAGCCAGATCTGCTGCGCCGCGGCATGGCTGTTGACGACGAACCGCGCTCCGTCGTCGAACTCCAGCGTCAGGACTCCGTCGGCGAGATCGGCCTCCACCTCGTCCTGCAGCGCCGACTCCAGCTTGTGCAGCGCCGACGACGCCCGCTGCTCGAACTCCCGTTCATCCATCTCGCGCCAGCCTTTCCAGCGCCTCGCCGGCCAGCCGGAACGTCTCCCATTCGGAGAGCCGCCGGGCGCCGAGCCGCTCGTAAAAATCGATCGCCGACTGGTTCCAGTCGAGCACCTGCCAGTTCATCCGTCCGATCTTCTCCGCCACGCCGATCCGCGCCAATTCGACCAGCAGCCCCTTGCCGACGCCCTTGCCGCGGAACGCGGGCCGCACGAAGAGATCTTCGAGATACAGGCCCCAGCGCCCGAGCCAGGTCGAGTAGCTGTGGAAATAGAACGCGAATCCCGCCGGCGTCCCCGACCACTCCGCGACCAGGCAAAAGTATCGCGGCGAGGGCCCGAACCCGTCGCGCAGCAGGTCCGCCTCCGTCGCCGTCACCGCCTGCGGCTCGCGTTCGTACTCCGCGAGCTCGCGGATGAACTGCAACATCAAGGGCACATCCTTCGCCTCGGCCTTCCGGATGACGAGCATGATCGGCGAAAATACACTGCTGCCGTGTCGCTCCGCATCGTGACCTACAACGTTCGTTACTTCGGCCATGCGCTGCGCGGGCTCGCCAGCACGCGAGGGGGCAAGCGCGGCGTCGCCGAGGCGCTGGCCTCGCTCGATCCGATCGCCGACATCGTCTGCCTGCAGGAGGTGGAGACCCTCTCGCTGCGCAGCACGCTCGCCTTCCGGCGCTCGCACGACGACGAGACCCAGCTCGAGAGCTTCATGGCCGAGCTCGAGCAGGCCTTCGAGAAGCGCCCGCCGCCCTTCCCGTACGAGGCGTTCTACTTCCGCGCTCACGTCAACCGCATCGCCGGGACGCCGCTGCAGAGCATGGGTCTCGCCATCCTCGTCCACCGCTACCGGCTCAAGATCGACCTGCACAACTGCGAGAGCCCGCACAACATCACCTACCACCACGTGCTGCGCTGGAAGGACCGCAAGCAGACCCGCATCTGCGCGCACATGAAGCTGAAAGGGCCGGGCGGCCGCCCGCTGCACGTCTTCAACACCCACCTCTCCCTACCCACGCCGTTCGCGAAGGCCTTCTGGACCAGCCGGGAGCGGATGGGCTTCGGCATCAACCAGCTCCACGAGGCGAAGACGCTGGCGGCGTTCATCCAGCGCCACGCGGGAAACGAGCCGTTCATCGTCTGCGGCGACTTCAACTCCGCCCCCGGCTCGCCGGTCTACCGCTACCTCACCGAGGACTGCGGCCTGACCGGAGTCCAGCGCCAGCTCGGTCAGATCGACGGTGACCCGCGCTCGTTTCCGACCGCGGGCTTCATGAACCTGCGCATGCACCTCGACCATCTCTTCTCAGGCGGCGGCCTGCGATGGCTCGACCTCACCGGCACCTGCAAGTTCGGCGACCGGACCAGCCCGTTCTGGGGCAAGTCCGACCACATGCCGCTGATCGGCCGCTTCGATCTATAGTCGCGCGCGAATTTCGGAAGTGGGACACGAAGCCGCGCCTTCGGGCGCGAGCATCATGTCCCCTACAAGAGGCCATGCGAACTCCGGAACAACGCGAACGCGCCGTCGTCCTGCTGGTGGCGGCGGTGCAGTTCGTCAACATCCTCGACTTCGTCATGGTGATGCCGATGGGCCCGGACTTCGCGTCCGCACAGGGCATCCCCGCGTCGAAACTTGGCCTGATCGGCGGCAGTTACACCGCCGCTGCGGCACTCTCGGGCCTGCTCGGCTCGTTCTTCCTCGATCGCTTCGACCGCCGCCGGGCGCTCGGCGTGGCCATGCTCGGCCTCGTCGCCGGCACCGCGATGGGCGGCCTCGCCACCGGCCTGCACTCGCTGATGGCGGCGCGGATCATGGCCGGCCTCTTCGGCGGACCGGCGACCTCGCTGTCGTTCTCGATCATCGCCGACGTCGTCCCAGCCCAGCGCCGCGGCACCGCGATGGGCATCGTGATGGGCGCGTTCTCGATCGCCTCGATCCTCGGCGTCCCCGCGGGCCTCGAGGCCGCACGCCACCTCGGCTGGCGTGCTCCGTTCTTCGGCGTCGCCGGCCTCGGCGCCTGCATCGCGGTGTGCGCGGTCTTTTTTTTGCCGCCCCTTCGCGGCCATCTGCTCTTGCGCAAGGACAACGTTTCGCTGACTCACCTCTTCCGCCAGCGCAACGTGCTCCTCTCCTGGACGATGACGTTGTTCGTCATGGCCGCGGGCTTCAGCATCATCCCGAACATCAGCGCCTACGTGCAGTACAACCTCGCCTACCCGCGCGCTCGGCTCGGACTGCTCTACCTCTACGGCGGCGCGGTGAGCTTCTTCGCGACCCAGGCCGCGGGCCGGCTGATCGACAAGTTCGGCTCGTTCCGCGTCGGAACCATCGGGACCGCGCTGCTCGTCTTCGCCATCGTCGGCGGCTTCGTCCTCGTGCCGCCGCTCTTCCCGGTGGCCGGCATCTTCGTCGCGTTCATGCTCGCGATGTCGTTCCGCAACGTCTCGTACAACACGCTCACGACGCGCGTGCCGCAGAGCAACGAGCGGGCGCGGTTCATGTCGATCCAGTCGGCGGTGCAGCACGCCGCCTCCGCCGCGGGCGCGTTCACGTCTTCGCAGATCCTCTCCGAGCTGCGGGGCGGGATCCTGGTCGGGATGGACCGGGTCGCGTTCCTCGCCATCGGCCTGACGCTGACGCTGCCGCTCTTCCTCTTCGCGGTCGAATCGGCGGTCAAGCGCCGCGAGATGCCGGTTCCGCTGGCGCTGCCCGAATTGAATTGACCGAGCTGCGCAAACTGCTCCGCCTCGCGGCGCCGATCGCCTTCACCCAGGCCGGGTATGCGCTGATGGGCCTGATCGACACCGCCGTCGTCGGCCGGCTGGGCGCGGCCGCCCTCGGCGCGATCGGCCTAGCCAACGGCCTCTTCTTCGGCATCGCGGTGATCGGCCTCGGCTGCATGATGGGCCTGGATCCCCTGTTCTCTCAAGCACTTGGCGCCGGCGACGAAAAGCGCGCCCGCGAGCTGATCTGGCAGGGGCTTTGGCTCTCCGGCGCGGTGACGCTCGCGCTCGCGCTGCCGATCGCCGCTCTCCCGATGATCCTCGAGCCGAGCGGCATCGAGGCATCGGTCGCTCGCGATGCGCGGCTCTTCATGTGGCTGCGGCTGCCGGGCCTGTGGCCGATGCTCGCGTTCGCAGGCCTGCGCGCGTATCTGCAGTCGGCCCACCGGCTGCGGGCGCTGGTCGTGGCGACGGTGATCGCCAACCTCGCCAATCTCGGCCTCGACGTCCTGCTCGTCTTCGGCAAGCTCGGCTTTCCCGCGCTCGGCGCCCCCGGGTCCGGCCTCGCGACCAGCATCTGCTCGTTCCTCCAGGTCGCCGTGCTCTGGCTCGCGGTGCGCGCCCGCGATCCGCTCGGCCCGCGCTGGCAGGATTTCCGCAAGGCGCTGACCGTCGGGATCCCGGTCGGGCTGCAGATGGGCGCGGAAGTCGGCGTCTTCGCGCTGGTCGGCCTGCTCGCCGGCCGGCTCGGCGCGCGGAGCATGGCCGCGCACCAGGTCGCGATCTCGCTCGCCAGCTTCACCTTCTGCTTCGCGGTCGGCATCGGCCAGGCGGGGTCGGTGCGGGTGGGATGGGCGGTCGGCGCCCGCGACACGCCCGCCGCTCGCCGGTCGGGTCTGACCGCCTTCGGCGGCGGCGTTCTGATCATGTCGATCAGCGCGCTGTGCTTCTGGCTGATCCCGGCCCCGCTCGCGCGCATGCTGACCGATCAAAGCGACGTGATTTCCCTGTCGATTCCGCTGCTTGCAGTGTGCGCGGTCTTTCAGCTCTCGGACGGAATCCAGGGCGTCGGCGCCGGCGTCCTGCGCGGCGCGGGCGACACGCGCTTTCCGTTCCTCGCCAACGTCGTCGGCCACTACGTGGTCGGCTTGCCGGTCGCCGTGATCCTCGGCCTCTGGCAGGGCCGCGGCGTGATCGGCCTCTGGTGGGGACTGTGCGCCGGCCTGACCGCGGTCGCGATCGCCTTGCTCACGCGCTTTTTGCGACTGTCGGCGCGGGAAATCATTCCGCTCGAGGCCCACCCGCGGGTAGTTTCTCCGGAGTGAAGTTCGTCTACGAAGAGCAGATCGCTTCCCAGCCCGAGGCGGTCGAGGCGGTGCTGCGGCGGCGTGTTCCGGCGCTCGATCCGTCGCGGCCGCTGATCTTCGCGGGTCTCGGGACTTCGCTCCACGCGGCGCGGGTCGCGGCAGCCTGGGCCGGCCCCCCGCGCGCGCAGGCTTTCGATGCGCACGAGCTCGCGCTGCGGCTGCCGATCCCGCGCGAAGCGCAGGTGGTGGTCGTCACCCACGGCGGAAAAGGTCCCTTCGCGGCGGCGGTCCTGTCGAAGGCGCGCGAAGCCGGCGCACGCACGATCGCGGTGATCGGCGAGCACGCGCCGCCGCTCGCGGCCGACGAGATCGTCCGCACCTGCCCGGCCGAGCGCGCCGAGACCCATACCGTCTCCTACCTCACCGCGCTCGCGGCGCTCGGGCGGATGCTCGGGATCGATCTCTCGCAAGCGCCGCGCCTCCTGCGCGAGACGCTCGCGCTGCCCGCACCGGTCGAAGCCGCTCATGCGCTGGCCGGCTGCGATCGGCTGCTCGTCACCGGTTTCGGGCTCGACGCGATCACCGCTTCGGAGGCCGCGCTGAAGTTGAAGGAAGCGACGTTCCAGTGGGCGGAGGGGATGGCCGTCGAACAGGCCCTGCACGGCCCGCACGCCGCGTTCC
The DNA here is from genome assembly GCA_020201435.1 of Myxococcales bacterium. Lineage (GTDB taxonomy): Bacteria > Myxococcota > Myxococcia > Myxococcales > 40CM-4-68-19 > 40CM-4-68-19. The sequence continues at coordinate 14,687 of JAIVGS010000234.1, forward strand.
AAGCCGGGATGGGGGCGATCGTGATTCCCCCCGCGCGCGACGACGCCGGCCGGACCGCCGCGTTGAAAGAGGTGTGCGGGAAACGTGGCGTCGCCGTCGTCGAGCCGCGGTTTCCGCCCTGCGACGAGCCGCTGCGGCCGCTCGTCCTCGCCGTGCCGCTGCAGCGGCTTGCGGCGGAGATCGCCCGGTTGAACGGCGGCGATCCCGATCGTTCACGGATTTGACGCGAATCGACCGATCGCGGCGGCGAGGACGTCGACCGCTTTCCGCAGCTCATCGAGCGGGACGAACTCGCCGGTGCGATGGGCGACGCGGATGTCGCCGGGACCGAAGACGCAGGCTTCGGCGCCCATCGCAGTCAGGTACGGCAACTCGGTCCCGAACGGGATGGTCTCGGGGCCTCGGGTACTGGCGTTTTGTACAAAATGTACAATTTGCGCATCGGGGGGGACCAACACCCCCTTGTCGAGGCGGACCGGAGTCACTTCGAACCGGATCCGGTCGGTCGTCAGGCGGGCGCAGGCGTCCTCGATCCTGCGCAGCACATCGCGCAGATCCTGCGAGGGCAGCGGACGCCACTCGACGGTCAGGGTGCAGAGGCCGGGGATGATGTTCTTCGCTTTCCCGCCCTG
>JAIVGS010000235.1 GCA_020201435.1 Myxococcales bacterium
AGCCGGGGTCGATCAAGTTCGCCGAGATCCGCGACTTCGACCTGTCGCCCTCAGTGTTGTCGATGGTCCCGAGCAAGCTGGTGCGCAGCTTCCGGCTCCTGCCGGTCAAGCTGAGCGGAAACGTGCTCACCGTCGGGATGGTCAACCCGCGCGACAACGCCGCCCTCGCCGAGCTCAGGCGGACGCTGCAGACGGTCGAGGTGAAACCGGTCGCGATCGGCCTGGAGGACTACACCAGCGCGCTGGTTCGCCTGAAGCTCGACGATACCGGCAAGACGCGGACCGCGACCGCCGCCAAAATCAACCCTGATTCCTTCCAGTTCGAGACGATCGCCGACCAGGAGCGCGACGCCGCGTCGACGCGGACGGTGGGCGACGACGCGATCCGGCTCGTCAACCGCATCATCGCCTCCGGGATCGAGCGCGAGGCTTCGGACATCCACATCGAGCCGACGGCGCAGAACTTCCGCGTCCGGTTCCGCGTCAACGGCGTGCTCCAGGACTGGAACGAGACCATCCCGGTCTCGATGTCGTTGAAAGGCATCACTGCCCGCATCAAGGTGCTGGCCGGGCTCGACATCACCGAACGTCGGCTGCCGCAGGACGGCCGGATCGGCTTGAGCCTCGGCAAGCGCGACATCGACCTGCGCGTCTCGACGCTGCCGGCGAACCGCGGCGAGAAGATCGCGCTGCGCATCCTCGAGGCGGCCGGGAGCACGCGGCAGCTCGAGCAGATCTTCTTCGACAACAGCGTGTTGTCGGCGACGCGCAAGGCGTTGAACCGGCCGTACGGCGGCGTCCTCATCGCCGGACCCACGGGGTCGGGCAAGACTTCAACCCTCTATTCGCTGCTCAACGAGCGGAAAGTCACCCGGCCGGACACGAACATCATGATGGTCGAGGACCCGATCGAGTACCGACTGCCGGGCGTGACGCAGGTGCAGGTGAACAGCGCGGCCGGCCTCGGGTTCGCGCAGGTGCTGCGGGCGATGCTGCGGCAGGACCCGGACGTGATCGTGCTGGGTGAGATGCGCGACCAGGAGAGCGCCCTGTTGGCTCTCGAAGCGGCGATGACGGGACACCTGCTGCTCAGCTCGGTCCACGCGAACAACGCGATCGCGGCGCTGCAGCGATTGGAGAACCTCGGCTGCGGCCGCGCGTTGATCGCGCAGTCGGTCGCGCTGGTGCTGGTGCAGCGGCTGGTGCGCAAGCTCTGCTCGGCGTGCCGCAAGCTCGACGTGCCGGCGCCGGCGCTGATGGAGTCGCTGGTCTCTCGCAAGATCGTCGACAGCCGCGAGCAGCCGCTCGCGCGCGCCGTCGGCTGCGACGCCTGCGCCGGGAGCGGTTACGTCGGCCGCGCGGTCGTCGTCGAGGCGCTGCAGATCAACGACTCGGTCCGCGACGCGATCTCGGCCGGCAAGCCGCTCGACCAGGTCCAGGACGCCGCCGAGGAAAGCCGCGCGCTGCTGCCGTTCGTCGATTATGCGCGGACGCTGTTGCAGAAGCAGATCATCAGCGCGTCCGAAGTCTTGCTCTCGCTGGCGGACTGAGCGACGAATTCCACGCGTTGATCCACGAGAAGTGACGCGAGTCGCGGGCGTCGACGGCTGCCGTAACGGTTGGGTCGTGGCCACTCCGTCAGGCGCCACCGTCATCGCGAGCTTCGCCGAAGTCGTCGCGGCGAAGCTCGAGCTGGTCCTGATCGACATCCCGATCGGCCTCATCGACGGGCCGCGCACCTGCGATCTGGAAGCACGGAAGATGCTCGGCGCGAGGAAAAGCTCCGTATTTCCGGCACCTTCGCGACGGCTGCTTCGAGCTCGAAGCTACCGCCGGGAGTGCTCGCGGCAGGTTTGGAACATTTTGTACAAAATTCGCGAAGTGGACGCGGTCATTACGCCCCGACTCCAGCGGCGCATCCGCGAAGCACACCCGGAATGCTCGTTCGCGCGCTTGAACGGGGCGCCGCTCCGCTTCCCGAAAAAAAAACGTGACGGCCTCGCCGAACGCCGCGCGCTCCTCGAGCCTTTGTTCGGCCCGCTTCCGGCGGTGCCCGGAGCGGCTCGCGACGACGTCCTCGATGCCTATGCGTTGCTTTGGTCCGCCAGCCAGCCGAACCGGATCCTCGGCAAGGGCGAGCGCGACGCGCGCGGCCTCCGCTGCGAAATCGTCTGTTGACGCCAGCAGCCCGACGTGATATATCCTCATTTCAAGATGGCGGTCCAGCAAGAGCTTCCGTTGCCGACGACCTGGGGAGGCAAGCGCGCACGAGCCGGTCGCCCACACGGCGAACGCGCGTCGCACCATGCGCGGCCGAAGTTCGACAAGGCGACCCCCGTGCACGTGACCGTGCGCGTACGGTCGCATGTGTGGAACCTGCGCAGCCGCCGATGCCACGATCGAATCGGGCGATGTCTCGAGAAAATCGTCGACCGGTTTGGCCTACGCGTGATCGAGTACGCCGTGCTCGGCAACCACATCCACTTCATCGTCGAGGCGGACGATGCGCCGTCGCTCGCGCGCGGGATCCAGGGTCTCTCGATCCGCATAGCAAAGTCATTGAATTCACTGATGAACCGGACCGGCGCCGTTTTCGCTGACCACTACCACAGCCGGCTCCTGACCTCGCCGACCGCACTGGTTCGCGCGATCGCCTATGTCCTGCGTAACCACGAGCATCACTACAAGACTCGCGGCCGCGACCGGTTTTCGTCCGACGGCCTGTCACCCGAGGAACGACGCGTGCAACTCGTCGTGCCGGTCTCGTGGTTGCTCACGACCGGGTGGCGAAAGGCGTCGCCCGCGGACCTTCATCGACTGCGCGGGCTCGCGTTCGGCGCGCCGTAACGCTACCGCCGGGACGGGGCGGCGGTTGAAGCGCTGCGGCCGGTGGACGACCCGGCCGTGCACCTGCTGTCGCTCGGCGCGGTGCTGCTGCGTTCCCAACGCTGCGCAACCTGCGGATGCACGGTCGCGCCCGGTGCGTGCGCAATGGCCGCCGTCCCGTGCCCGATCACCGCCCGCGCCTGCACGGCCGTCACTGGATGCCCGACTGCCGCAGCGATCGCCGCCGGATGCGGTCCCGGATTGACCGCGAAGCCGGCCCCGACCGGCGCCTGCGGCCGCGCGAACACGGTCGTCCGCGCCACGAAGGACGCGGAGCCGCTCGTGGAACGTCCCGACTTCGACGGTCGCGCCGACGGCGACTTCGACATCGGCGCGAGCAGAGAGACCAGTAAGCAGAGCCACAGCGAATCGCGTCATGCCCGAGAGACAGGCACGCGAAAACCGGTTAAAAGTCGGTCACTTGACCGCCGGCCGCACGACCACGAGCGACTTGTCGTACCCCGGCACGCTCCCCGAGATCAGCAGCAGGTTGTTCTCCGGGATCACGTCCACGACCGACAGGTTCTGCACGGTCTTCTTCTCGACGCCCATGTGCCCCGGCATCCGCTTGCCCTTGAAGACGCGGCCGGGCGTCTTGCGCTGTCCGACGGCGCCCATGTGCCGATGCACCTCGTGCGCTGACGCCGCGTTGCGCGCCTGCCCCTTCATGTGGTGCCGCTTCACCACGCCCGCGAAGCCGAACCCGCGCGACGTGCCGGTCACGTCGACCTTGTCGCCCTTCTTGAACAGCGCGACGGTCACCTGCGAGCCGACGGCGAAATCTCCGAGCTCCTTCTCCGAGACCCGGAACTCGCGGATCGTCTTGTGCGGCTTTTGCGACTTCTTCTTGAACTGCCCGAGGAAGGGCTTCGTCTCGCGCCGCTCGGCCTTCTTCTCGTCGAGCTCGCCGTGCGCGAGCTGGACCGCGGTGTAGCCGTCGCGCTCCTGGGTGCGATGTCCGTGGACGAGGTTCGGAGCCACCTCCACCACCGTCACCGGAACGGCGGTGCCGTCTTCCGCGAACACGGTGGTCATGCCGACTTTCTTCCCGATCAGGCCCTTCATCGAAAACACTCCCTCGCGATCCTCCCGCGGAATTGCGGCGCGGCATGCCGATGTGGCAGAGGCTGCGGGCGTCTCCTACAGCGACGCACAGAGGGGTTGCGGACTTCGCGTGCCAACCCTTGTCAGGGGGCCGGGGCTTCTAACACGCGGAAACCAGCGGATCAAGCTGGGCAAAAGCTTTCCCACCCAGCCGCCGGCCTGCCGAGGGAGCGGCTCGCTGGCACGGCGGCTGCTCAGGAGCGCGGCGGGGTACGAAGCGGGACACGGTGGCCGCGGCGTGAGCCGCGCGTCCGTGTCCCCGGTGGGCGGAGCGAGGGGCGGTTCGACAGTGCCCCCGGGGGGGACGGGATGGCTGGGGTGGCGTCGTGGGAGGCGGGGATCCTGGCTCTGGAAGTCCGGGGGGAGGAGCCGGCTGGCCGTCGCAGGGCGGCCAGCCGGCGCCGTTCGCTCGGGGTCCTGCTGGTTTGCGCGATCGCAGCCGGCACCGCCGGCGCGGTGTTGGGTCTGGTGAAGCAGCCCGACCCGAGGAACGATCAGATCGAGTCGTTCGCCTGGACGACCACCGCGGCGATCGAAGCCGCCCGGCGCGCCGACGAGCGCGCGCGCAGCGCTGAAAAGGCGCTCGCCGACGCGCAATCGCGCATCCAGGCGCTGACCGAATTCGGCGCCGGCGAGGAGCTCGCCGACTGGCAGGAGGCGGAGAAGCTCGGCGTCGCGAGGTTCATGAAGGACTCCCCGGCCCTCTGGGCCGACGAGCGCCGCCGCGTCGAGGCCGCCATCGTCCGCGAGTCGCGCCGGAACGGACTCGACCCGCTGCTGGTGGCGGCGGTGATCCAGATCGAGTCGCACTTCGATCCCTTCGCCGTATCCGGCGCGGGCGCGTGCGGGCTGATGCAGCTCATGCCGCCCACCGCGCAGTGGCTGAGCGGCGAGAGCATGCGGCCGGCGTATCTCTTCAACCCGGTGCTCAACATCGAGCTCGGGACGACGTATCTCGCGCAATTGATGAAGGATTTCGGCGGCGACCTGAACCAGGCGCTGATCGCGTACAACGCCGGCCCGTCGGTCGCCAAATCGCTGCGGCGCGGCAGCAGGGCGTGGAAGCGACTCGAGGTCTACCCGAAAGCAGTCCTGACGGCCTACAAGGCGCTGCTCGTCCCGCCGCAGACGATGGCATCCCGGTAGTACGGTGGCCAACGTATCGGCATGGACAAGAAAAACCTCGAAGGCGGAGTCGACCAGATCAAGGGCCGCATCAAGGAGACCGTGGGCGTCGCGACCGGCGACCGCGAGCTCGAAGGCGAAGGCAAGCTCGACGGCGTGAAGGGCAAGATCAAGGACGCCGCCGGCGACCTGCGCCAGGGCATCAAGGACAAGCTGGACGAGCTGGACCAGCCCAAGAAATAAAGTCGGGGACATGATGCCGGCGCAGCCGGACCATCGTGTCCCCTAGTCGCTGCCGGCGAACACGACGGCCAGCGCGCCGTCGCGCTCCTCGAGACGACCTCCGTGCGCCTCGAGAATGCTCGCGGCGAGGGCGAACCCGAGCACCGCTCCCGCCGGATCTCCGGAGGGTCTCTCCTCCGGAGCCGGCGGGACGATCGGCGAGGGCGGCGGCTCCGCGCGTATCGACAGGCTCGACTCGTCCGCCCGGATCGACAGGCGCGGCTTTTGCGACCCCCGCGCCATGTGCTCGATGGCAGCCCGCACCGCCTTCTTCAGCATCTCCAGGTCTCCGGTGGTGCGCGCAGCACCCACCTCTACCGCCCAACCCGAAGTGTCGAAGCCGTCCTTCTCGGCCAGCGTCTGCAGCGCGAAGTCGACGAGCGCCTTGATCGCGACCGGCTCGGCCTTCAGCTCGTACCCGTGCTCCAGCAGGCGTTCGATGGTGAAAAAGTCGTCGATCAAACGCCTCATCCGCCGAAGGGCGCGAAGCGAGACGTCGATCATCTTGTCGGCGCGTTCCCCGGTTCGGTCGTGCGCTTCCAACCGCTTGAGCAGATCGCAGGACCAGAGCGCGGTGGCGAGCGGGTTCTTCAACTCGTGGGCGACGAACCCCAGATATTTGCCGCGCTTGCCCGCCGGAGGCATCGCGCGAACGTATGCGCGCCCAGGAAAGTACGCAAGCGGACGCCTGCTCCGAACTTACCGGCGCCGGAAGCAGGCGAGCCTGAACTTTCTACCGGGATCCGACCCGTGCACGCTTCGCGTTTCCGTCAAGTCCCTCAGGAAATCGATCTCGGCCGCCACTGGCATCGCGATTGCTGAAGGCAAGGTCGACCGCGTCGCACCAACCCCGGAGGAACCGCATGCAACCGTCCACCCTTCCGTCGAGCACTGGCTCGCTTGCCATGTACCTGGCGGAAATCAACAAGTATCCACTTTTGACCGTGGACGAGGAGCAGAGGCTGGCCCGCCTCTACGCGAAGAGCGGCGATCTCGACGCCGCCCACAAGCTCGTCACCTCGAACCTGCGCTTCGTGGTCAAGGTCGCCTACGAGTACCGCAGCTACGGCATCAAGATGGCCGACCTGATCCAGGAAGGGAACATCGGCCTGATGAAGGCGGTGCAGAAGTTCGACGCGGACAAGGGCATCCGCCTCATTTCCTACGCGGTGTGGTGGATCCGCGCGTTCATCCAGAACTACATCCTCAAGAGCTGGAGCCTGGTCAAACTGGGAACCACGCAAGCCCAGAGGAAGCTGTTCTTCTCGCTGGCGCGGACGCGGCGTGAGCTGGAGAAGTTCGACGGCGTCTCCGGCGACGTGCAGAAGGCCACCGAAGGCGCGATCGCCAAGAAGCTCCGCGTCAAGCCGGGCGAAGTGCTCGAGATGCAACAGCGCATGGAAGGCCGCGATCTCTCGCTCGACGCGCCGATGGGCGAGGACGGCGGCAGCTCCCACGTCGACTTCGTGCAGGACGGCGCCGATCTTCCCGACGCCGAGATCGCCGAGCAGGAAGAGCGCCACATCGTGCAGGAGCGCGTCCTCGAGGCGCTGGCCCGGCTCGACCCGCGCGAGCGCTACATCATCGAGCAGCGGATCATGAACGACAAGCCGATGACGCTGAAGGAGCTGGGCGAGCACTTCGGCTTCTCGCGCGAACGCGCCCGCCAGCTCGAGATTCGCGCCAAGGCCAAGCTCGAGGCCGAGCTGGGCGAGCTGATGGACGAGCTCTTCCCCGACGAAGAGCGCATGCCTCTTTCCGAGACCGCCTAGTGTAGGGGACATGATGCGCGCGTAGCGCGACCATCGTGTCCCCAATCGACGTTCGGTGGTACCGAAGGGCGTGGCCTCCGGGACAGGGCCGCGCCCTTCGTGTATGGATCGCGCATGGCCTCCGCGGAGGACGTCCACGCCTTCTGGTTCGGCCCGCAGCCCGCGACCGAGCCTTCTCTGCTGCGCGCCAAGATGCAACGGTGGTACGAGGCCGGTCCCGCCTTCGACGACCAGATCCGCAAGAAGTTCGGCGCGGACGTCGAGCGCGCGCTGGCCGGCGAGCTCGATTCCTGGGCAGCGACGCCGTCGAGCCGGGTCTCGCTGATCGTCGTCCTCGATCAATTCACCCGCAACATCTTCCGCGGCACCCCGCGCGCGTTCGAAGGCGACAAGCGGGCGCAGCACCTGGCCATCGAGGCGCTCGAGAGCGTGCTCCTCTACAACCACGAAGAGCGGCAGTTCCTGATCATGCCGCTCCTCCACGCCGAGGACCTCGCGCTCCAGGAGATGTCCGTCCACGAGATGGAAGCGCACGTCGAAGCCGCGCCCGAGCCGTTGCGAGCGATCTACGCCGAAGGACTCGACCGCGCGCGCCAGTACCGGGACACGATCGCGCGCTTCGGCCGCTTCCCCCACCGCAACGCGATCCTCGGCCGACCGAGCACACCGGAAGAAGAAGCAGCGGACACCCTCTCCGACGTTCGTCGGTAAGACCAAAATCCGAGAACGTGTCCCTATTTCCGCGCGCGCGGGAACGCGGATCTGCCGGCGTAGCGCGCGGAGAGGCCCAGCTCCTCCTCGATGCGCAGCAGTTGGTTGTACTTGGCCATCCGGTCGCTGCGACTGGCGCTGCCCGTCTTGATCATGCCGCAGTCGCAGGCGACCGCGAGGTCGGCGATGAACGCGTCCTCGGTCTCTCCCGAGCGGTGGGACATGATGGTCCGGTATCCGGAAAAGTGCGCCAGCCGGACGCACTCGAGCGTCTCGGTCAAGGTGCCGATCTGGTTGACCTTGATCAGGATCGCGTTGGCGATCCCCTGCTCGATGCCGCGCCGGAAGATGCCGGTGTTGGTCACGAAGATGTCGTCGCCGACCAGCTGCGTCGAGGCGCCGAGCTTGCCGGTCAAGAGCTTCCAGCCGTCCCAGTCGTTCTCGGCGAAGCCGTCCTCGATCGAGACGATCGGGAAGTCGCGCACCCAGCCGGCGTACAGCTCGGCGAGGCCGCCCGCGTCGAGCGTCTTTCCGTCGAGAGCGTACCTGCCGTTCTCGTAGAACTCGTTGGCCGCGGCGTCGATGGCGAGGACGACGTCGCTGCCGAGCTTCCACGCCGTCTTGCCGACGGCTTCGGCGATCACCTCGAGCGCCTCGCGGTTGGACTTCAAGGAAGGCGCGAACCCGCCCTCGTCGCCGACGCCGGTGAAGTAACCCCTACCTTTCAACACCCCTTTGAGCGCGTGGAAGATCTCCGCCCCCATCCGCAGCGCCTCGGCGAACGTCGGCGCGCCCCACGGCACCACCATGAACTCTTGTATGTCGACGTTCGAATCCGCGTGCGCGCCGCCGTTCAAGATGTTCATCAGCGGCACCGGCAGCGTCCGCGCCGGGAGGCCGCCCAGATAGCGGTAGAGCGGCAACCCGTGCGAGACCGCCGCCGCCCGCGCGGCCGCCAGAGAGACGCCGAGGATCGCATTGGCCCCCAGCGACTTCTTGTTCGGCGTCCCGTCGAGCTCGATCATCAGCCGGTCGAGAGCCTCCTGGTCGGCCGCGTCCATCCCGACGATCCGCGGCGCGATCTTGCTGCGCACGTTCTCCACCGCCGTGCGAACGCCCTTGCCGCCGTAGCGGCCCTTCTCGCCGTCGCGCAGCTCGTGCGCCTCGTGCTCGCCGGTCGACGCCCCCGACGGCACCGCAGCCCGCCCGACGCTCCCGGATGCGACGGTAATTTCACACTCCAGCGTCGGGTTGCCGCGGCTGTCGAGGATCTCCCGGGCATGCACGTCGACGATCTCGGTCATGCGCGGGATGCTAGCATGTCGCAATGGCGAGCAACCGGCGCCGATGGCCCCGTGTTCGGGCGCAGGGCGTCGCCGCCCATTTGCGCGCCGGGCAGGACCGCACGCAGTGCCAGGTGGAGAACGTCTCGCTCGGCGGGCTGTTCGTGCGCACCGATCGGATGGAGGAGGTCGGCGCGGAGATCTTCGTCGATCTCGTCCGGCCGGGATGGAAAAAGCAGCTCAGCCTGGCGGCGCGGATCACCAGCCGGGTCGAGGCGCTCGACGGCCGGATCCCCGGATTGGGACTGCAGTTTCTGCGTGTCGACGGCAAGCAGCACGAGCGCCTGCGGCAGCTTTTGCGCGAGCTCGGCGCTCCCGACGAAGAGCCGGAGATCACGCTGCCCGAGGAGGAGTCGGAGGAAGAGCTGCGCGCGCTCGATCTCGACTGGAAACAGGTGCAGAAAGCCGCGGCGTCGGTGCAGGACGCGATCGAGAGCGCGCTGCGCGACGCGAACGTGCCGCCGCCCCAGCCGCTGGTCGAGGAGAGGCCTCGAGCCTCGGCTTTCGCGCCCCAGGGACCAGGGCAGGAGGATCTGGGGACCATCAACGCGCGGCTGACGGTGCAGATCCGCGGGTTGGTGATGCAGCTCTCGGATGCGCAGCGGCAGCTCGCCGGGCGCAACGCAGAAATCGAGCGGCTCAAGGACGAGCTGGACATCGCGAGGCGGGCCCTGGAACGCGCCGTGCGCAAGGGCTGAGCTTGTGCTAGAAGCCCGCCGCCATGGGCATCCTCGACGGAAAAGTGGCGATCGTCACCGGCTCGGGCGGCGGCATCGGCCGCGAGCACGCGCTGCTCTTCGCCCGCGAAGGCGCGAAGGTGGTGGTCAACGACCTCGGCTCCGACCGGCACGGCGGCGGCCGGGGTGCGGAAATGGCGGACAAGGTGGTCGCCGAGATCAAGTCCAGTGGCGGCGACGCGGTCGCGAACTACGACAGCGTCGCCTCGCGCGAGGGCGCCGACGGCCTGGTCTGGAGCGCGCTGAACAAGTTCGGCAGGCTCGACGTCGTCGTCAACAACGCCGGGATCCTGCGCGACAAGACGATCCTCAACATGAGCGAGCAGGACTTCGACCTGGTGATCGACGTCCACCTGAAGGGCACGTTCCTCGTCACCCAGGCGGCGGCGCGCGTCTTCAAGGTGCAGGGCAAGGGCGGGCGGATCGTCAACACGACGTCGTTGAGCGGCCTGCTCGGCAACTTCGGCCAGGGCAACTACGCGTCGGCGAAGGGCGGCATCTACTCGTTGACCCGCACGGCCTCCATGGAATTCCAGCGGATGGGCGTCACCGTCAACGCGATCGCGCCGGTCGCGCTGACGCGGATGACCAGCGATCTCCAGATGTTCAAGGGGATGACGCCGGACCAGATCGGGCCGCAGTACATCGCGCCGGTCGCGGCTTTTCTCGCCAGCGATCTCGCCGCGGACATCACCGGGACGATCGTCGGCGTGCAGGGGCCGAAGATCTTCTTGTACAAGATGACCGAAACCGAGGGCGCGACCCGCGAGGGCGGCCCGTGGTCCCCGGCGGAGATCAAGGAGCGCTGGTCGGAAATTTCCCGGTAAGGGAACCTAAGGAACGGAACGGAAAGTTAAGGGTGATGGGCTGGCGGGTTTGGGTTCAGGAGCGTTGAAACAAAAAGGGGAGACGGCTTTACGCCCGTCTCCCCGTGCGCCCCACGATCGGGCGTGCCCGCCTACACTAGGCGGGAATGTCGTGCGGCACCGAGTAGTCGATGATGATCACGCCGCGCTGCGGCGCGTCGTCCTCCTCGGTGGTGTCGTTCTGCCGCTGCGGGCGCGGCTCGGGAACGGGGATGTCGAGCCGGGGCCGCTGCTGCTCCTGCTCCTGCTCGCGCTTTCGAATCTCTTCGATGATGAACGCGTCGAGCATGGAGCCTCCTCGGTCAACTACAGGTTCGATGCGGCGCTGGCAGCATCGTTTCGAACCTACCTCGTCCTCCGTCCACTCGAGGGCCTGTGCGCCCTCTCAAGACTTGTAACAATCAATCCTACCTCGGTCAACATACCCATTGGACCGACAAGTGGGCAAAAAGTTCACGTCCGCGAGAGCTGCTCCGCACGCGCCTTGAAGTTGGACAACAGATTTGGCAGCCCCCGCTCGGCGAGGGCTTTTTCGAAGTTCTGGGGCACCATCGCCAGCTCGATGTCGATCGAATACGTCGCCCGCGTGCCGCCCGATCGGGTCCGCTCGAACGTCCAGGAGCCGAGGTTGCGACGCATGAAGTCACCTCCGCGGACGAGCTGCCACTCGATGCGCATCGGCCCGCGCGGCTCGTGCCGGAGGGTGAACTCGTACAGGCGCAGCTTCACGTCCAGTGAATAGGTGACCTCGAGGGCGTCGCCGTCCGGCGCGCCGAGCCGGACCGCTTTCACCTCCGGCACGAACTCCGGGTAGCGCGCGTAATCCTGCACCACCCGAAAGAACGTTTCGGGCGGTACGTCGATCTCGATCGATCGGCTCGCGCGCGCCATGTGCGGATGATACGATCGCGCCTCGCTACACGAAACAGGAGGTTCACGATGCGAATCGGCGACGAAGCGCCCAACTTCAAGGCCCAGACGACCGAAGGGGAGATCGACTTCCACCAGTGGATCGGCAATTCCTGGGCGGTCCTCTTCTCTCATCCCAAGGACTTCACCCCCGTCTGCACCACCGAGCTGGGCACGATGGCCAGGCTCAAGCCGCAGTTCGACAAGCGGAATACGAAGATCATCGGCCTCTCGGTCGATTCGGTCGACGACCACAAGCGGTGGTCGAAGGACATCGCCGAGACGCAGGGGACGGCTCCCAACTATCCGATGATCGCCGACGCCGACTACAAGGTGGCCAAGGCGTACGACATGCTGCCCGCCGCGGTGTCGGGCGACCCGTCGAAGCGCACGCCTGCCGACAACATGACCGTGCGGACGGTCTTCATCATCGGGCCCGACAAGAAGGTCAAGCTGATGCTCTACTACCCGATGTCGACGGGCCGGAACTTCGACGAGATCCTGCGCGCGCTCGATTCGCTGCAGCTGACGGCGAAGCACAAGGTCTCGACGCCGGCCAACTGGAAGCAGGGTGAGGACGTGATCATCTCCGGCTCGGTCAACGACGAGGAGGCGAAGAAGAGCTTCCCGGGCTTCAAGGCGCCCAAGCCGTATCTGAGGATCACGCCGCAGCCGAAGTAGCGGCTGGCGGATTTCGGAACGGAAAAGGAAAGGGAACGCTCAAGGCGAGGGTCACGGGTTCGGTTCAAGGGTCTGTAAAGCACCCTTCTCCCTCACCTGAAGCCTTTCCTTTTCCCTTCCGTTCCGTTGCCGAAATCCCTCTCAGCCGTAATTGGGCTTGTGCTCGAAGTGGTGCAGCGACGTGATGTAGCGGATCGTCCGGCTCTTCGAGCGCATCACGACCGAGTTCGTCTCGGCGCCGCCCTTGAAGAAGCGGACGCCCTTCAAGAAGTCGCCGCTGGTGACGCCGGTGGCCGCGAAGATCACGTGGCCGCGCGCCATCTCCTCGAGCGTGAAGACCTTGTTCACGTCGGGGATGCCCATCTTCTTGGCGCGCTCGATCTCCTTGTCATTGCGCGTCTTGAGACGGCCGTTCATGTCGCCGCCGATGCAGCGGATGGCGGCGGCGGCGATCACGCCCTCCGGCGCGCCGCCGATGCCCATCAGGACGTCGACGCCGGTCTCCGGAAAGCAGGTCGAGATCGCCGCGCTCACGTCGCCGTCGCCGATCAGCTTGATCCGCGCACCGGTCGCGCGCACCTCCGCGATCAATTTCTCGTGCCGCGGCCGGTTCAGAATAATCACTGTAAGATCATCGACATAGACGCCCTTGCGGTCGGCGATCGCGCGCAGGTTCTGCGACGCGCTCTTGTCGATGTCGATGGCGCCCTTCGCGCTCGGCCCGACCGCGATCTTGTCCATGTAGGTGTCGGGGGCGTTGAGCAGGTTCCCCTTGTCGGCCATCGCGATCACGCTCAAAGCGTTCGGCCCGCCCGTGGCCGTGATCGTCGTGCCCTCGAGCGGGTCGAGCGCGATGTCGACTTCGGGATCGGCCGCATCGCCCTTCCCGACCTTCTCGCCGATGTAGAGCATCGGGGCTTCGTCCCGCTCGCCCTCGCCGATGACGATCGTCCCGCGGATGTTCAGCTGGTTGAACGCCTTGCGCATCGCGTCGACGGCGGCCTGGTCGGCCAGCTTCTCGTCGCCGCGGCCCATCACGCGGGCCGACGCGATCGCGGCCGCCTCGGTGAGCCGCACCGCCTCGAGTCCGATGTTCCTATCCATTGCGAACACCCTCCAGCGCCTGCAGGAGCCAGTCCGGCGCGCGAGTGGGCTTGCCGTCCTTGCCGACGCAGACATGGACGGTATGCCCCAGCGCGAGCACGGCGTCATCCCCCACCCGGTGGACCTTGTACTCGAAGCGAATCTTGACCCGCGTGTGGCTGACGACCATCCGCACCTCGATCAGGTCGTCGTAGCGCGCCGGCACCAGATACTGCGCCGAGGCTTCGTAGACGGGCAGCATGATCCCGCGCGCTTCGATCTCGCGGTACGGGATGCCGATCCGGCGGATCCATTCGTTGCGGGCCCCCTCGAAAAAACGGAGGTAATTCGCGTAGTAGACGACGCCCATCTGATCGGTGTCGCCGTAGATGACGCGGTAGCGGTAGTGGTCCAAGAAAGGCCTCGAGCCTCAGCCTGCAGGCTGGAGGCTTACTGCACCTTGTAGTCCAGCAGTTGCAATTTCGTCTGCGGCTGTTGATTGCCGCGGGCGTCGATGGTGCTGGTGGCGATCTCGACCAGTCCCACTTTCGGGGCGTACGTCCACTCGGTGACGAACTTGCCGCCCTTCTGGATCGGCTGCTCGTTGTGGACTACGACGCACCCGGTGAACCTGCCGGACTGCGCGCCGGTCGCGACCACTTCGAAGCGCTGGACGACGAGGTTTTCGACCGCGCTCCACTTCGCGCCGGCGGCGAGCGGCGTTCGCAGCAGGTACCGGTCGGCGTCGCGGACGCCGTCGGTCTCGTAGCGCAGGCGCCCGCCGTGGTCGTCGAGGAACCAGGGGCCGTCCTGGCCGACGATCTTGATCGTCTCCCGCTTTCCCGAGCGGCTCTCCGCGTAGGTCCATGAATTGCCGATCGCGAGCGGGTAGTACTTTCGCGCGTCCATTCGCGGATCGGTCTCGGTCGGCTTGGGAGCAGCTGTCGAACAGGCGCAGAGCAAGAGCAGAAAAGCGAATATTCTCAAGGAGTTCTCCGGCCGTCCGAGGCGGCCTGTTCCTGCTTGCGACGCAGCAGATCGGCGTAGGCGCCGTGCGCGGCGCGGCGGATCTCCTCGTCCGGGCTGCCGCTCTCGAGCGTGAAGAGATACGCCTCGGCCTCCGGTCCGCCGAGGTTGGCGATCGCATAGAGGATCGGGCCCACGTCCTCGGGCCGGCGCTTGCGCGTCATCTCGATCAGCGGGCTCACCGCGCGCCGGTCGCCGATCGCGATCAGCGCGCCCGCCGCTCGCCGCGCGACGTCCGGACTCGGGTCCTGCAGCCGCGCGATCAGCTGCGGCACCGCCACCGGGCTGCGGCGGTCGGCGAGCACGCGGATGGCGTAGTCGCGCACGCGCGGGTCCTGCGAGGAGAGGTCGCCGAGCAGCTGTTCTTCGGTCTTGTGGCGCGCGTCGATCTGGTCTTTCAGCGCGGTCACCGCCTCGCGCATGGCCGCGTCGAGCGCGGCGTCGAAGGCGGCATGGCGCGCCGCCGGATCGAGGGTGTCGTCGGCGTTGGTCGGGCGCCGGGCCTCGCCTTCCGCGAGCAGCCGATCGACGTCGCCCTGCGTGCCCGAGGCCGTCATCTCGATGTGCAGCGCGACCTCGGCCATCTCCCGGTCCGGCGGGCTCTGCCCCTGCTCGACGACCGGCACCGGCGCGAAGATGCGCTGCGCGCGGTCGATCTCCATCTCGATGATCACCGGCCCGTCGCCGCGGAAGGTGAAGCGGCCCGTGGTTTCGAGCGCGGCCTGCAGCTCTCTCTTGAGCTGTTCGGCCGACTCGCCGATCTCGGGCTTTCCCGCCACGCCCTTCTCGC
>JAIVGS010000191.1 GCA_020201435.1 Myxococcales bacterium
GCGTCAGGCGCACGCCGGCGTGCGTGTCGCAGCCCGAGAGGGTCACGCTGCTCGGCGAGTCGGGGCGATCGAGGGTCACGTCCTGCGGATGATCGTCGACGCCGGGAGCCGGCGGCGCGCACAACGCACCGTCGAATTGCCCGGCCGGCGCGTCGTTGCGCAGCCGCGCGAGCGCTTCGCACGCTTCGCGGCCGCAGCGGTCGAGCTTTTGCACCCAGGCGTCGCTGAAGCCGAACGGCGGCGGGAAATCGAGCGAGCGTCCGTCGGAAGCAGCGGGCGCCGCGATCTCCGGAGCGCGGAGACCGAAGAGCCGCCGCACCGACGCGGCGATGTCCTCGGGGCATCTTCCGCCGCGCACCGGACACAACCGATCGGCGACGGCGTGCTTGTCGAGCGCGGCGCGATACGCCTCGCGCAGCCGGCGGCGGATCTCGCGGGTCGGCACGCCGCGCCCGTCGCAGATCAGCGGGCCCGGGAGGTAGTCGATGACCCGCGTCCCGCCCTCGGTGAAGATCTTGTAGCCGACCACCGATGCGACGCGACGGTCGATCGTCTCCTGCGACAGGAGCCGGCACAGGACGCGAGAGGTCCGCGCCGACACCGCCCGCGCGATCTCGTCGTTTTCGCGGCGCGGATCGGCCTCGGCGTAGATCACTTCCAGCCGCTCCGCGACCGCTCCGAGCTCGCGCTCCTCGAGGCCGGTGAAGAGCGCGTCGACATCGACGGCGAGCGGCTCGCAGAGCAGCGAACGCGCGCGGCGCAGGGTCTCGCGGACCGAAGCGATGTCCGAGATTCGCGCGATGCGCAGCTGCTGCTTGCTGGCGCCGAGCATCGCGGCGACCGCGGCCGCTTCCGCGGTCTTGTCGCGCACCGGGACGGCGCCGAGCGGGCCGATGCACTTGCGGCCGTGCGGCGGCGAGGCGAAATAGGCGACCTTCAACGTCGACGGCGAAAGTCCCGGGATCGGCAGCGCGGAGCCGGCCGCCGGATCGACCCACGCCAGGCGCGCTTCCGCGTCCTGCAGATCCTTCACCGGCGGAAGCGCGGCGGCTCGCTGTTCGAGCGCGTCGGCGTCGGGAGCGGCGGCGACCGCGATCCACCGCGCCGCCAGGTCGCCGTCGTCCCCCGAGAGGCCCGAAACCTGAAGTCCGAGATCGAGGTGGAGCGCCGCGTGGCGCAGCGAACCGAGCGCCGCGGGCCAGCGCGTCGCGCGCGCCGCCGCCGATGCCGCTGGCAGCTCCTCGATCGACGCCGCAGCCGCCTGCCACGCCTTGACGACGGTTCCGGCATCCGGCAAGCGCGGCGCTGGCCCGTCGTAGAACGTCGCCCGGGCTCCGTCGAGCTGCGCGAGCGCGCTCTCCACGCCGGTGACGATCGGATCGATCTGCACGCCGCACCGGCGCGCCTCCGCCGCGAGCTGCGTCCCGAGATCGCGCAGCGCCGCGCTCGGATGCTCGACCCTGCCCGTGGCCTGGCGCGCGAACGCGCCGTCGATCGCGAACGCCTCCTGCACCGCGCGCGAGAAGAACTCGTCGAGGCCCTGCCGGGCCCCGAACAGACCGGTCAGCTCGACGTCGACGCGGCAAGTCTTGCAAGCGTTGCGCGGCCACTCGTCCGGCGCCCGCGAAGGACGCGAGAGGACCACCGTCAACTTGCCGCCGGCGGCGACGTCCATCACCTTGTCGAACGCGATCGGCCCTTCGGTGTCGAGATCGAGCGCGCTGGCGAACCGCGGCTTGCGGACCAGCACCCGAAGCTTCCCGGTGACTTCGGGAATGTCGCGGAGCGTGAGGCGCACCTCGCCCAGCTCGCCCTCGGGAGGAAGCTGCAGCTCCTGCGAGACGAGGAGGCTTTCGCAGCGCATCCCCGACGGCGGCGACGGGACCACGGTGCGCTGCGCGACCGAGAGGGGCGGCACCGAGGCGCATCCGCTCGCGACGAGCAGCAGCAGGAGCAGCGCGCCGATCGCGACCGCGACCAGCGGCGCCCGCTGCTCGAGCCGCCAGCCGCGCTTCCACGGATGCGTCGACGGCTGGAGCGCGAGGCGGAGCACGGTCAAGGGCCACGAGACGCGCTCGAAATCCTCGTCGATGTCCGGCTCCAGCGGCGACGCGACGACGATGCGCCGATGCGGCGCCTCGGTGCGCGCAGGCTGAAGGGACGACGGCATCGATCACCTGTGCGAAAGCAGCTCGGAGGCCTCGAAGACGCGCTGCATCTCGTCGGGGAGCAGCGGTCCCGCGCGCTGCGCGAACTCGTCGGTGCACGGCCGGACCGGTTCCGGATAGCCGCGCGCCGCGAGCCGCGCCTCGATGGTGCGGCCGGCGAAGTGGGTGCGCTCCTTCTCGCCGCGGCGCCGGTTGTGCGCGCGCTCGACGGCGGCGAAGACCGCCAGCGGATGCGCTCCCGGGTGCAGCGACGAGACGGCGTCGACGTCGAGCGAGACCGCGCCCTCCTCGTCCCGGCCGCCGACGAGGTCGTCGAGCACCGCGGCCTCGGCCGCCGGCAGCTGCTGATCGAAGAGATGGAGCTGGCTGGGATCGATCGATCCACGGAAGGCGGCGCGGCCCGCCGCGGTCGACAGCTGCGCGATTGCGACCAGCAGGTCGGCGTCGAACTCGCGCACGCCCCACAGCTCGCTGCCGCCGGAGACGAGCGGAATCCGCAGCCGCACGAGCGCGTCGAGATATTGGGCACGGCGCTCGCGCGTGGTGCGGCCGGCGGGCGCGAGGAACAGGATCGGCCGCGGCGCATCGCGCCAGCCTTCGGGCATCGTCTCGATCGCCTGCGGCGTCAGCTCGACGAAGACCTCGCCGGTGAGCGGCTTGGCGAGCAGCAGGTGGCGCACCAGCAGGAGCGGCTCGGCGTAATCGCGCAGCCAGGTCTCGACCACCTCGCGCTCCGCGCGGCGCAGGGCGGCGAAATCGAAGATCGCCAGCCACGGCCCTTCGAGCCACGTCACGGCGGCCTTGCCCGAGATCCGCGTGCCCGGCCCCGGCGCTCCGGCGGCCGTGCAGGCGCCGGCAGTCACGGAAAGAATTCGGGTCCAGATTGCCGCGACGTCGAGAGAAATCATGTCCACCCCTTTCCCTCCACGAAGCAAAAAAACCCTAGAGCAGCGCGAGGAGTCGGCGCAAGCCGGTCATCGTGCTGAATTTCCTGGCAGTTTCCGACAGCTCGGCGAGCTCGGCGGGCGTCGCCGGGGCGGCCCGATCGACCTGAAGGACGGCCAGTCCACCGCGCTGCGTCGGACGGGCGACCGCGGCGACCCGGGCAAAGAGCGCGCACGCCTCCTGGAGCGACGCGCGCGCCCTCGCAGCGCCGGCGACGAACACGTCGGGCTCGATTTCCCACGGCAGCGCGTCGCAGATCGCGCGCAGCCGTTCGGCGGCGCGGAGATCGGCTTGAGTCGCCTGGAACAGCCGCAGCGCGGCCTTTCGGGTCGAGGGCGGAAGCCGCGACCATTCCGCGCTCAAGACGCGCAGCACCAGTCCGACCGCGACTTCGGAGGTCAGCAATGGCTGCGGGCGCGCACTGGCATGAAGAATGCCGAACCATGCCGTGGCGGGCGGCGGCTCGTGGAGCGCCGGCCTGACCCGCGTCTCGACGCAGTGAAAAGCGAGCGCGAAGGCGGGGTCCTGGAGGAGCGCTTCGGACTCGCCGATCGCCCGCTCGGGGGACGCGGCGTGGTGAACGGCGTTCACTCGTTCCGAGACCGCCGGTGAACGCTGTTCACCGGGAGATTCGACCGTGACGGCGATCGCCGAAACCGCGAACTGCGGCAGCGCCTCGAACTGCCGCACCCATCGCTCGAGCTCGATCCACAGCACCCGCTCGATCGATCCCCGCGCCGACTCGTGGAGGAGCACGCGCCGCTGCCGGATGGTCTGCTCGAGCCAGGGTCGCAGGCGCGGCGCCCTGGTCAGGACCGCTTCCCACCGCGCGATCAGCTCCGCGCAATCGACCGGCGCCGCCGAAGGGTCGGGAAATTGCGGTGCGGGAAGCTTGCTCACGGCGTCTCCAACAGCTCGCGGCCGTTCTCTTCCAGCCAGCGCAGCATCGCCGGTAACCGCTGGCGCGCGCCATCTGTTTCCGGCGCCTCCAGCGTCGCGCGCAACAAGCCGGGCAATTTCTCGAGCAGGTCGCTGCGCGGCGATCCGCCGGCGGCGAGGAGACGGACGGCGAGATCGTCGGTGCGGTCTGGCAGCCACTCCGAGGACGAGAAGCCCGCGTCCTCGAACGGCGCCGAGAGCCCGCCGGCGGGCCCGCCGTTGTTGCGGCGCTCGTCGGCGATGTGCGTCAAGAGCACGAAGAAGCAGAGCGCCGCGGCCTCCGGCGCGAGCACGTCGACGCGCTGGGGCAGAAGCTTTCCCTCACCGTCGCGCCACGGCCACAGCGAGGCGCCGGGTCCGGACGCGAATCGAGCGAGCAGCGCCTGCGCGTGTCCCGCCGTGCGTCCGTTCTCGGCGTTGCGCCGCAGCCGCTTGCGCGCGTTGCCGGAGGCCGCCTGGACGAGGCTGGGCAGATATGCGCCCCGCTCGTCGCCGCGCCCGGTCGGATGCGGCGACCAGAGGCGATCCTCGACGCGCTCCCAGGCCGCTTCGTGTCCGAATCCGACGTGGCGGAACGCGACGTAGACCGCCTGCGAAATCTTGAGCACTCGCACGAGCAGCGCGGCGAACGGCTCGGCGCGCAGCGTGCGATGACTGACGCCGTGCAACACCTCCCGCGCGACGGCCCGCGAGTTGCGCGATCCGGTCAGCCGCTGGGCGACGTTCTCGAGCTCGGACATCGCGCGCAACAGCGCCCACATCACCGCCGGACTTTCGGCGCGGCCGAGGGCGAGCGCCGCTTCGGCGAGCCACTCGCGGGTCGCGATCGGCAGCGTCGGCGTCGCCCGCTCGCACGCTCGCCAACTCTCCGGACGGCCGACCAGGCCGATCGCCTCGCCGCCTTCGGCGCCCAGCCGTTCGCGGACGGCAGGCGAGAAGACCAGATCAGGCTCCAGGTCAGTGCGGCGCCGCCCCCGGGTAGGTGCGCGCGAAAAGTACGAAGCGAGACCAATTCCCGACGCGTGCGCGCCGCTGCGGGCCTCGTACGCGAGGCGCAGGCACGATTCGAGATTCGGCAGCCGCTCCATTCGTGTTCCGACTCCAACCGTGACCGCCCCCGCGCGTTGGCGGTCACGCAGCAGTGCCGTTATGAAAAGAAGTGACCGTGGAACCAGGCCGGTTTCAAATGAGGTTGGACGAAGCCGGGGGTAGCGGAGTCCCGCACGGCATCGTCGAGGTCAGTTTCGAACAGGCCATACCCGAAGGCCTGCGGCGCGCGGTCCTCGCCGGCCTCGAGGACGCGCCCGGACTTCTCGCCCGGGCGCTGCACGTCGCTCCGCCGCGGCGGCCGTACCAGCGGGTCGAGATCGGGCTGCAAGCCGGCGACGCCGCGCAGGGCGAGGCGCTCGCGCTCGGCGCGGGATCGATCCGGTTGACGATCGGGTCGTCGGCCGCCGAGGCGCGCAGCATCGCCTGCCACGAAGCGCTGCACCTCCTCCTCGCCAGCGCGCTGCGCGGCGGCGAGAAGTGGAACGATCCCGAGCTCGCCTTCGGCGACTGGATCGTGCGCGGAATCGAAAGCGGGCTCGATGCGCCGCGGTTCCATGCACCCCTTCCGGAGGTCGTCACCCGCCTCCCGAAATCGCGCAGGGAGGTCGCGAACAGATTGACGGATGCGGAGCCGCTTTATTTCGGCGAGCCTCTGGCCCGGGCGCTGGAGCGCGAGAGCAGCGCGCAACGGCGCCTGTGGCTGGTGGAAGCGGCCCTCGGGGTCCATCATCTCGAGGCCGCCGCGCGGCTCGGCGAAGGCGCGCTGCGGGCGGTGATCCTCGACGACTGGCTGCTCGACTACGAGCAGTACGCGCACGCAGTCGGCAATGCTCCGGCCGACGCGGGCAACCTCTGGCGCCTGTCGGATCCCGGCTGGTCTCGCGATCCGCTGGTCCGGCTCTCGGCCGCCGCCCAGGCGCTGCAGCGCGACGATCGCTGCGCGTTCGCCGGCGAGCAGTTCACGCGCGAAGGCGAGCCGCTGGTATGGAAGAACCGCGGCCGGGTGCGGCTGCCGCTTCTCGATGCTCCCGCCGTTTCCCGGCCGCCTCCGATCCATGGTTTCCGCGCTGCTCTCGCTGGGCTCGACCCCACTGTAGTCGACGATGCTTCCCGCGGCGAAGCGCGGAAGTTCGAGGCGCGCGCGTTGTGGCCGCGGATCCTGGCGCGGCTGCTGGCGACCGGCGTCCGGCCGCCCGATGCCGATGCGGACTCGGTCGGCGTCGTCCAGATCGCCGACGGCGAGGGCGCAGACGAAGCCTTCCACATCTGGCGCGACGCCGCGGACGAGCTGCGCCGGATCGCCGGCGATTGCGCGCCGTGGGTGCCCACCGTCGTCGCGCCGCGGGAAATCGATGCCGTCGCTTCGATCCTGCTGGTTCACGGAGCGCCGCCCTCCGCGGAATCGATCCTCTCTTCGCGCCGACTGGCGGCGCAGCGGCCGGTCCGCGGCACCGTGTTCCGCGATCATCTCGGCAATGGACGCGCATGGGAGCGGCTGCCCGATTTCGAGCCGCCGCTCGATCCGCGCTATCGGGACGACGCGTGGTCTGCGGGACCCGTGCCGCCGTCTCTCGCCGAGCTGCCCGCGGCGGTCGAGGCGGCTACGGCGAAGGGGCGACTCACGTCGCCCCTCGTCTACCTCCTCTCGATGATGGCGTTCGGCGTCGAGGAGTGCCACTACCGCGTCACCGGTATGGATCGGCGGTAGCCACCGGCCTTCGCGACGCCGAGGCCATCGGGGCGATCGGCGACGGCAACGCTCGGGGCGATCCCTGGCCGTCCGCCTGCGTCGCGACCTCGGTCGCCAGGCGGGCCGCGGCTCGCTGCGTGATCGCTGCCATCACCTTCGCCCGCAGCGCGAGCAGGCCCGCCTTGCGCCGCAGCGAGTAGAGGCTCAGGCCGCCGTCCGGCCCGCCGGCGACGAGCGTCTCCTTGACCAGGCCCGAGATCTCGTCCTGCAGCGCCTTGTCGGCAGGATCGCCGGCCTGGCACGTGTCGGGCGAGAGGAAGCACGCGGAGTTCGTCAACCGGTCGTCGCGGTCGGCGGCGCGGATCTGATCGTCGGCGTCGCGCGCGAGGTTGCCGGTCGCGCTGTCGCTGCCGGGAGCGCCGTTGGTCGACCCGTCGCTGTCCATCGCGTCGACTTCTCGCAGCACGCCTTCGTAGATCGAGCGCGCCTGCTCGAGGTCGTGCTTGTACGCGGCGAGGAACCGCGCGTGCGCCGCCTGCGCCTCGCGGGTGTGCGTGCCGCCGTTGTTCACCTGGCTCTTCCACGCCTGGTAGAGCCTGCGGGTCGCGTCGCTGCGCTCGACGCTCGCCGCCTGGCCGAGCTTGACCCACGCGCGGCTGACGCGGATCGCGGGGCTGTCCTCGGTCTCGGCCCACTTCGCGTCCGTCGCCTGCACCGCGGGCATCGGCACCGGCGGCAGCGGATACGTCACCGATTCGGCCGCCTTCACCGGCGTGAACTCTTCGGCGCGCGCCGCGGCCGCCAGCACCATCGACAATAGTACGATTCGGATCATCGTCGTCTCCTCTTACGGCCGGCCGTCGTTGGACGAGCGCAGCACGGGCGCGAGCATCTGCAGGATCTGTTCCTGATCGGACGGCGGCGGCGGCGCGTGCGCCTTCTGGTACGCCGCGATCTGCGCGCGCGCGTCGGTCAGCTCCTTCTCGAGCGCGCCGATCTGCTTCTTGTAGGCCTCGGCCTGCTTCTGCGCGGCCCTGGTCCGGCCGAGCTCGCGGTCGAACTCGGCTTTCGCGACCGTCGCCAGCTTGCCGGCAGCGGTCACCGCGTTGCCGATGATGTTGGTATCCTTCGGCTTTTCCGTGGGCTGCACGAGCGGCTCGATCTTCGGCTGTTCGATCTTCGGAGCCACGGTCGCGAGCGCGACCTGCTGCTGCGGCTTCTGCGCGCCGTTCTGCCGCAGGATCCAGATCAAGAGCCCGGCGATGATCGCGCCCAGCACGGCATAGGGCCAGACGTGCGCGCGCGACGGAGCGGCTTCGATGGGACGGAACTCAGGGCGATCGTTCGGCATGGACTTCTCCTCGAGGAAGGGCTGAAGACATCGGACGCACGGCCTGGACGCCGCGCAGGAACGCGTCGTTGATCGCTTCGGCGGTCGAAGGCGCGGTCTCGCCGGCGAGGAACGTCACCGGCGGCGCGTCGTTGGCGTGGAGCACCCAGACGATGAGGAAGCCGCGCGTCGACGGATCGACCGGCGAGCGCAGCGGCGCGCCCATCTTCGAGCAGCGATCGCGCAGCATGCGGACGGCGTCGGCCGCGGCGTGACCCGCATCCTGCGCTTTCTCCGCCGCGAGCAATGAGTACGCTTCGCGCAGCTTGGCCTGGCCTTCGCCGCAGCCGTCGTTGGTCGGCTTGGTGCCGGTCGTGAGCGCGCTGCAGCCCTGGAGCGCCGCTTCGACGTTTCCACTCGCGCGCAGGGCGGAGTTGGTCACGCGCTGTCCGGCGGTGCAGGCTTTCTCGATCAGTCGCGGCGAGCCGAGATAGACGCCGGCCCGGAAGAGCGGCAGCGCGAGCGCCGAGGCCAGCACCTGGCTCGAGTTGTTGACGATCTCGTCGAGATCGGCGGCGGTGGCCTTGGTGCCGAGCGCGTGCTCACGTTCGCGCCGGCGGATGAAATCGTACGCAAATTGGTCGTTCTCCAGCGGCCCGAGCGGCGCGATCTGCGGCGCGTGCTCCGAGTCGAGGCCCTGCTCCCAGTTGCGCTGGTTTGCCACCGGCGGCGGGGACTCGTGGGCGCACGCGGCTGCGAGCGCCAGAGCCGTGCAAAGCTTGATGAACTTCGACATGAGCAACCTCCTCGTTCGCGAAAGCAAAAAAGTCCTTCAGCGCAGGGCCATCTCCGGCAGCGGCCGTCCGACGACCGCGTCGAGCAGCGGTCCTTCGTGCAATGGTCGATAGACGGGCCAGGCGATCTCGAGCACCGAACCGATGCGCCGCTGCCACGCGTCGTCGAGCTCGTCGAGGAACTTGCCGGCGCGAGCGAGCGCGGCCGGACGCCCGCGAGGCGCGCGCGACCCGCGCGACGTGGGTTCCAACCGCAGGGCCTTCTTGAAGAATCCGTCCGAGGGAAGGCGCAACATCGGAATCCCTTCCTTGCGCTGGTGGAGGGAAGGCGGATCGAGAGACTCGAGCGGACGCTCGTATTCCGCGCACACCGCCACCACCGGGCCGCCCTTGTGCAGAAGCGCGCCATCCTGTTTGCGCAGCGACACGTTGCTGATCAGCACGGTCAGCGAGTAGAGCTCCGCGGACCAGCCGAGCGAGCTCGCTTTCGCCGCCTGCACGCGCAACGGCAGCGACAGCGGCGGCGGCTCTTCGGCGAAATCGTTGCCTTTTTCGAGCGCCGCCAGCAGCAGCGCGGCGCCGCCGCCTTCGATCGGCGGTAGCTTGAGCAGCGAAAAGATTCGATCGAGCGCATCGCCGTCCGCCGGCACCTGCGCGAGGGCCTTGCCGTCTTTTTCCTCGACGACGATTCCGACGGCGCGCAGCGGCGAGACCGCGGCGAGCGAAACTTCGACAGGAATCGCCGGCGTCTGGCGCGCGATCCAGGAGGAGAGATGATCGATCGACACCGGCAGCGGCCCGCGCGCCCGCTGGTGGCGGAGGATCTCGATCGCATCGCTCACGCCGCGAACCTCCGCCTCAGCGCTTCCTCGAGCAGCGCGTGCGTGCGCGCGGAATCGATCTGCGAGCGCGAGGCCTGTGCTTCGGTGACCGCGAGAAGACTCTTGAGCGTGTGGAGCAGGACGTCTTCCGGCTCGCCCCCGCGCGCGTCGGCGCCTTCGTGATCGAGCCGCCGCGCCGCGAGGACGATCACCGGCCCGAGCAGCATCGGGAACGTGCCGCCGACCATCAGGAAATACGCGTAGCTGATCTCGCGGTACGCGTGCGCCATGGTCGCCGCGAGCATGTCCGCGCCTGCCGACGTTCCCATCACGTCGCCGAGGGCCCCCATCCCGAGAGCGCCGAGGAGCGTGCTCATGCCCAGGCCGAGGCCGGGGCCGAGCAGCATCATCGTCAGGGCGACCGGGCGGACGTGCTTCTGCCAGATCTCGGCGCGGCGCGCGGCGCGGACGCGGCGCTCGTCGGTCGAGAGCGACGCATCGTCCTTCTCCGCGCGGGCCCGAAATCCTTCGACGATCACCCAGCCGAGGAGCGCGATCTGCACCAGGGTGATCGCGAGCAGGACCGGAGCGCCGCCGTAGGTGTCGACCGAGTAGCGCCAGAAACGCAGCATGCCGGCCAAGCAAAAAAGCCGGACGCGCGGAATTGTTTGCTTGCGCGTGCATGCGCCGCAACTTACCGGGGACACGAAGCCGCGGCTCCGCCGCGAGCATCATCTCCCCGGCTCTGGTCGTGCTGCTGGCCTCGTTCGCGGCGAGTCCCCGGATGGTGGCGCGGACGCCGTGGCTGCTCTTCCCCATCGACGTGCGGCGGTTCGATCACATCTCGTCGAAGTTCGGAATGCGCCGCCTGGAAGGCCACCGCAAGCTGCACCGCGGCGTCGACCTGGTCGCTCCGCAGGGCTCGTGGGTGGTGGCGGCGCGCGAAGGCCGCGTCAGCGACACCGGCCGTTCGAAAACCTGCGGCTGGTACGTGACCGTCGAGCACGAGAATTCCTGGCGGACCGTCTATTGCCACTTGCGATTCGACCCGCGCCGCCTCGGCATCGTCGAGGGCCTCACCGTTCCCGCGATGGGGGTCGTCGGCGAGGTCGGCAGCACCGGCCACTCGACCGGCCCGCACCTGCACTTCACGCTGCTGGACGATCGCGGTCACGCGCGCGACCCGCTGCTGGCGCTCTACACGCCGGCGGAGACGCTGCAAATGCTCAAGAAGATGGGGCTGGCGAAATGAAATGGCGGCGCGTCATCGCCGCCCTCGCGGGCGCTGAGCTGGTCGCGACGGTGGTCGCGCTCGTCTCGCCGCTCACGCTGACGCCCGCGGGCCGCGAGGCCGCACAGGTGTTCGCCGAGGATCTGCGCGATTACCGCGCCGCTCCGGTCGAGCTGCGCGAAGCGGCGCTGGTCTCCGAGGCGGCCGCCGCGTACGAAGATCGCGGCCTGTACACCCGTCCGCGGTGGGTTCCGCCGATCAGCGCGCGCGGCGTGCTGCGCGCGATCGCGCGCAACCTGCGCGGAATTCCCGAGGGCGGCTCGACGATCCCGCAGCAGCTCGCCAAGCTCTACCTGCGCGGCGCCCATCGGCCGTCGCTGATCGACAAGACGCGCGAGATGCTGCTCGCGACCTGGATGGTCCGACAGGCCGAGCCGTCCGAGATCTCGGGGCTCTATCTCAACCTGAGCGCGGGCGCGAGCCTCGGCGACGAGCGGCGTCCGGTCGACGGGCTCGACCGGCTTTCGCTGGCGCTCTTCGGCCTTCCGCTGAAGCGGCTGTCGCGAGAGGACGAGCTGGTCCTCGGCGCGTCGCCGCGCGGCGTCGGCTGGCTGCGGGCGCATCCGGGCGTGTCCGCGCAGCGGCTGACGTCGGCGCGCGACTGGCTGGCGAAGCAGGGACGATGGGATCCGCACGGCCGTTCGTTTCTCGACGACATCGACGCCGGGTCCGCGTTTCGCTTCGTGGAGGGCTGGACCGAGCGCGTCGCCAGCGGCGGCGCCGACATCGATCTCGTCTCGGCGATCGATCGCTTCCGCGAGGGACTGAGCGGCGCGATCGACAGCGGATTCCCCGGCACCTCGGTGCGCACGTCGTTCGCGGTGATCGGATCCGAAGGCGCGATCCTCGCGCGGTCGGGCGCGGAGTCCGCGCTGATGCCGGTCAACTACGGCTCGGTCGCCAAGCTCGAGGCGCTCGATCTCGCCGTCGAAGCGTTCGGCCCGCACGCGGTGATGGAGCTGCCGCTGCCGCCCGCGCCGTGCGTGCGCTGGATCTGGGCGACCAAGGATCAGCGCCGCGCTCGCGCGGCGAGCTATTGCCCGAACGACGTGACGCCGGCGGCGAAGCCGATGCCCTTCGACGAAGCGGTGGCGCGATCGATCAACTCGCTCACCGCGCGCCACGCGCTGTTGCTCCCGGTGCTCTTCGCGCAGCGGCGTCCGGACATGCTCGCGGAGATCTCGGCAGACGTGACCGAGGAAGAGCGCGCCGCGCTCGATTCGCCGGCCGACAAGGCGCTGACCGCGACCCTCTTCGCGCAGCTCGGGCAGACCGTCCCGCCCGACGAGATCGCCTCGGATCTTTCCTACAGCGCCGCTTCGGTGGCGCTCTTCCGCCATCTGAAAGCGCGCCGCGAGCGCGCCGGGCTGCCGTCGTCGATGCTGCCCGACGATCCGACCTCGCTCCTGGGAAACTCGTCGAAGGCGACCGCCGAGCAGATCGGCGGCTATCTCCACCGCAAGCTGTTCGCCGGCGACGGCTCCTGCACGCTGAGCGACACCGGCGCCCTGCTCGGCCTGCACCGGCGCGAAGGGACGCTGCGCTGGCTCGCCCAGCGCTGGCCCAAGCTGGTCTTCAGCGGCAAGACCGGCTCCTCGCCGCACGACGACTCCGCCGTCGCCGCCGTCGCGCTCTGCCTCGAAGCACGACCGGTCGTGATCGTTTCGGCGCTGCGCGCGCTGTCAGGGCCGCTTCCCGAAGGCCTGCGCGGATCGGTCCTGCTCCGCGGAATCGACGCGTACCTCAAGGAGCTGTCGCGGCTCGAGCGCAGGCCCACCTCCGCGCTCTGGCCGTCGTTCGTGACCGACGACCTTCCCCCGGAGGAGCTGATGGTGGAAGCGAGACACCTATGATGGCGCGCAACAAGGACGGCTTCGAGGAGATCGAAGCGCTCATCTACCGGCTCTTCGCCGAGAAGCAGTTCGCGCTCGCGCTGCTGGCGCTGGTGATGGTCGCGCAGCTCCTCTCCGCGCAATTCCTCCTCCTGCGCCTCAAGGCGCCCGCCTCTCAAGCGGTGGCCGCGCCCGCTGCCTCGCAGCGTGTCGACGTTCGTTGCGACGCGCCCGGCGATCTCTCGAGCGCGCGCGGGAAAGTCGTCGTCGTGCACCTCGGCGCAGCCGCGAACGCCTGCCTCGCGCAAGTGACGGACGCCTCGCCGTCCGAGCTGGTGGTCGGAGTGGAGACCGATGCCAACCGCGCCCCACGTTGAGCCGCCGCGCCTCGGCCGGTCGGTGCTGATCCAGCTGCTCGCGCTGGCCGCGGGAGCGCTGGCCAACGAGCTGCCCTGGTCGCGGACGAAGGCCGTGCCGGAACCGCCGCCGCAGCCGCCCCACAAGGAAGAGAGGCGGATCCGCGTGGTGCGGATCGAAAAACCGCCGCCTCCGCCGCCGCCGAAGACCGCCGCTCCCGCGCCTGCTCCGGAGAAAGCCCCCGCGCGGTCGAAGCCGGCGCCGCCGAAACCGGCCCCGGCGAAGCCCGCGCCGAAGAAGAGCGATCCCCCGGCGCCGACCCGCATCGCCGCCGATTCGACCGCGATCCATGGCGTGCGGATGCGGGTCCTGGTCCCGCGCCGCGCCGACGAGCTGGCCGCGCACTTGAGGAACTCGGGCGGCTGTCTCGTCGTCTCGAGGCTGACCGGCGGCAGCGCCGAAGTGGTGTCGGTCCTGGGCATCGACGGGGTGCGCGCCGTGGAACGTCCGGGACCGCCCTGCAACGGAGTGCCGCGGCTGTTGCGCGAGGGAGCGTTGAACGAGGCGCTGGGCGATCCGCTGGGAAGGGCCCGCGCCGCGAACGCGGGCGAGGAGCTGGTCCTGCAAGTGCTGCTCACCGATCGCCTGCACGACGCCGCCCAGTCCGCGCTGCACGCGCGCTTCGGCGCCGTCTCCGAACAGGAGATGGGCCGCCTCGCGGCGCAGAGCGGGTACGAGCTGACCTGTTTCGCCGAGCCTTTGGGATCGATTCGTTGCCAGTAGGAGCCGCCATGAAAACCGCCGTGCTCGCCGCGCTGATCGCCTTTCCTTCCCTCGCCGCGCAGAACGTTTCGGTGACCGTCCGGTCGCACCTCGACGACGTCGACCTGAAAGCCCTCGCCGAGCAGGTGAACGACATCGCCGCGCGCACGCTTCGCGACAATGCCGAGGTCTCCGTCGACGGCGAGGTGGTGCGCGTCGCGCACGGTCTCCTCGTCACCCTCGAGCTCCGCGAGAACGGCAAGCTCGGGGCGACCGCATCCGCGCAGGGGAGCACTCCAGAAGAGATGCTCGACGCCGCGGCGAGCGCTGCCGTCGACCTGTTCCGCGCCTGGAAGGAGACCTCCGCGCTCTCGATGAACCCGACGCCGGTGCCCGAGCCTCCCGCGCCCTCGGCGGCGCTGCAGCCCGGAGTCGTGCGGCTCGACCTCGACGCCGACCTGCTGGTGGCGTTCGACGAGGCGCGCTCGGCCGAGGCGCGCGGAACCGAGAGACCCGAGGAGGCCGCGGCGGCCTGGCGCGTCGTCGCGGAGTCGATCGGGCCGAATCCGTTCCGCGAAGCGGCGGCGGCCCGCGCGAAGGATTGGCAGAGCTGGGCGGAGAACAAACGCGTGTTCGAGGAGCAGCGATCGAAGGACAGCGCCCGCATGCGCAAGGTGCTGCCGCTCGCCGCGGTCACCGACGACACCAAGGTCGAGCTCCTCGTCCGCTACACGCGCGCGTACGGGATCGACAAGGCCGCCGTGTTGGTGGCGTTCCTGCCGGTTTCGCTGCGCGGGCCGGCCGACCTCGCGATCGGCTGCGAGGCGAAGCAGGCAGCCAGCTGCATCGAGCTGGCCCGCGCTTCGAGCGATCCCGCTCGGGCCGTCGACTACTTCGGACGGGCGTGCAACGCCGGCGACGCGGCTTCGTGCGCGGAAGCCGGAGATCGCTGGCTGGCCAGGGAGACACGCGACGTGGCAAAGGCGATCTCCGCGCTGGAAGCGGGGTGCGCCGGCGGGTCGGCGCGCGCTTGCACGCGCCTGGCCCGCGTCTACGAGGAAGGCGACGGCACCGACGTGAACCCCGCGCGCGCGACCGAGATGCGCGACCGCTCCTGCACCGCCGGCGACGGCGCCAGCTGCCGCAAGCTCGCATGCGACGCGGCGGACACCCGCGCCGCCAACGAATTGTGGACCAAGGGCTGCAACGACGGCGACTCGCTCTCCTGTACGCTGGCGAGCGTGAGCGCGCCGCGGCCGCAGCCAGCGCCGGCCCCCGTGGTGACCCGCGCCGAGGTGAAGTCGTCGCGCCGCCCCGGCGCGGGCACCGCGCTGCTCGGCGTCGCGATCGTCGCCGGCACCGGCGCGGTCTTTCTTGCGCTCGCCGACGACGGGGACCACGTCAATCACCGCCTCTGGGGTTCGCACGACCTCACGATCGCGGCACGCGACAGCGGTTCCTCGCCGCGGCGGATCCTGCCGATCGCGCTCGGAGCGACCGCGGCAGCGGCGGCGGTGGCCGGCGTCGCGCTGCTGGTGTGGCAGCCCGATCCGGGGCCGGGCAAGGTGACTGTCGGCGTGACTCCGACCGGCGTGATGTTGTCGGGCCCGCTCCCCTAGCGCGTCGAGGGACCGGCGGCGGCCTGCGGACGCACCGGCGAGCCGTCGGAGACGTCGGCGCCGAGGTTGAGCGCCACCGCCTCTCCGCCGCGCAGGCCGTCGAGCACCTCGACCTGCGCGCCGTCGTCGGCGCCGAGCTTCACCCGCTGGAAGTGGACGTGGTTGTTCTCGACGATCGCGACCACCATCTGGCCGCCCACCGAGATCAGCGCGTCGGTCGGCACCAGCGGCCGCGGGTTGCCGTGCAGCGGCAGCTGCGTCTCGACGAACGCGCCGGGATAGAGGCCCGGCGGAGGATGCGGCAAATCGATCTCGCATAGCATCGTCCGCGTGCGCGCATCGAGCGCCTGCGAGATCCTCGAGACGCGCGCCTTGAGCGGCGGCTGATCGGCGGCGATCTGCAGCGAGACCTCGTCGGAGACGTGCACCCGCGCCGCGTCGTCCTGCGCGAGGTTCAACGCGACGCGCAAGCGCGAGAGGTCGGCGATCTCGAGCAGCGGCTGCGCGCTCGAGGTGCTACCCGTCGCCGCGGGCAGCAGCGTGCCGGGATCGGCGAAGCGTCCGGTCACGGTCCCGTCGAACGGGGCGCGCAGGATCTCGTAGCTCTTCTGCGCGCGGGCGCGCGAGACCGACGCCTCGGCGACCTTCACCGCCTCCTCCGCCTGCTCGCGCTCCTGCTGCGAGACGCGGCCGGCCGGCGCCAGCCGTTCGGTGCGCCCACGCTGCTGCTTGCGCAGCGTCAGCTCCGCCTCCGCCGATCGCAGCTGCTCGTCGATGTCGGGCGATTCCAGCTCGGCGACCTCCTGGCCGGCCTTCACCTTGTCGCCCTTGTCGACGAGGACTTTGCGCGCGTAGCCGGAGATCTTCGCGTAGAGCGTGGCGCGCTTGTCGGCGCGGACTTCGGCGGGCAGCGTGACCAGCCGTTCGGACGGCGCGACCTTCACCTCCGCGACCCGGACGACGGGCCCCTGCGCGAGCTCCTGCTTGAGCTGGTCTTCCTGGCGCGCCAGCGCATTGTGCTCGCCGCTGAAGAGCAGGAACGCGCCGGCGCCGGCGAGCACGACCGCGGTCGCGCAGACGATCAGGACCAGCGTGCCCTTCGGCCTGCGATCAGCCATGAGAGGCCTCGAACGATTCGCCGCGGCTCTCGGCCTCGAACTTCGCGTCGAGAGCGTGGGCGCGCGGAGGCGCCTTGCGCAGCAGCGTGTAGACGGCGGGAACGACGAAGAGGGTGACGAAAGTGGCGACGATCAGGCCGCCGATCACCGCGCGGCCGAGCGGCGCGTTCTGCTCGCCGCCCTCGCCGATCGCGAGCGCCATCGGGACCATGCCGAGGAGCATCGCCAGCGCGGTCATCAGCACCGGCCGCAGGCGCGCCTTCCCCGCATCGATCACGGCCCCGAGAACATCGAGGCTCTGTTGCGCTCGCGCGTCGTTGGCGGCGCTGACCAGCAGGATGCTGTTCGAGGTCGCGATGCCGACCGCCATGATCGCTCCCATGAACGACTCGACGTTCAAGGTCGTTCCGGTGACCGCGAGCATCCACAGGATGCCCACCAGCGCGCCGGGCACGGCGACGAGGATGATGAACGGATCGACCCACGACTGGAAGAGCACCACCAGCAGCAGGTACACCAGCGCGATGGCGAGGATCAGTCCGAGACCGAGCTTGCCGAAGGCGGTGAACATCGACTCGCTCTGCCCGCGGATGTGGATCCGCGTCGCCTTGGGAAGCTGTCCGAGCGAATCGATCGCTTTCTGGATCGAGGTCGCGACGCCGCCGAGATCGCGCCCCGCCGCCGACGCCTGCACGTCGATCACGCGCTGTACCGCGACGTGGTTGATCATCGACACGTCGCTGTCAGGCTTGAGCCGCGCGACCGCGCCGAGGTACGGGGAGCCCGCCGGCGGCTCGTCGCCCGGACGCGACGCCGCCGTCAGGACGGTCCGGCCGAGCGGCAGCGACATCAGCGAGGGAATCGAGTCCAGCTTGCGCTGCGGCGTCTGCACCACCACGAAGTAGTTCACGTTGTTCTTCGGGTTGATCCAGAACGACGGCGCGACCAGCGACGAGCTGGAGAGCGAGACCAGCAGGTTGTTGGCCACGTCGCGCTCGGTGACGCCGATCTGCGCCGCGCGCTGGCGATCGACCTCCAGCGCCAGCGCCGGATGCGCGAGCACCTGGGGAATGCGCACGTCGGCCACTCCCGGAATTCCCCGGATCTTGAGCGCCAGCGTCCGCGCCACCGCGTAGCTCTGCTCGACGTCCGGCCCCTCGATCTGCACGTCGATCGGCGCCGAGAGTCCGAAGTTCAGCACCTGCGAGACGATGTCGGCGGGCTGGAAATAGAGCATGCAGCCGGGGAAATCGTCGGGCAGCTCGCGCCGGATCCGCTCCATGTACTTCTCGGTCGGGGCGTGTCCCGACTTGAGCGCGACGAGCACGTCGGCGTCCTGCGAGCCGACGTTGTCGGTCTGCACGAAGGCCAGGTTGTACGAGACGGGAATGCCGATCATCGAGTTGATCGTCTGCAGGTCCTGCGGCGGGATGATCTCGCGCAGCCGCTCCTCGAGCCGCGCCACCGTCCGCTCGGTCTCCTCGAGCCGCGTGCCCACCGGCGCGCGGAAGTGCAGTCGCATCTGGCCGGCGTCGACGTTGGGGAAGAAGTCGAGCCCGACCACGAACGGCAGCACGGCGGTGCAGGCGACGACCAGCGCCGCCGAGGTCAGCACGATGCCGCGATGATGGAGGACGGTCTCGAGCGCAGCCGCGTACGCATTCTGGAACCGCGTGAAGCCGCGGTCGCGCCAGCGGTTGAAGCGCGCCGGGAACGACTCGCCGGCGTGGTGGAGGTCCTCTTTCTCCATCAGCTGCCGGGCGAGCATCGGCACCAGCGTTCGCGAGAGCACGTACGACGCGAGCATCGAGACCACGACGCCGAGCGCGAGCGGCGCGAAGAGAAACCGCGACGGGCCTTCGAGCAGGACGATGGGGAAAAAGACGATGCAGATCGTCAGCGTCGCCGCCAGCGCCGGGATCGCGATCTGCTGCGAGCCGTCGAGGATCGCGGGGGTGAGCGGCTTTCCCGAATGGCGATTGCGGTGGATCGATTCGATCGCCACCGTCGCGTCGTCGACCAGCATGCCGATGGCCAGGGCGAGCCCGCCCAGCGTCATGAGATTGAGCGTGTTGCCGGTGAGAAACAGGCCGCAGAGGCCGACCAGGATCGCGAGCGGAATGCTGGTCCCGACGATCACCGCGCCGCGCCAGCTTCCGAGGAAGAAGAGGATCATCAGCGAGACGAGGATCGACGCGATCAACGCCTCGTGCAGCACGTTGACGATCGCGGCGCGGACGAAGACCGACTGATCGAAGTCGATCTTCAGCTCCATTCCCTGCGGGGCCGCTTCCTTGATGATCGGGAGCTGATCGCGCGTGCCCTGCACCACCGCGAGCGTGGACGCGTCGGCTTTCTTCAGGATCGCGAGATACGTCGCGCGGCGGCTGTCGACGCGGACGATGTTTTCCTGCACCGCGAAGGCGTCGCGCACGCGGGCGACGTCGCCGAGCAGCACCGTCGCGCCGTTTTCCGCCTTGAGCGGCATCTGGTTGAAGCCCTCGATCGAGGGCGGGCTCGAGTTCAGCTTCACGTCGTACTGCGTCGACCCGATCTGCGCCGAGCCGGCGGGCACCAGCACGTTCGACTGCAGCACCGCCTGGACCACGTCGTTCGGCGAGAGACCGCGGGCCGCCACGCGCTGCGGGTCGAGGTCGACCATGATCTGCCGTTGCTTGCCGCCGTACGGCGCGGGCGTCGCCAGGCCGGGAATGGTGAACAGCCGCAGGCGGACGAAATTGAGACCATAGTCGAAGAGCTGTTCTTCGCTCAGCGTCTTGGAGCTGATCGTGAGCTGCGCCACTGGCACGTTCGATGCATTGAAGCGCACGATCACCGGCGCGGTGATGCCCGGCGGCATGATCCGGCTCGCCGTCAGCATCACCGACGAGATCTGGGCGATCGCCCCGCCGATGTCGCTGCCCGGCTCGAACCAGACCTTGAGGATGCCGAGGCCGCTCATCGACTGCGAGTCGATGCGCTGGATTCCGCTCACGGTCGTGGACATCGCGCGCTCGCTGATGAACACGACGCGGCGTTCCATGTCCTCGGCGGAGAGGCCCGGGTAGTTCCAGACCACGATCACGACCGGGATGTCGATCGCCGGCAGGATGTCGGTCTTCAT
This sequence comes from Myxococcales bacterium, assembly GCA_020201435.1. Taxonomy (GTDB): domain Bacteria; phylum Myxococcota; class Myxococcia; order Myxococcales; family 40CM-4-68-19; genus 40CM-4-68-19. The sequence continues at coordinate 19,841 of JAIVGS010000191.1, forward strand.
CCGGCTGATCGAGAGGAAGCCGAAGATACCGATCAGCGCGCAGATGACCGCGATGGTGTACGGGCGGCGCAACGCGAGACGGACGATCCACATATGAAAGCCTTGGATGCCGCAAGCGGCCGGGTGGTGCCAAGCTTTTTCACGTCACCGCGCGCCGCGCCAGGCGCGGGCGAGTGCTCCGCTCAGCACGTAACGCCGGAAGGCGACCCACTGCTCGACGAAGGAGCGCTGCATCCCTTCATCCTACCGCGGCGGCGGCGCGATGCACCTCGGTCAGCCAGATGGCCGACAGCCGGTGCTCGCCCCGCACCACCGAGTGGTAGGCGCGCTGGAACGCTTGCGTCACCGGCCCGGTTCGTCCGCCGCCGACGGTGCGGAAGTCGACTTCGCGGAGGCCGATCACTTCGGCCGCGGTGCCGCTGACGAACACTTCATCGGCAGCGTACAGTTGGTCGCGCGAGAGCGGCGCCTCCTCGATCTCGAAACCGAGCTCGGGCGCGAGGTCGATCAGCGACTGGCGCGTGAGACCGTTGAGGATGTTCACGTCCGGCGGCGTTCGCACTCTGCCATTCTTGACGACGAAGATATTTTCGCCGGTGCACTCCGCGACCATGCCCTGCGCGTCGAGCATGATCGCCTCGTCGAAGCCGAGCCGCAGCGACTCGGTCTTCGCCAACACCGAATTCGCGTAGTTGCCGCTCACCTTCGCCTTGGTCATCGTCACGTTCGGCTGGTGGCGCGTGTACGACGAGACGTTGGCGCGCACGCCGAGCGCGGCCGCTTCCGGGCCGAGGTACTGCTTCCATTCCCAGACCGCGATGCCGACGTGCGGCTTGCCGCCGTCGACGGTGAGGTTCCATCCGCCCTCGGCGAGATAGACGAGAGGACGGATGTAGCACTCCTCGAACGGGCTCGCGGCCACGGTGTCGATGCACGCCTGACAGAGCTGCTGCTCCGTCCACGGCAAGTCGCGGAAGCCGAGGATCCGCGCGGACTCGCACAGCCGCGCGACGTGATCCTGCAGCCGGAAGATGGCCGGTCCGCGCGTGGTGCGGTAGCAGCGGATGCCCTCGAAGACCGCGATGCCGTAGTGCAGCGCCGGCGTGAGGAAATCGAGCTTCGCCTCCGCCGGCGCGACGAGCTTGCCGTTGAACCACATCCGCGTCATGCAGCCTCCTTCTTCGCAACCGGAGCAGGCGCCTCGCTGGAGTCCTTCTGCTTGTTGCGGATCCAGCTCATCGTCTCGCGCAGCCGGCGGCCGACTTCCTCGATCGGATGCTCGCGACCCTGCTCGCGCAGCTTGTCGAAGACCGGCCGGCCGGCCTGGTTCTCGAGGATCCACTCGCGGGCGAACTGGCCGGTCTGGATCTCTTTGAGGATTTTCTTCATCTCCGCCCGCGCCGCGTCGCCGACGATCCGCTCGCCGCGCGAGTAGTCGCCGTACTCGGCGGTGTCGCTGATCGAGTGGCGCATCCAGGAGAGGCCGCCCTCGTACATCAGGTCGACGATCAGCTTGAGCTCGTGCAGGCACTCGAAGTACGCGCTCTCCGGCTGGTAGCCGGCGTCGACGAGCGTGTCGAATCCGGCGGTGACGAGCGCGCTGATGCCGCCGCAGAGGACGGTCTGTTCGCCGAAGAGATCGGTCTCGGTCTCCTCGCGGAACGTGGTCTGCAGCACGCCGGCCCGCGTGGCGCCGAGAGCGCGCGCGTACGAGAGCCCGGTCGCGTGCGCGGTCCCGGTCGCGTCCTGTTGGACCGCGATCAGCGCCGGCGTCCCCTGCCCTTCGACGTAGAGGCGGCGCACGAGATGGCCCGGCGCTTTCGGCGCGATCAACACCACGTCGACGTCGGGCGGCGGCTTGATCTGGCCGTAATGGATGTTGAAGCCGTGCGCGAAATAGAGCGCCTTGCCCCTGGTCAGCGCGGGCGCGATCTCGCTCTCGTAGATCTTCTTCTGCTGCTCGTCCGGCGCGAGCACCATGATCAGGTCGGCTTCGCGCGCGGCTTCCGCGACGCCGAGGACGCGCAGGCCCGCGCGCTGCGCCTTGTCCCTGGACTTGCTCGCCGCGTGCAGGCCGACGCGGACGTCGACGCCCGAATCCCGCAGGTTGAGGGCGTGCGCATGCCCCTGGCTGCCGTAGCCGACGACCGCCACCTTGCGGCCGCGGACGAGGTCGAGATTCGCATCCTTGTCGTAATAGAGAACGGCCATGGTCACTGCTCCTTTGTGTTCGGCGAAGTGATCGCGCCCTCTTCCGCCGACGAGACGAGGGCTGCGTATTTGGCGAAGACGCCGGTGCGATAGCGCGGTGGAGGTGGCTTGAAGTCCCGCATGCGCTGTTGCAACTCCTGCGCGGTGATCTCGACGTCGACCTTGCGCGCGTCGACGTCGATGCTGATGATGTCGCCGTCTCGCACGGCGGCGATCGGCCCGCCGCGTGCGGCTTCCGGCGATACGTGGCCGAGCATCAGGCCGCGGGTGCCGCCGCTGAAACGGCCGTCGGTGACGAGGGCGACGGATTCGCCGAGGCCCTGGCCGACGAGCGCGGCGGTGACGCCGAGCATCTCGCGCATGCCGGGACCGCCGCGCGGCCCTTCGTAGCGGATGACGACGACGTCGCCGGCCTCGATCCGGCGATCCCGGACCGCCGCGAACGCGTCTTCCTCGCGATCGAAGACGCGCGCCGGGCCGCGATGCTTCGGTCGCTCGTGCCCGGCCATCTTGACGACCGCGCCGCCGGGCGCGAGCGAGCCGCGCAGGATGCACAGGCCGCCGGTCGCCTTGAACGGATTCGCGGCAGAGCGCACCACCGGTTGATTCGGCGTCTCCCGCGCCTGGTGCGTGCGCCACGCGGTTCCGTCGGCGGTGAGCGCATTCCCGTCGAACTTCTTCGCCTCGATCAGCCGCTGCGCGACGAGCGGAACGCCGCCCGCCCGGTGGAGATCGACGGCGGTGAACTCGCCGCCCGGCTTGAGCGACGCGATCAGCGGCGTCCGCGCGCTCACCCGATCGAAATCCTCGAGGGTGAGCGGCACGTCGGCTTCGCGCGCGATCGCCAGCAGGTGCAGCACGGCGTTGGTCGAGCCGCCGGTGGCGGCGACGCCGGCGATCGCGTTTTCGAACGAGGCGCGCTCGACGATGCCGCGCGGGCGCACGTCTTTTTGCAGCAGCTGCACGACCAGCTTCCCCATCTCGCGCGTGGCGTCGTCCTTGCGCGGATCGGTGGCGGGAATGCTGCCGTACCCGACCGGGCCGAGCCCGAGCAGCTCGACCGCCATCGCCATGGTGTTGGCGGTGAACTGCCCACCGCAGGCGCCCTCGCCCGGACAGGCGGCGTCCTCGATCGCTTTCAGGGTCTGCAGCGGAATCTTTCCCGCGGTATGCGCGCCGACGGCCTCGAAGACGTCGACGATGGTCACGTCGCGTCCTTCGAATCGACCGGGCGCGATCGATCCGCCGTAGAGCACGAGCGCGGGCAGATCGAGCCGCAGCACCGCCATCGCCGCGGCGGGGATCGTCTTGTCGCAACCCACCAGGCAAACCACGGCGTCGAAGAGATGCCCGCGGCAGACGAGCTCGATCGAGTCCGCGATCACCTCGCGGCTGACGAGCGAGGCCTTCATCCCCTCGGTGCCCATCGTCACGCCGTCGCTGATCGCGATGGTGTCGAACTCCATCGGCGTCGCGCCCGCGGCGCGGATGCCCTCCTTCACCTTTTCCGCGAGACGCCGGAGGTGGAAATTGCACGGCATCGTCTCGGTCCAGGTGTTGGCGACGCCGACGATCGGCTTCGCCAGGTCCTCGTCGCTGAAGCCGATGCCCTTCAGCATCGCGCGCGCGGGGGCGCGATCGGGGCCTTCGGTGATCACACGGCTCTTGTGGCGCGGATCCATCTAGAGACCTCCCACGACTGCGTCGCCGACTTCGCGGCAGCTCGCTGTTCCGCCGAGATCGCGCGTCAGCACGCCGCGCTCGACCGCTGCCGAGACGGCGCCTTCGATCGCGTCGGCTTCGGCGTGCATGCGCAGCGAGAGGCGCAGCATCATCGCCGCGGAGAGGATGGTGCCGAGCGGGTTGGCGATGCCCTTGCCGGCGATGTCGGGAGCGGAGCCGTGGATCGGCTCGTACAGGCCGCGCGCGCCGTCGCCGAGCGACGCGCTCGGGAGCATGCCGATCGATCCGGCGATCATCGCGGCCTCGTCGCTGAGGATGTCGCCGAACATGTTTTCCGTGACGATGACGTCGAAGGCGCGCGGATCGCGGATCAGCTGCATCGCGCACGAATCGACGAGCTGGTGCGTCAAGAGCACGTCCGGGAATTCCTCGTCCACGACTTTTTCCGCGACCCGGCGCCAGAGGCGCGACGTCTCCAGGACGTTCGCCTTGTCGACCGAGCAGAGGCGCTTGCGCCGTCTCTGCGCCAGCGCGGCGCCGATCCGGACCAGGCGCGCGACTTCATGCTCGGTGTAGGCGCAGGTATCGAAGGCGGAGTCGGCGGTGCTCGCCTTGTTGCCGAAATAGATCCCGCCGGTCAGCTCGCGGACGATGATCAGATCGACGCCTTCGACGACCTCGGGGCGCAAGGTCGACGCGTGGGCCAGCCGACGATGCGCGGCGACCGGGCGCAGATTCGCATAGACGCCGAGCTCCTTGCGCAGCGTGAGCAGCCCCGCTTCGGGCCGGGGCGGCTTGTCCCAATTGGGACCGCCCACCGCACCGAGAAGGATCGCGTCGGCCTCTTTGCAGAGCGCGAGCGTCTGGTCGGGCAACGGGGCGCCGGTCGCGTCGATGGCGCAGCCGCCGAACTTCGCCTCGCGCAGGTCGGTGATCCCGACCGCGTCGAGGACGCGCACCGCCTCGGCGATCACCTCCGGCCCGATGCCGTCGCCCGGCAGCACCGCGATCATCGCTTCGCCTCGAACGCGGCGATCTCTTCTTCCGCCGCGAGCAGGTAACCGAGCTCGTCGATCTCGTGGATCAGGCAGTGGCGGGCGAACGGATCGAGCGTGAACGCGTAGCTGCGGCCTTCGCACTCGACAGTGCAGGATTCGAGATCGATCGCGATCTCGGTCCCCGGCGCGAACGTCGCGGCGATCTGCACCGGCACGAGGCCGTTCTTCACCGCGTTGCTGCGGAAGATGTCCGCGATCGACGGGCTGATCACCGCGCGAAAGCCCGCGTCGAGCAGCGCCCACGGCGCGTGCTCCCGCGACGAGCCACAGCCGAAGTTCTCGCCGGCGACGAGGATCGTGCCGGCCTGGCCCTGCAGGAGCTCCGGCCGGTCGGCGAACAAGGCCGCTCCGAGCCCTTTCCGCACGGTCGTGCGGAGAAAACGCGCCGGGATGATCTGGTCGGTGTCGATGTTCGGCCGCGGAACGACGACCGCCTTTCCGACGATGCGTTTCATCGCAGCACCTCGCGGGGATCGGCGATGGCGCCTTTCAGCGCCGCGGCGGCGGCGGTGAGCGGGCTGGCGAGGAACGTGCGGCCGCCCCGACCCTGCCGCCCCTCGAAGTTGCGGTTGCTGGTGCTGACGGCTGCCTGGCCGGGCGTCAGCGAGTCGCCGTTCATCGCGATGCACATCGAGCATCCCGGCTCGCGCCATTCCGCGCCTGCTTCGCGGAAGACCCTGTCGAGCCCTTCTTGTTCGGCCGCATGCTTGACCTGCTGCGAGCCCGGCACGATCAGCGTGCGCACGCCCTCTGCGATCCTGCGCCCGCGCAGGACCGAGGCAGCCGCCCGCAGATCGGAAAGACGGCCGTTGGTGCAGCTTCCGACGAAGACGACGTCGATCTTCGTGCCGAGGAGCGGCGCCCCGCGCTTGACCCCCATGTACTGCAGCGGCTTTTCCGGCGCGTCGTCCGGGACGCGCGCGTCGACCGGGATCGCGGTGCCGGGGTCGGTCCCCCAGGTGATCATCGGCGCGAGCCGCGACACGTCGAGCGCGGCTTCCTTGTCGAACCGCGCGCCCGGGTCGGTCCCCCACTCCGCGCTGCCGATCATTCCCGCCCGCGCACCCGCTTCGATCGACATGTTGCACACCGTCATCCGCTCTTCGATCGACATTCCACGAACCGTGCTGCCTGCGTACTCGATCACGTGCCCGGCGCCGCCGCCGACGCCGAGCCTGGCGATCACCGCCAGGATCACGTCTTTCGCGGACACGCCGGCCGGCAGCGCCCCGTCGATCGAGATCAGCATCGCCTTCGGCTTGCGCTGCAGCAGGCACTGGGTCGCGAGCACGTGCGCGACCTCGCTGGTGCCGATGCCGAACGCGAGGGCGCCGAACGCGCCGTGCGTCGAAGTGTGGCTGTCGCCGCAGACGACGGTCATCCCCGCCTTCGTCAGCCCGAGCTCAGGGCCGATGACGTGGACGATGCCCTGCTTCTCGGAACCGAGCGCGTGCAGCTCGATGCCGTAGTCCCCGCAGTTGCGCGCGAGCGTATCCACCTGCGCCTCGGCGTCGCCATGCGCGAACGGAAATCGACCGTTCACCCGCGGCAACGTCGGAGTCGAGTGGTCCATCGTCGCGACCGTGCGATCGGGCCGCCTTACCCGGAGACCGCGCTCGCGCAGGACCGTGAACGCCTGCGGCGAGGTCACCTCGTGCACGAGGTGCAGATCGACGTAGAGGATCGCGGGCGCTTCCTCCGTCTCCGGGCGCACCAGGTGCGCGTCCCAGATCTTGTCGAAGAGCGTCCTAGACGGCACCGCAAGCCACCTCTTCGTCGTGCACCGGCCGCACCGCGCGCGGCCGGCCCGCCGAGATCCGGTTCACCACCTCGAGGAACGCTCGCGCGCTGCCGACGATGATGTCGGTCGAGACGCCGCGGCCGCCGTACCTGCGCCCATCGTGCTCGACCTCGATCAGGACCTCGCCCTGCGCGTCTTCGCCCGGCGTCATGCTGACGATGCGGAAGTCGCGCAGCTGCGCGCGCACCCCGGTGATCCGCTCGATGCTCTTGAAGACCGCGTCGACCGGGCCGTCGCCGACGGCCGCGTCCTCGACGCGCCGGCCGTCCTTCATCTCCAGACAGACCGCGGCGCTCGGCGCGGCGTTGGTGCCCGAGACGGCGTGGATGCTGACCAGCTTCCAGCGCCCGCCGTTGGTCCCGAAGGTGGTCGTCTCGACCAGCGCGTCGAGGTCGCCGTCGTAGATCTCCTTCTTGCGATCGGCGAGGTCCTTGAAGGCGGCGAACACCTTGTCCAGCTCGGAGGCGTCGAGGCGGTAGCCGAGCTTTTCCAGCCGCTCGCCGAGCGCCGCGCGGCCGCTGTGCTTGCCGAGGACCAGGTCGGTCGAGCGCACGCCGACGTCCTGCGGCTTCATGATCTCGTAGGTGAGGACGTTCTTCAGCATCCCGTGCTGGTGGATGCCCGACTCGTGCGCGAACGCGTTCTGGCCGACCACCGCCTTGTTGCGCGGCACGAGGAACCCGGTGGCGAGCGAGACCGCGCGGCTGGCGCTGCAGATCTGTTCGGTGTTCACGCGGGTGTGCACGCGGAGGAAATCCGCCCGCGTCCGGATCGCCATCACCACTTCCTCGAGCGAGCAGTTGCCGGCGCGCTCGCCGATGCCGTTGACGGTGCACTCGATCTGCCGCGCGCCCTCCTGGACCGCGGCGAGGCTGTTCGCCGTCGCCAGCCCGAGGTCGTCGTGGCAGTGAACCGACACCACCGCTCTCGAGCCCACGGTCTTCCTGACCATCGCGATCAGCGCCGCGAACTGGGCGGGCATCGCGTACCCGACGGTGTCCGGGATGTTGACCGTCGTCGCGCCGGCTTCGACGACACGCGCGACGACCTCGGCGAGAAATTCCGGCTCGGTCCGCGCCGCGTCTTCGGGAGAGAACTCGACGTCGGGGCACTGCTCGCGCGCGTACTTCACCGCCGCGACCGCGTTCTGCACCACCTGCTCGCGCGTCATCCGCAGCTTGAACTCGCGGTGGATCGGGCTGGTGGCGAGGAAGACGTGGATGCGCGGCTTCTCGGCTTCGCGCAGCGCGTCCCACGCCCTCGAGATGTCCTCGCGCTGCGCCCGCGCGAGGCCGCAGATCGAGACCCCTCGCACCTGCCGCGCGACGGCGCGGACGGATTCGAAATCGCCCGGCGACGCGGCGGGAAAGCCCGCCTCGATCACGTCGACGTTCAACGCCTGGAGCGCGGCGGCCACCTTGAGCTTCTGCGGCAGGGTCATGCTCGCGCCCGGCGCCTGCTCGCCGTCGCGCAGCGTGGTGTCGAAGATCACGACTCGGTCGGTTGATTCGCTCACGTTTGCACCTCGGGGGAAATGGGTCCGCGCGCGATGGCCACCGCGCCGGTTCGAACGAGCTCGACGATGCCGAACGGCTTCAGCGCTTCGATGAGCCCGTCGATCTTGTCCTGCGATCCGGTGCTCTCGACGGTGATGCTCGCCGGCCCGAGGTCGACGACGCGGGCGCGGAAGACGTCGCACATCTGCATCACTTCGCCGCGGAACTGCGCGCCGAGCTTGACGAACGCCATCTCGCGGACCACGACCGGCTCGGCGGTGACGTCACGCACCTCGATCACGTCGACGAGCTTGTAGAGATTCGCTTCCAGCAGGCGCGCGGCGTTGGCGTCGGCGCGGACCACCAGGGTGATCCTCGAGACGCCCGATCTTTCGGTGCGGCCGACGGTGAGCGAGTCGATGTTGACCACGCGCCGGCGAAAGAGCGAGACGACGCGGTTCAGCGCGCCGGGGAGATCCTCGACCAGCACGATGAAGGTGTGCGACGTCCGTTCAGGAGTCATACGGCGTCTCCTCGATCGGCGACGGGCGCCGGATCATGTCGTGCAGGTCCGCCGCGGCGGGGACCATCGGGTAGACGCTGTCCTCGGCCTCGACGCGGAAGTCGATGATCACGGTGCCCCGCTCTGCGCGGGCCTTCTCGACCGCGTTCGGAAGATCGGCCCGGCGGTCGACGCGCAGGCCGCAGAGGCCGTGCGCCTCGGCGAGCTTGACGAAGTCCGGGCTCTTCAAGGGCGTCGCGATGTACCGTCCGCCATAGAAGAACTGCTGCCACTGGCGCACCATGCCGAGGTAGCCGTTGTTGATCACCGCGACGTTGAGCTTGAGGCCCTCCTGCGCGCAGGTGGAGAGCTCGGCGGCGGTCATCTGGAAGCCGCCGTCGCCGGCGATGACCCAGATCTCGTCGTCGGGAAACGCGAAGCGCGCGCCCATCGCCGCGGGCAGCGCGAAGCCCATCGTGCCGAGGCCGCCGCTGGTGATCAGCTTGCGCGGATGATCGTGGCGGTAGTACTGCGCCTCCCACATCTGGTGCTGGCCGACGTCGGTGACGACCAGCGCGTTGCCTTTGGTGAGGCGCCAGAGATCGTGCATCACGTGCGCCGCGTAGAGCCGGCCGTCGTCCGGCAGCGAGACGATGTCGCGCACCGCCGCTTCGCCCTTCAAGCCGGCGATGTGCTTGCGCCACGGCCCGCGATCCCGCGGCTTCACGCGCGACAGCAGCTCTTCCAGCGTCACCGCGACGTCGCCGACGAGCGCCACGTCGACCTTGACGGTCTTGTCGATCTCCGAGGGATCGATCTCGGCGTGGATCTTCTTCGCGCCGACCGCGAACGTCTTCGTGTTGCCGGTGACGCGATCGTCGAATCGCATCCCGAGCGCCACCAACAGATCGGACTGCTGCACCGCGAAGTTGACCCACGCTTCGCCGTGCATTCCCATCATGCCCAGCGACAGCGGGTGCGTCGCGGGAAAGCCGCCGAGGCCGAGCAGCGTCTGCGCGACGGGAATGTCGCTGCGCTCGGCGAGCTCGCGCAGCGCGCGGGTCGCGCCCGCCATCATCACGCCGTGTCCGGCGAGGATCACCGGCCGCTTCGCGCCGTCGATCAACTCCGCGGCCTTGTCGAGCATCTCCGTGCGCACGCTCCTGCGCTTCCCGTTGCGCGGGCGGTGCGGCGGCGAGAGCTGGACCGACTCGACGGCCGCCTGCTGCGCGTCCTTGGTGATGTCGACCAGCACCGGACCGGGCCGTCCCGATCGCGCGACGTGAAACGCCTCGCGGATCGTCGCCGGGATGTCGGCGGCTTTGGTGACCAGGTAGTTGTGCTTGGTGATCGGCAGCGTGATGCCGGTGGTGTCGATCTCCTGGAACGCGTCGGTGCCCAGCCCGGGAGACGCGACCTGTCCGGTGATGCAGACCACCGGCGATGAATCGAGCATCGCCGTCGCGATGCCGGTGACGAGGTTGGTCGCGCCCGGCCCCGAGGTCGCAACGGCGACGCCGACCTTGCCGGAAGCGCGCGCGTAACCGTCGGCCATGTGCGACGCGCCCTGCTCGTGGCGGACCAGCACGTGCCGGATCGGATACGCGGGCATCGCGTCGTACGCGGGCATGATCGCGCCGCCCGGATAACCGAAGACGACCTCGACGCCCTCGCGGACCAGCGCCTCCCACAACAGCTGCGCGCCCGTCCGGCGCGGCGACGGTGCGTCTTCCTCTGCGTGTTTCGGTTCGGTTTCCAGTTGCAGCGCCATGGGCTTCCTTTGCGAGATCCAAAAACGAGAAGCCCCCGGACCCTTTCGGGTGCGGGGGCCTGGTTCCTTCCGGAGTCCTGCTTCCAGTTAGAACGGCGGCCCGCACCCGTCGCGAAGGACGACGAGAATGAGGCCGATAAGGGAAATCGAGACGAGGCCGGCGGCGCTGGAGGAGTCGTTGCAGAACGTCGCGGGGCGCTGCGTCATCGCCCGCATCCGTACGCCCTCTTCGCGGGCGTTGTCAAATCTTGTCCTCAAGTGGCTGATCTTTCAGGCGAGCGAGGAGCACGAATCCGACAAAAGTGGCGGCGATCGACGCATACTGGCCCGGAGTCCAGCCGACGTAGCGCTCGTCGCCGACGCGCAGCATGTCGAGGGCGAAGCGCACCGGGCCGTAGAGCAGAAGGAACACGGCGACGAAGAATCCGGTCGGACGCGGCTTGCGATCGAGCGCGACGAACGCGGCGCAGATGACGATCGTCCAGAACAGCTCCAAAAGACCGAGGTCGTAGCGCGGGCCGTCCGGAAAGCGCACCGCGAGGAAACTGCCGGTCGCGATGCCGACGTGATCGTGGGCGAGCGCGCAGCCGGTGCGGCCGAAGATCCACGCGAACGGAAACGCGAAGGCACAGATGTCGAAGAACGAGAGCGCCTGCTTCCACGAGAGCCGCTTCAGGCGCAGCGCCACGATCCCGCCGAGGACGCCGCCGATCAGGCCGCCGTACGACGACATCGTGCCCCACAGCTCGAGCAGCACCAGCGGATTGCGGCGCAGCGCTTCCCGCTCGTAGAGCAAGGTGTCGAAGACGTGCGATCCGACGAAGCCGAGAAACACCGCCCACAGCACGAGGCTCAGGACGAGGTCGCGATCCCATCCGAGCCGCGTCGCGCGGCGCACCGTGATCTCGTACCCCGCGACGACGGCGGCGAAGACGAGGACCTGGAACGCGGAGAGCGAAAAGCCGCCGATCCGCAGGACCGGCTCCGGAACGTACGGGAACACCGGCGCACTTTACTTGACCGACGCCTCCGGGACCCAGCCCTGGTTGCCCTGGTCGTCGCGGATCTCGACGTAGCCGCGCTCGCGCCGCAGGACGCGGACCTTCGTCGCCGTCGCGGTCGTCACCTGCGCGCCGGACGGCGCCGTCACCTGTCGAGCCGCGTCCTTCGGTTCGGCGAGCATCGGCGCCGGCGCGACGGCCTCCGCGCTGTACAGCTTCTCGACGCGCGGCATGTCGACCTTCTTCTCGCGGACCACGTTTTCGCTGAGCTGCTCGAACGCGCGGCCCGCCGCGGCGACGTCCCGCGGCTGGCCGGGCTGGGTGAAGAAGTGGCCGGTGACGTGCACGATCTGGCCGTCGCCGTAGCGGAAGCGGACGCCGAGGACGCCGGAAGTCTGGTAACGCTCCGCCACCTGGCGCGAGCGCATGAGGATCTCGACGTTCCTGTCGAGCACGTCGAAGAGCATGCCGCCGCTCGCCAGCTGCCAGCGCGGCTCGCCGTGATCGGCGATCTTCGCGACCAGCCCGCGATCGCCCTGCACCTGCATCGGGAAGATCGCCTCGGCCGTGCTCTTCTGGTTGAAGCGCACCTTGCCGGGGAAGATCGCTTCGAGCAGGTAATGCACCGCGTGGTCGGTGGTGTAGAGCATCCCGCCGGCGCTGACGAAGCGGCGCACGCGCTCTCGCGCGGCGGGCGACATCTGGCCGGTGCAGTTGACCATCAGGATCTGCTGCCAGCGCAAGGGCGTGTCGGGGAGCTGGTCGGGAGTGATCAACGCGTACTTCACGCCGGCGCGGCCCATCACGTGCTCCATGTGATCGGCCGATCCCGCGACGATGACGACTTCGGCGGACTCGACGTGCGACGACGCAGCGAGCAGCAGCGCGAGCAGCATGTTCGTTGACCTCCGCAGTCACGAACGCGCGGCGCGCGAAAACGATCTCCATGCTCTCTCGAGCTCGCGGGCCACTCCGTCGGGTATGTGGATTCCCGACACCTGCGTATCCCAGTACATTTCCGCGAGTTTTCCGTGCGACAGCGCCTCGCGCGGCAGGATAGGCTCGCTCGAAGGGTCGAGCAGCGTGTCGAGCGCGATGTCGACGTAATTGCACGGCACACCCGCGCGCCGCCAGCCGGGGCCTTCGTACCAGTCGCTCGTCGCCCATCCCGACGCGACGATGCCCCGCGGCTCGACGCCCTGGCGCAGGAGGAACACCCGATCGCCCTTGCGAATCCGTTTGCTGCGCGCGCAGCTCCAGTCGCTGTGCAGGACGCCGCGCTTGCACAGCCTGCGGATGTCCGCGCGCAGATCGCGCCACGCGTAGACGCGCGGGTTCCAGGTGAACAGATAGGTCGCTATACCCGGCTCTCGCCGGAAGTCTTCTGTGGATAGCCGAGCCGCGTCAGGACCTTGCCCATCTCGTCGAGCGCGCCGGCGTCCTCGATGGTCGGCGGCATCGTCCATTGGAGTCCGTCGGCGATCTTGCGGATCGTCCCGCGCAGGATCTTGCCGGAGCGCGTCTTCGGCAGTTTCGCGACCACCGCCGCGGTCTTGAAGAACGCGACCGGCCCGATCCGATCGCGCACCAGGTCGACCAGCTCCTTGCAGAGCTCTGCCTCCGGACGCGAAACGCCCGCCTTCAGGACCACGAAACCGACCGGGACCTCGCCTTTCAAGGAGTCGTTCACCCCGACGACCGCGCACTCGGCGACGTCCTCGTGCGAGGCGAGCACCTCTTCCATCTGTCCGGTCGAGAGCCGGTGGCCGGCGACGTTGATCACGTCGTCGATGCGTCCCATGATCGAGAGGTATCCGTCGCTGTCGAAGTGACCGCCGTCGCCGGTCAGGTAGTAGCCGGGATATCGCGCGAGGTAAGCGCGCTCGAACGTGGCCTCGTCCTTGTACAGCGTAGGCAGACAACCCGGCGGCAGCGGCAGCTTGATCGCGATCGCGCCCTGCCTGACGTCCTTGCCTTCCTCGTCGAGGACGTGGACGTCGTAGCCGGGCAGCGGCTTCGTCGCCGACCCCGGCTTGACCGGGAACTTCTCGACGCCGATCGGATTGCCGACGATCGGCCAGCCGGTCTCCGTCTGCCACCAGTGATCGATCACCGGAATCTTCAGCCGCTCCTGCGCCCACTTCAGCGTGTCCGGATCGCAGCGCTCGCCGGCGAGAAACAGCGCGCGCAACACGCGAGTCGGCTTCCACTTCTCGATCTCCACGCCCTGCGGGTCTTCGCGGCGGATGGCGCGAAACGCGGTCGGGGCGGTGAACAGCGTGCGCACGTCGTGCTGCGTGACCACGCGCCAGAATGCGCCGGCGTCCGGCGTGCCGACCGGTTTGCCCTCGTACATGATGGTCGTGTTCCCGTTCAGCAGCGGCGCGTACACGATGTACGAGTGGCCGACGACCCAGCCGATGTCGCTCGCCGCCCAGTACGCCTCGCCCGGCCGCGCGTCGTAGAAGTGGGTCATGCTCCACTTGAGCGCGACCGCGTGTCCACCGTTGTCGCGGACGATCCCCTTCGGCCGGCCGGTGGTGCCGCTGGTGTAGAGGACGTAGAGCGGATCGTTGGCGGAGACCGTCACGCAGTCGGCCGGCTGCGCGCCTTCGACCGCTTCGTCCCAGGTGAGATCCCGGCCGGCGGCCAACGGCGCTTCCGCCTGCGGCCGCTGGAACACGATCACGTTCGCCGGCTTGTGCCGCGAGAGCTCGATCGCCTTGTCGACCATCGGCTTGTACGCCACCACCCGTCCCGGCTCGACGCCGCACGAGCCGCAGACGATCGCTTTCGGCTCGGCGTGATCGATCCGCGCCGCCAGCTCGTGCGCCGCGAACCCGCCGAAGACGACCGAGTGCACCGCGCCGAGACGCGCGCAGCCGAGCATCGCGATGATCGCCTGCGGGATCATCGGCATGTAGACCACCACCCGATCGCCCTTTCCGACGCCGAGACGCCGCAGGGCGCCGGCGAACGTCGCCACCTCGCGCTGCAGCTCGCGATACGTGTACTTCGCCGTTTGACCGGTGACCGCGCTGTCCCAGATCAGGGCGAGCTGGTCGGCGCGGCCGCTCTCGACGTGCACGTCGATCGCGTTCTCGCAGGTGTTGAGCTCCCCGCCCTGGAACCACCGCGGCTGGCGAGGGTTGGACCGGTCGAGGACGCGATCCCACTTCTTCCGCCAGCGCAGCGCGCCGGCTGCCTCGGACCAGAAGCTCCCCGGATCTTCGAGCGAGCGACGGTACACCTCGTCATATCGGCCCATGGGCGCAACTCTTTGCCCGGCTCAGGCTTGAAATCAAGCGCAGCCATTGTCAGCGTTGGCTTCATGTCCAGGGACCTGACGAAGCTCCCCGCCTTCAACGACGACGGCGAGCTGCACGTCGTCGTCGAGTCTCCACGCGGCGCGGGCGTCAAGCTCAAGTACGACCCGGACCTCGGCGCGTTCGAATACGGCAAGGCGCTCCCGATCGGGCTCACCTATCCGTACGACTGGGGATTCGTCCCCGGGACCGAAGCGGAAGACGGCGATCCGCTCGACGCGCTGGTCCTCACCGACGTGCCGAGCTATCCGGGCGTCGTGATCGCCTGCAGGCCGCTCGGGATCCTGCAGCTCGACGAGAAAGACGAAGAGGGCAAGAAGAAGAGCCGCGAGCGCAACGACCGATTGGTCGCCGTGCCGGTCAAGGCCAAGCGATTCGAAGAGATGGAGGATCCCGACGATCTCTCGGCTCGCCTGCGCGACGAGATCGAGCGCTTCTTCCTCAACACCACGTTCTTCAGCGCGAAAGATCCGCGCGTCCTCGGCTGGAAGGGCCCGAAGTACGCAGAGAAGAAGGTACGCCAGGCGATCAAGCGGTAAAGGAACTTCGACGTGACGGCGCGGGGGAAGCGCTTTCGCAGCGTTTCTTCAGCGCCCGCAACATCGTGATCGCGGCGCCGACGTTGACGCCCGCGGTGATCGCGCCGAGCATCTACTTCGCCCGGCCCGCCCGGACGTGCAGGATGTCGCCGTCCTGCACGACGTAATCCTTACCCTCCAGCCGCAGCCGGCCGGTCTCGCGCGCGCGGTGCTCGCTGCCCGCGGCGATGAAGTCGTCGTAGTGGACGACCTCGGCGCGCACGAAGCTCTTCTCGAGATCGGAGTGGATCTTTCCCGCCGCCCGCGCAGCGCGGTCGCCGCGGCGGATGGTCCACGCGCGCACCTCGTCTTCACCGACGGTGAAAAACGAGATCTCCTTCAAGAGGCCGTACACCGCCCGCAGAAAGACCGCGCGCGCCGGCTCCTTGAGGCCCAGCGACTCGAGATAGTCGGGCTGCTCTGCCGCCGGCAGATCGGCGATCTCGGATTCGACCTCCGCCGAAAGCGCGATCGCTTCCGCTCCGAGAGCACGCGCGGCGACGGTCAGCTCGAGCTCCAACGGCTTCGCCGCCTCGCCCTCCGCGACGTTGACCACCACCAGCATCGGCTTGCGGGAGAGGAACCCGAAGTGCGCCAGCGCCGACTCCTCGGCATCGCTCATCGTCAGCGTGCGCAGCGGCGAGCCCGACTCGAGATGCGCCGCGACCCGCGCCAGCTCGAGCATCTCGCCGCCGGCGTTGCGCTCCTGCCGCAGCCGGTGCATCCGCTTCTCGGCCGCCGCCAGGTCGGAGACGATCAGCTCCGCCTCGTAATCGCGCAGATCGCGCAGCGGATCGGCGTCGCTCTCGAACGCCCGCAGGACGAGGCAGAGCGCGTCGACCTCGCGCAGCGCCTGCAGCGCGTCGGCCTCGAGCGAGGCGCCCTTGCTCCGCGGCCCCGGCAGGTCGGCGAGCAGGACCTCCGCGTGGGTCGTCTTCTTCGGTTTGAAGATCGCGCTCAGCCGGTCGAGCCGCGGATCCGGCACCTTGATCGCGCCGAGATGCAGCCTGGCCTCCGGGCCGCGATGCAACCCCGTGAGCGCGTTGAACAGCGACGTCTTTCCCGAACGCGAATATCCCGCGAGACCCGCGCGCATGAAACCGAAGGCTAGCACCGTCCCGGATCGCCGGCGATTCTACGATTCTATGAAGTATAGATTTGGAAGGCTTCAGGCCTCGGGCTTCAGGCCTCGGACGTCGTTCGCGACGGTGGCACGCGGCATGAAAG
>JAIVGS010000058.1 GCA_020201435.1 Myxococcales bacterium
CCGCCGATGCCGAGGGCCAGCGCGACGACGGCGGCGGCGGTGAAGCCCGGGGAGCGGGAAAGGGCACGGATGGCGTAGCGGATCTCGCGGACGAAGCTGTCCATCCCGCGTGGCGGTAGCGAAGGCCGTGCCAGCGCTAAGTACTTGAAATCATTGACTTCGTGCGGTGCGGCCGTCCCAAAATCGGACGCTCCGAAGCCCGATTCCGATACACGGCATACAATCCCGAGGCGCTCGCGCGCAGAGGTGACGAGGTCCCGCCGCGAATTTTCTCGGAGACCTCGGCGCCGCCCCGCTTGCCGGGATCCGCCTCGGTCGGCCCGATCTGGTCCTCTACAACGGTCACGTCGTCACCGTCGACGACAGTCGACCGCGCCACCTGGGCGATTCGCAACCGACGGTTCCGCCAGCCTCATGAACGCAGAAGTTCGAGGAACGATCGCGGCGTCACGACGGCTAGCGCCGCGTGCTCACCGATTGCAAGGAATGTCTGATCGCCGGTGACGACGTAGCCGGCGCGCCCCTAGCATCTGCTCCAGCCGCTCGACAGGGACCAGCGCGGCGAGTGGTTTGCCTTTCCGCTCGATGACAAACTCGTCGTGACGCGGCGCAACCCGATTCAGCAGATCACCAACCGCTGGCGAACGTCGCTTGTGGAGACCTTTCCATCTCTGGCACTAGTAAAGTTGCACTGGATGGTCGCATGCAATCCGGCACGACAACAGCATGTTGCAGAGTGAGCCGCGTGGGGATCGAACCCACGACCCTCGGCTTAAAAGGCCGGTGCTCTACCAGCTGAGCTAGCGGCTCGGGCCGGTGTTTAGCACGTGCACGGCGATTTCGCCTTCTTTGTCGTCGATGTTCGCGCGGACGGTGACGAATCCGGGAGCGACGGGCCAGACGCGGCCTTCCGGGTCGACCCGAGCCACCGCCGGATTCGCCGAGACCAGGTGCACCTCGCGGTCGCGCAGCGGATGGCCGTCGAGACCGAGGGCGACGACGTTGATCTTGACCGGGTCCGCGCTGGCGAGAAGCTCGAGCGTCCCCGGCTCGATCTGCAGCGCCTCGACCAGATCGACCTCGAGCGGCACCTCCGCCGACAGCTCGTTCCAGGTCGCGGTGAGCACCGTGTGCCCGCTCGACAAGCCGGTGACGTCGCCGTTCCCGGTCACGCCGGCGACGAACGGATCCCGCGACTTCCACGCCGCCCGTTCCCGGGGAAAGACGTTGCCGCCGCGGTCCATCATCTTTGCGTGCAGGTGCAGCGACTCGCCCTTGCGCACCAGTCGCGGCGCGCGCGGGTCGATCTCGATGTGGTCCGGACGCGCACACGCGGCGATCAGGAGCAGCGGCACAAGGCGCAGCATGTGCGCACGCGTACCAGCGCACCGTTCAGGCTGGAATCGGGCAGAAAACCGAGGTACCAAGCGCAGGTGCCGATCCTCTGCAACGTCGAAGGAAAGCTGGTCCCGCCCGAAGAGGCGATGGTGCCGGTGCTCGACCGCGGCTTCCTCTACGGCGACTCGGTCTACGAGGTCGTGCGCACCTACGGCGGCCGGCCCTTCGAGCTCGAACGGCACATGCTGCGGATGGAGCGGACGGCGGCTCGGATCGGGCTCGACCTGCCGCCGCGCGAGCACGTCATCCGCGAGCTGACCCGGACCCTCGAGGCGTCCGGCAATCCCGAATCGTACGCCCGGATCGTGATCACCCGCGGCGAAGGCCAGTTCGGTCTCGGCGCACACCTCTCGACCGCGCACCGGATGGTGATCATCGTCCGGCCGCTGCAGCTTCCGAGCGAAGAGCAGTACGCGCGCGGGCTGCAGATGGCGATCGCGAAGACCCGCCGCAACTCGCCGCTGGCCCTCGATCCGGCCTTGAAGACGGGAAATTACCTGAACAATATCCTTGCGTTGCGTGAGGCGAACGAGGCCGGGGCCGACGACGCGATCCTGCTCGACCTGAGCGGGCGGGTGACGGAAGCGACCACCTCCAACGTCTTCTTCGTCCAGCGCGGCGTGATCGTGACGCCGCCGCTCGCGCTCGGCATGCTCGAGGGCGTCACCCGCGCGGTCGTCATGGAGGTCGCGCGCGCCGAGAACGTCATGCTGCGCGAGGAGCCGCACGGCCCCGAAGCGCTCGCCGCCGCCGACGAGGTCTTCGTCTCCAGCACGCTGCGGGAAGTGATGCCGGTCACCTCGCTCGTCTTCCTCGAGTCTCCGGACGAGAAGACCCGGCAGGTCGGCGACGGGAAGCCGGGGCCGATCGCGCAGCGGCTGCGCGCGGGGTTCCGGCGGTACGTCGAACAAAACCATCGATGAGACGCCGGGACTTTCTCTCCGGCCTGGCGGCGGTCGGTGTCGAGCGGCTCTTTTCGGGAGCGCCGGCGCCGGACGATCCGCTCGAGCTGCTCTATTCGCGCCGGCTCTCGTTCGACGGCGGCCAGCCGCTGGTCACCGTCCGGGTCTCGGAAGGACGGCAGGAGATCGCGATCGAGCCGCGGGGTCCGCTGACGGTCGTGGCCCGCACCGCGAAAGGCGAGACCGAGACCGCGATCGACGACGGCCCCCCCGGCCGGTGGATCCTGAAGCTCCTCGAAAGCGCCCCCGGCGTCGGCGCGTCGTGGGTCGAGCTCGAGCAGGTCGAATTCGACAACAAGCCGGCGATGCGGAAGGCGCGCGAGGCGTGGGTAGCCAAAGGTGTGCCGGTGCGCGTCGCGACGGTGGGCGAGGCGTACGGCATCGCCGGCCACGTGGTCGACACGCGGCGCTACGCGATCCTCGCGGAGGGCGACGCAACCGAAGCCGGCGCGCGCCGGCAGCTCGCGGAGATCGAGAGCAGGTTCGGCGTCCGCGCGCAGATCCACCGCGAGCTGTCCTCGCGGCCGAGCGGGCGGATCGAGCTCCGCGATCCGGCGGGCAAGGCGGTCGCGGTCGGATTTTCGGCCCTCGAGGTGCGGGCGAATCCGGGGATCGCCGTCGACGCCGTCGAGTTCGGCATGGGGTACTCGTTCCACGGCTTCGAGGACCGGACCTACCCCGGTCGGCTGTTGGCGACGGTGGACGGGAACGGCGGCCTTGCCCTCGTCGCCGCGCTGCCGATGGAACGGCTGGTCAAGGGCGTGGTCCCGAGCGAGATCTTCGCCCACGCGCACGTCGAGGCGCTCAAGGCGCAGGCGGTGACCGCGCGCGGCGAGGTGCTGGCGAAGATCGGCGCGCGGCACCTCGGCGACCCCTACCTGCTCTGCGCCGAGCAGCACTGCCAGGTCTACAAGGGCATCGCCGCGGAAGACCCTTCGACGAACGTCGCGGTCGACGCGACCAAAGGCGAGGCCCTGTTCAACGACCGGGTGCTCGTCGACTCGGTGTATTCAGCCGTGTGCGGAGGTTTCACCGAGGACAACGACGCCGTCTGGGGCGGCCCGCCAAACCCGTCGTTGCGGGGCAGGCCCGACTTCGACCCGAAGGCGCCCGGGATGGCGCAGTTCGCCGCCGGCATCGGCGAGGCGCTGGTCGCGCGGTTCGTGCGGATGAACCCGGTGCCGACGTATTGCGCGCTGAGCGGCCTCGCCAAGCCCGACAAAGTCCGTTGGCGGCGCGCCTTCACCCAGGCCGAAGTCGACGAGATCTGCGCTCCCCTCGGCGTCGGGGTGGTCGCGGCGATGGCCGTCGAAGGCCGTGGCGTCTCCGGCCGCGCGCTCTCTCTCCGGATCGCGGGGGCCCGCCGCGTCGCACGCGTCTACGGCGAGCTGCCGATCCGCCAGCTCTTCCGCAATCTGAACAGCGGGATGTTCGTGATCGAAAAGATCGGCGGCGACTGGGTCTTCACCGGCGGCGGCTGGGGCCACGGCAGCGGCATGTGCCAGACCGGCGCCATCGGCCGCGCCGAGCGGGGTAGGACTTACGTCGACATCCTCGGCTGGTACTACTCGGGCGCGAAGCCGGTCCGGATTTACTGAAATCGCCCGGATTCCGCGGTTGTTCACCGTCCGTGCTCCCGGAAACGTCCAAAAACGACAGGGGGCACGTTCGTCGGACGCCTGTCTACTCGCCTCCTGCAGGCCGCCGGGATTACAATAAACTCGCAATGCCCTTGCCTCAGAAGCCGGTGCGGCGCGGTAGCCGCCTGTCGCTCGCGGTCGCGATCTCGCTGATCGCGCACGCGCTGCTTCTGCCGTTCGTGGCCAGGGACGCGAACTTCCACATTCCCAAGCATCCGGTGCGACAGGTGGTTTCGCTGCTGTCGACCTCGCGCTCGCAGCTGCAGGGCCTTCGCGCCGGCCCGACGACCTCGGCGCTGAACACGCAGCAGATGCCGAACCTGCCGCCGGCGGTGAAGCCGCCCGAGCCGGTTCCGGAAAAGCTGCAGGGCGGGCAGGTCGTCGATCTCGGGCCGACCAACGATCTCGCGCCCGACAAGCCGACCAAGTACCTCTCCGAGCATGACAGCCGCGTTTTCAAGGAGACGCGCGCCCGGGAGACGTCGGCGTTCTTCAAGAACGCGCTTTCGAAGATTCAGAAAGAAGGGCGCAAGGACAAGGCGGAGTCGGGCGCGCCGGCCTTCAGCGCCAATCCGGGCGAGAACGGCAAGGCGGGCGGCGGTGCCGAGCAGAAGAGGGCCCGGCAGGAAGCCGAGCTGCCGAGCAAGCAGCGTCGCGACGCCCTCCGCGTGGCCGAAGCGCCCGACGGTACGCTGCGGGCGCGCGATTCGACCGACGCGTACAAGGGCAGCGGCAAGAAGGTGGCGATCGCCGACCCGGGCGCGGAGGGCAAGGCGTCCAACATCGGGCCCGGCGCGCCGGGCGCCGCGGCCGGTTCGCCGGGCGAGCTGAAGCCGCTGAAACTCACGTTGGATCAACCGGTTGGCGCGTTGGGGCCGATCGCGGGCGGGCCCATGCCGGACGATCTGCGCGGCGTCGAGGAGGGCGACGAGACGCTGCTCAACTCGCGCAGCTTCAAGTATGCCGGGTTCCTCAATCGCGTGAAGGAGACGGTCGGCCGGGTCTGGGTGCAGAAGGTCCAGGACGAGGCCGGCAAGCGCGATCCCACCGGCCAGCTCTACTCGTACAAGGACCGGCGCACCGTGGTCGAGTTCACCCTCGACCGGCAGGGCGAGATCACCGACGTGAAAGTCGCCGCGTCGAGCGGCGTGCCGTATCTCGACAGCGTCGCGGTCGACGCGTTCCGGGTGGTGCAGAGGTTCCCGAATCCACCGCCGGGGCTGATTCCGGAGCACCCGGGCGTGGTCAGCCTGCCGTTTGCGTTCACGCTGCTGGCGGCGACGGGCGGCATGAAGATGCAGATCGGCCCGGCGTATCTGCCGGGCTCCCCGGCCGCGCGCGGCTTCTGAAGTCCTACGGTTCGGACTCGGCATGACGCCGCCGCCCACCTTGGAGGGCGGCGGCGTCACATCGAGTCCGAACCGGAGAAGGTTCAAGCAGCTGCTTGAGCCTCGTGCCGGGATTCGCGCGCACGGAGGTTGAGGACGAGGGCGGCGGCCATGATCAGGGCGGCCCACAGGCCCCAGAGCGTGAGATGGCCGGCGTCGATCAGCGCGCCGGCGATGGCGGGGCCGACGATCTGGGCGATCGAGAGCAGCGACTGGTTGAGGCCGAGGACGACGCCCTGTTCGTTGCGATCGACCTGCTGCGTGATCAGGCTGGTCAGCGCGGGACGCAAGGCGCCGCTGCCGAAAGAGGACACGGTGATCGCGATCAGCAGCATCGGGATCACGAAGCTGAAGGCGAGCAGGCTCGAGGCGACCGCGCCGAAGAGGAAGCCGAACGTCACCAGGCGCACCTCGCCGATCTTGCGGACCAGCGCGCCCTGCCGCATCGCGCCCTGGACGATGATGCCGAGGAAGCCCGAGTACATGAAGACGTAGCCGACTTCCTTCGGGCCGAACGCCGCGCCGTGCCAGAAGAAACGGCGCTCGGCGAAGAGCGCGAAGCCGCCCATGAACGTCGAGAACGCGAGGCAGAAGAGGAAGAACTCGATCAAAAGGCCGCCGAGCACGGGTCGCCGGAAGTATTGAAAGTACGTACCCCAGTCGAGGACCTTGAGCCGCTTGCCGCCCGGCGCCACGGGCGCTTCGATCTCCTGCTCGGCGCTGGCGGCCTTGAGTCCTTCCGGGTGCGGCGGCGTCGCGGGCAGAAGGAACGTCGTGCCCATGATGCTCAGGAACGAGAGCGCGGCGGCGCAGAGGATCGGCACCTGGTAGCCGTAGTGCTTGGTCAGGTACCCCGATGCGCCCGGACCGACGAGGAAGCCGATGCCGAAGGCGATGCCGATCACGGCGAACGCTTTGGCGCGCTCCTTGGGAGCCGTGACGTCGGCGATGTAGGCCTGCGCGATCGAGAGGTTGCCGGCGGTCAGGCCGTCGATGATGCGGCCGACGAAGACGACCAGCAGATTCGGCGCCCAGGCGAGGACCAGGAAGCCGACGAACGTGCCGATCTGGCTGACGGTCAAGACCGGCTTGCGGCCGACGCGATCGGAGAGCTGGCCGAGGACGGGGCCGGCGATCAACTGGCAGAGCGCGTACGTGCTGACGAGGAGGCCGACCACCGTCGGGCTGGCGCCGAAATGCTCGGCGTAGAACGGCAACAGCGGCAGCATCAGCGTGAGGCCGAGCACGTCGACGACGACGATGAGGAAGATCGGCAGGAGCGGCGACTTCATGGCGCCGCGAGCCTCTGACAGGCCTCCTCGAGCACGCCGTCGTCTTTCGCGAAGCAGAAGCGCAGGAGCTTCTCGCCGGTCGCGCCGCGGTAGAAGGCGCTGCCGGGGACCGAGGCGACGCGGGTTTTTTCGAGGACATGCATCGCGGCGTCGCGGGACTTTGTGAAGCCGAGCCCGCTGCAGTCGGCCAGGACGTAGTACGCGCCTTGCGGGACGATCGGCTCGAGCCTTGCTTTGCGCAACGCGTCGCAGATCAGGTCGCGCTTGTGCTGGTAGGACGATTGCAGGTCGTCGAAATAGCTTTTCGGCGCGTCGAAGCCGGCGGCAGCGCCGAGCTGCAACGGCGTCGGCGCGCAGACGTAGTCGAGGTCGTTCACTAAAGTGATCGCTTGAGTGAGCGGCGCCGGCGCGACCGCGTACCCGAGCCGCCAGCCGGTGATGCTGAACGTCTTCGACAGGCCCATGATCGTGACCGTGCGGTCGCGCGCCAGCGTCGCGGGCGAGACGTGCTCGCGGCCGCCGTAGCGGATGTACTCGTAGATCTCGTCGGTGATGATCAGGAGATCGTGCTTTTCCGCCACGCGCGCGAGCGTCTGCAGCTCTGCGCGCGTGAACATCTTCCCGCTCGGATTCGACGGCGTGCAGACGACGATCGCGCGCGTCTTGAGGTCGATCGCCTTCTCGAGCGCGGCTTCGGTGAAGGCGAAGTCCGGCGGTTCCAGCGTGAGGAACTGCGGCGTGAGGCCGGCAACGATCGCGGCGTTGAGGTGGTAGCCGTAGTACGGCTCGAAGAAGAGGATGCCGTCGCCGGGGTCGAGCAGCGCGTGGATCGCGCAGGCGTACGCGCCGCTCGCGCCCACGGTGACGCAGATTTCCGTACCTGGATCGGCTTTCAGGCCGTTGTCGCGCGC
This sequence comes from Myxococcales bacterium, assembly GCA_020201435.1. Lineage (GTDB taxonomy): Bacteria > Myxococcota > Myxococcia > Myxococcales > 40CM-4-68-19 > 40CM-4-68-19. The sequence continues at coordinate 7,592 of JAIVGS010000058.1, forward strand.
GAGCTTGCGGGCGATGGCCGTGCGCAATTCCGGCGCGCCCTCGGCGAACGAGTAGGTGCTCTTGTTGGCGCGGATCGCGGCGATCGCTCCGTCGCGCACCAGCTCCGGCGTGGGCAGGTCGCAGATGCCCTGGCCGAGGTTGATGCCGGAGACGCGCTCGCATTCTCGCGTCATGCGGCGGATGTCGGACTGGGCCAGGTCCTGGAGGCGGCGGGCGATCTTCATGGCGCGAAAGGATCCTGCAAAGGCGGGCTGGTGGCGAGATCGCGCAGCGTCAGCGTGAGGATGTCGAGACCCTTGTGGAGGTCGTCGATCGGCTGCTTCTCGTCGACGTCGTGGCCCGGGTAGGGCTTGCCCGGGAACCACATGCCGAAGGCGATCGCGTTGGGCAGCTTCTTCGCGTACGTGCCGCCGCCGGAGACCGCGAGCGGCGGGTGCTCGCCGGTGGCCTTGGCGTAGTCGTCCATCAGCCGCTTCACGATCTTCGCGTTCGGATCGAAGACCAGCGGCTCGTCGCCGAAGTAGTAGTCGCCGGGCTCGAGGCGCGGCGAGAAGGCTTTCACGACCTGGTACAGGTGTTCGCGCGACTGCGCCGCGGTCCACGGCGGCGGCCGGCGCAGGTTGACGATCAGTGTGTACTTGCCGCCAGCGTGCTTGACCGTCGCGGGGTTGATCGCCCAGCCGCGCCAGCCGTCGGCGGCGGGCATTTGCAGCTCGACGACTCTGTCGGTGAACGCGAGCAGGTCGCGAGCGGGGCAGTCAGGAAGCAAACCGTCGACGACGTGCGCGAGCGAGATCAGCGCGTTGCGTCCGCCCGCGATGTTCACGCCCGCGTGCGCGGCCCGGCCGTGGACGACGATGTCGAGGAGGTCGCCGCGGCGTTGCAGCTCGACGCGCGTGTCCTTGTCCGGCGCATGCAGCTTCTGCTCGAAGCCGGCGTCGGCCTTGAGCGTCAGCTTCGCGCGATCGGGGACGATGCTCGGGCTCAGGCCGGCTTCGAGATCGACGATGCCCTCGTCACTCGCCGTGACGCTGAGCCCATCCCACGCTTTCTCGCCGACCACGACCGGAAACTCGGAGTCGAGCACCAGCGTGAGGTCGGGCGGCTTGTGTGAGGAAAGGTACGTCTTCATGTCCTGCGAGCCGCTCTCCTCGTCGCTTCCGACCAGCAGCCGCACCGTCTGCGTCAGTGGCGCGCCTTTGAGCGCGTGCATCGCGAGCAGCGCGTCGACGAGGCCCGCCTTGTCGTCCGCCGCGCCGCGGCCGTAGACGTAGCCACCCTGGATGACACCGCCGAAGGGCGGGAACGTCCACTCCTTCTCGTCGACCGGCTGGACGTCGCCGTGGACGACGAGGCCCAGCACCGGAGCGCCCGCCGGCCCCGGCAGCTCGATCTCCGTCACCGGCCCCGCGTCGCGGGCCGGCAGGCCCAGATCGGCGGCGGTCTTCAGGAGCCACGCCTGCTGATCCTTTCGGGCCTGGTCGTTCCCCGCCACGGTCGGAAAGCGGACCGCTTGCGACAGGAGCGTCTCCGGCCGCTGTGCCGCCGCACAGCCGATCGCGAACAGCAGCGTCAACGCGCGCATCGCCGCAGCACCATCTCCCACACTCCCGGTTCCATCTCGCGCGACGACAGCACTTCGTCCCCGATCTCTTCCGCGTTCCGCTTGATGTCCGGCACCGCGGGCCGGTGATCGACGATCACCGTGAGCTCGGCGCCGGCGGCCAGCTTCGACAGCGCGTACTTCGTCCGCGCCCACGTCAGCGGGCAGAGCAGCCCGCGCAGATCGAGAATCTCAATGCTCCGCGGCAAGCAGCTCCTCGTACTGCTTCGCCGACAACAGCTCGTTCGCGTCGGCGGGCGAGGACATCTCGATCTCGATCATCCACCCTTTCTCGTGCGGGTCGTCGTTGATGCCCTCGGGCGCGTCGACCAGCGACTTGTTGACCTTGGTCACCTTGCCGCTCACCGGCGCGAAGAGCTCGCTCACGGCCTTGGTGCTCTCCACCACGCCGAACGGATGGCCCCTGGTGACGCTTGCCCCCACTTCCGGCAGCTCGAGGTAGACGACGTCGCCGAGCTGGTCCTTGGCGAACGCGGTGATGCCGATCGTCGCCTTGTTTCCGCTCACCCGCGCCCACTCGTGCTCCTTGGTGTAGCGGAGGCTCTCCGGATATTGGGCCATTTATCGCTCCTCGAAGCGCCAGACGGCGGTTCGGCCGTCGAGTGAAAGAGTGGTGCCGCCGAGCTTTCGTTCGCCGCGGCCCGCATCGCGGCGCAGCGTCAGGCGCGCGGCGGTGATCGCGACGTGAAGATCGGCCGACGAGAGCGACATCTCGAGTCCGGCGACGTCCTCGAAGAGGCCCTCGCCCCGCTCGCGCGACTTGCCGCAGCTCGCGGCGTAGTGAGTGAGCGCGTCGGAGCGCGACACCGGACCGGAGCGGCCGAAGTATTCCGGGACGTATTCCATGCCCCAGTCGATGAGGCCATCGAACTTCGGCTCGGTCTTCGACATCCAGAACCATGGCTTGTCGCCGCGGTAGACGAGCTCTGCCGCGTCGGTGCGCCCCTCCCAGGCGATGCCGCACGGCGCGCCGAGATCGGAATCGGGGTGCAACAGCTCGAGGTAGGTGTTTTCCCCGTACAGGTACACACCGGTATACGTCCGGTCCTTGCGGATGGTCGTCCGCTTTTCGATCGCGCCGAGGTCGCCGGCCGCGCAGACCGCGTCGAACGTCTCGAGCGACGCCGTGACGAAGAAGTGATTCAGCCTCACTTGATCTTCTCCACGAAGGGCGTCTTCACCACCTGCGCGGGGACCGGCTTGCCGCGGATCTCGACGTCGAATGCGGTGCCGATCTTCGACAGCCCGGTGGGGACGTAGGCGAGGCCGATCGGCTCTTTCAGGACCGGGCTCATCGTGCCGGAAGTCACTTCGCCGACACGCTGTCCGTCTTTGACGACCGGGTAGCCGTGGCGCGCGATCCCTTTGCCGGTCAGCTTGAATCCGACGAGCTTGCGTTTGAGGCCCTCGGCTTTCTGCCGCTTGAGCGCGTCGGCGCCGAGGAAACCGGTGGGCTTGTCGAGCTTCACGATCCAGCCGAGGCCGGCCTCGAGCGGGGAGTGCTCCTCGTCCATGTCGTTGCCGTAGAGGCGGTAGGCGACTTCGAGCCGCAGCGAGTCGCGCGCGCCGAGGCCGCACGGTGTCGCACCTTTCGCTACCAGCGTGTCCCACAGCTGGCGGGCGCCGTCGGGCGGGACGAAGACTTCGAACCCGTCCTCGCCGGTGTATCCGGTGCGCGCGACGACGCAGCCGGGCACGCCCGCGACCGTGACGTTCGGACGGAAGTGGTAGTACGCGAGATCGATCACGCCCGGCTTGCACAGCGATTCGACCAGCGCCGGCGCCTGGGGTCCCTGGATCGCGATCTGCGCCCAGTCGTCCGAATGCTGCTCGACCTTCGCGCCCTGCGAGTGGCCCTTCATCCAGTCGAAGTCCTTCTCGCGGCCGCTGGCGTTGACGCAGATGAAGAGTTTTTCCGGCGAATGGCGGTAGACGATGATGTCGTCGATCACGCCGCCCTTGTCGTTGCAGAGCGCGCTGTACTGCGCCTGGCCGTCGGCGCACTTCGAGAGATCGTTGGTGACGAGGTGTTGCGCGGCGTCGAGCGCCTTCGCGCCGTCGACGGTGACCTCGCCCATGTGGCTGACGTCGAAGATGCCGACCCGTTCGCGGACGGCCGCGTGCTCCTCGAGGAGGCCCTTGTACTGCACCGGCATGTCGAAGCCGGCGAACTCGACGATGCGGGCGCCGGCCGCGAGATGCGCTTCGTACAATGGTGTTCGGAGTGCCACGGGGAGCGGGAAGCTAGCCGCAACCGTGATAGACGGCAAGGGTGGAACGCGGCCTGCTCGTCAAAGCGTACGACCGGAGCGCCGAGGGGTACGACGAGCGCTTTCGCGAGCTGCAGCGGGTGAAATTTCGCGCCGCCGCGGCGTGGTTGGCGTCTGCCGGCCTATGCGTCGACGCCAGCGGAGGAACCGGGCTGCTCCTCGAGTCGGCGCGGGACGAGAAACCGAGCTGCTCGCTGAGGCCCGGCGGACGTGTGGTGGTGAGCTTTCCCGCGGCGGAAGAGCCGGCGAGCCTTCCGCTCCGCGTCGAAGCGCGCGTTCCGGCCGGCCAGGACGTCGTCTTCGCGCTGCGAAAGGATCCGCCATGAGGCTGAAAGGGCAGGTCGCGATCGTCACCGGCTCGTCCCGCGGAGTTGGAAAAGCGGTCGCGCTCGCGCTCGCCCGGGAGGGGTGCGACATCGTCGTCGCCGCGAAGACCGACGAGCCGCACACGCGCCTGCCCGGCACGATCCACGACACCGCCGACGCGGTGCGCGCCCTCGGCCGCAACGCGCTGCCGGTGAAGTGCAACGTTCGCGAGTTCGACGACGTCCAGCGCCTGGTGACGGCGACGCTCGACGAATTCGGCCGCGTCGACATCCTGGTCAACAACGCCGGCGCCATCCACTGGGCCCCGCTCGCCGAATGGCCGGCCGGCAAGTTCGACCTGGTGATGGGCGTCAACGTCCGCGGCGCGTTCCTCTGCTCGCGCGCCGTCCTGCCGCACATGCGCGAACGCAAGCACGGCCGGATCGTGATGATGTCGCCGCCGGTCAACGTCGCAAAAGTCGCGGGCAAGGCGCCGTATCTGGTATCGAAAATGGGGATGACGATGCTCGCGCACGCGATCGCCGGGGAGGAGCGCGAGAGCGGCGTCGCCGCCTGCGCGCTGTGGCCGGTGACGATGATCGAGAGCGAAGCGACCCGCTTTTTCCAGATGGGCGGTCCGCTTGAATGGCGCAAACCGGAGATCCTCGCCGACGCGACCGTCGAGATCTGCTGCGCGGAGCCGTCGAGAGTCACCGGACGCGCCTTTTACGACGAAGAGGTCCTGCGCGAGCTGAGAGGTGTCTCGGAGTTCTCCACCTACTCGGTCGTCCCCGGAACCACACCTGCGCCTGTATGTCGCGAGATGGTCGAGTAGACTGGAATGGACATGGAATGCGCCCCGATCGTGATCCCGGTCCGATTCGCCACCCGCAACGTCGCGGTGCAGACCACGACCCGCGAGTTGAGCGCGAAGGGGGTGTTGGTCCGCTGCCTCGAGTCGCCGCCGGTCGGGACGGTGCTGAGCATGAAGCTGTACCTGCCCGGGTCGCGGGACGGCGTGCAGGTCGAGGCGGCGGTGCGGTCGATGGCGCCGGCGGGGAGCGACCCGGGCTTCTGGGCCGAGTTCACCGCGCTCGGCGACCCCGAGCGCGCCCAGATCGTCGAGACCATCGCTCGGCGGGAGCGGGCGGCGGAGGCGGTCCCGATCGGGGCGGTCGCCGTCGAGCCGTCGGGCGAGGACCCGCGGCGCGCGTTCCCGCGGTATCACGCGAGCTTCCCGGTGAAGTTCGCGACCGTGCAGGATTTCGTCCTCGAGTACGCGGCCAACATCAGCGCCGGCGGCGTGTTCGTGCACACCGAGGAGGCGCCGCCGCTCAAGTCGGTGGTGAAGATCGAGATGGAGTTGCCAGGCGGCGGCGAGCCGGTGCCGGCGCGCGGAGTGATCGTGCATCGCGTGACGCTGCAGGACGCGAAGACGCGCGGCACGATCCCCGGCATCGGTGTCCAATTCCTCGACGCCGACGACCGCTTCCGCGACCGCATCAACGCGGCGATCGATCACATTCTGAAGAAGGGCTGACTGCAAAAGCAAAATCTCACCGCGGAGGCGCGGAGGACGCAGAGGTTCGCGGAGAATGATTGGGTGGATTGTGTAGCGATCCGCCGCACCGAGGAGCGCCGAAACCAAAAACCTCCGCGCTCTCCGCGCCTCCGCGGTGCGGTTGAAGACTAGACGACTCGGGCGCCGGGGACGGCGGCTTCGACGACTTCGGAGCGGCCGCCGACGCCGAGGCTGGTGGCGGCGGCCATCATCGCGGTGGCGACGTCGCGCGCCTTGTCGGGTGTGCAAAGCGCGCACACCGTCGTACCCGCTCCGGAGAGAGCGGCGCCGAGAGCGCCGCCCTTGCGCGCCGCCTCGAGCAGCGCCGGTAGCCAGGGCAAGAGGCCGCTCCGCGCCGGCTGGTGCAGCTTGTCCTCCATCGCTTCCGACAGCATCTCGTACTCGCCCTGCGCCAGCGCTGCGACGATCAGCGCCGACCGGCCGAGATTGAAGACCGCGTCTTCGAGCGGCACCGTCGCCGGCAGCACCGCGCGCGCCGCCGAGGTCGCCAGCTCCTGATCGGGGATGTACAGCGCCGCCCGCAGCGGCCGCTTGATCGGGACCGAGCAGGAGATCACGTTTCCTTCCGCGTCGCGGATCGAGACCTGCGCTCCGCCGCGCAGCGAGGCGACCACGTTGTCGGGGTGGCCTTCCATCTCCACCGCGGTGCTGAGGACTCCGCCTTCGCCGATGGCGCCGTCGAACAACCGGTCGGCGACCAGCGCGCCGGCCAGCGCCGCCGCCGCCGACGAGCCGAGGCCGCGCTTGAGCGGGATCGAGCTGTGCACCTCGAGGTCGGCATTCATCAGCGTCGGATCGCACCCGGCTTCGACCGCGGCGTGCTGCGCCGCCTGGATCACGCGGTTGGTCGCGTCGAGCGGCACGCGGTCCACGCCTTCTCCCGAAAAATGCGTGATCCGCAGCCGGCCCTCGCCGGGACTGACGCGCACCATCAGATCCGGACCGCCGAGCGCGACGCCGATGGCGTCGAATCCCGGCCCCAGGTTCGAGGTGGAGCAGGGGACCATCACGGTGAACGGTTTGATCATCGGAGCGCGGCCTCCAGAGCGGCAGGGTCGTCGGCCACCGGCGCCCCAAGGGCAGGCGCCGAGGCGATCGCCGACTGCGGATCCTTGAGGCCATGACCGGTCAGCACGGCGACGATCGTTTGACCGGCAAACCGGTTGCGCGATTCGGAAGCGAGCCGCAAAAGGCCCGCGACCGGCGCGGCGCTGGCCGGTTCGCAGAAGACGCCGGCCTCGGAAGCGAGCCGCCGGTAGGCGGCGAGAATCTCCTCGTCGGTCACGGCCGCGAAGAGGCCGCCGGATTCCTTCTGCGCGACCACCGCGGTCTTCCACGAGGCGGGATTGCCGATCCGGATCGCGGTCGCGATCGTCTCCGGATGCTCGACCGGCGCGCCTTCGACCAGCGGCGCCGCGCCTTTGGCCTGGAACCCGAGCATCGCCGGTCGCCTGCCACCGAGCTCGCAGAAGCCGCGCCAGTACGCGCTGATGTTTCCGGCGTTGCCGACCGGCAGCGCGAGCGAATCGGGGACCCGGCCGAGCGCTTCGGCGATCTCGAACGCCGCGGTCTTCTGCCCCTCGATGCGGTGGGGGTTGACGCTGTTCACCAGCGCGATTCCGGTGCGCTCCGAGATCTCGCGCACGCGCACCAGCGCGGAATCGAAATTGCCCTGCAGCACGACGATCCGCGCGCCGTGCGCGACCGCCTGGGCGAGCTTGCCGAGCGCGACTTTTCCCTCCGGCACCACGACGTTGCAGACGATGCCCGCCGCCGCGCAGTAGGCCGCCGCGCTCGCCGAGGTGTTTCCGGTCGACGCGCAGACGGCGGCGTTCGCGCCGTTCTCGAGTGCTTTCGCGAGGGCCACGACCATGCCGCGGTCCTTGAACGACCCAGTCGGGTTCATCCCCTCGAACTTGAGC
>JAIVGS010000192.1 GCA_020201435.1 Myxococcales bacterium
AGTCCGTACGAGGACGTGATCAGCACCACCCCCCGATGTCCGCTCTCGGTGTCGAGCGTGAAGAGCACCCCGGAGGCCGCCTTGTCCGAGCGGACCATCTTCTGCACGCCGACGCTGAGCGCGATCTCGAGATGATCGAATCCCATGTCGGCCCGATACGAGATCGCGCGAGCGGTGAAGAGGCTGGCGAAGCAGCTGCGCACCTTGTCGAGCAGCGCCTCGGCGCCGCGCACGTTGAGATACGTGTCCTGCTGACCGGCGAACGAGGCGCCCGGCAGATCCTCGGCGGTGGCCGAGGAGCGGACCGCGACGTCGGTGTCGCCGTCGGAAAATCGCGCCGAAAGCGTCTGGTACGCGGCGATCGCCTCGTCGGCGATCTCGCGAGGCACCTCGGCCGACGTGATCAGCCTGCGGATCTCCCCGCTTCGCGCGACCAGCGCCTGCACGTCGTCCTTGCCGATTCCGTCGAGGAGCTCGCGGATGCGCGCGTCGAGACCGGCCGTCCGGATGAAATGCCGGTAGGCTTCGGCGGTGATCGCGAATCCGTCCGGGACGCGAATCCCGAGCGGCGACAGCTCGCGGATCATCTCTCCCAGCGAGGAAACCTTGCCGCCGACCAGGCCGACGTCGTTCAAACCGACTTCCGCAAACCACCGGACGAAGCGCATGGGACTGCCTCCCGGCGGCAATCTGCACATACGCACGTCGCGGTGCAGCATTCGTCATCTGCACGACAGCTTTTTTGTGCTATCGGAGTCAGTCGACGGAATTCATCGCTGAGTGGCGGACCGGACGATCTCTTCGATTCTCGACAGTGCCAGATCGATCTGCGCCTGCGGCGGGCCGAAGGAAAACCGGGTGTAGCTCCGGAACCGCGAGGCGCGGCGGCTGCGACGCTTTCCCGGATTGACGTCGAAGAACTCGCCGGGAACGGTGATCACTTTCCTCGCCAGCGCCGCGCGGAAAAAACCCATCCCGTCGTTCAGCGGCGGCGGCAGGCTGGAGAGGTTTCCCCAGACGTAGAAGGTGCCGTCGGGAGCGCGATCGGGCCGGATTCCGATGCGCTCGAGCCGAGCGATCATCTTCTCGCGCTTGTCGCGGAACGCGGCGTGGATCGCCGTCGTCTCCTGTTTGACGACCTCGTCGCTCATCAACGAAATCGCCGCGCGCTGCAGCGGGCGCGATCCGCCGCCGTCGAGGAACGATCCCGCGCTGGCGACCGCTTCGATCACTTTCGCAGGACCGACCGTCCAGGTCACGCGCCAGCCGGGATACCGCCAGTTCTTGGTGAGCCCGTCGAAGAGGACGACCGGATCCCGGTTGACGTCCTCGACGTAGCGCGCCGCGCTCTCGATCGGAAGCTGCCCCGGGCGGCCGGTCCAGATGTAGTGCGAGTAGAATTCGTCGATCAAGAGCGAGCAGTCCTGCTCGCGCGCGGTCCCCACCCAGCGCGACAATTCGTCGCCTTGGACGAGCTTGCCGGTGGGATTGCAGGGGTTGCTCAACAGAAGCGCCGACAAGCCGCGGCCCTGGATCTCCTTCTTCAGATCGTCGGGCGTGAACGCGTATCCGCGATCGCCCTCGAGCAGGATCGGGATCGCGGTGAACGCCTTGAAGACGTCGAGCAGCTCTTCGTATGCGGTGTAGTCGGGAAGGAAGTGGCCGAGGTTGACGTGGCCGAGCGACGCCGCCGCCCGCGTCAGCGCCGCGCGGCCGCCGCCGCAGATGCTGACGTTGTCCGCGCCGTACTGCGACGGCAGGCCCTTCCGGTAGAGACGGTTGTAGAGCGAGGCGACCGACTCGCGCAGCTCCCACAGCCCCGGCACCGGCGCGTATTCCTGATCGTCGACCCGTACCGCGACCTCGTGCATGCGCGGCGGCGCGCCCGGCAGCTCGCCGGTCTCGGGCTGGCCCTGGCCGAGGTTGCACCAGTCCGGATCGCTGCTCCGATAACCGAGCTTGTGCGCTTCCGACGTGACGTAGATGACGCCGGTCCGCGGCACCGCGCGAAACGCGGGAATGGTGAAATCGTCGCTCATCTCAGCCGCACGACGACAGCGAGCGGCAGGAGGCGCCCGAGCAGGTCTCCTCGACGCCGCAGAGATGCGCGCATCCACCGCAGTTCAGACGATCGCTCTGCAGATCGTAGCAGGAGCCGTTGCAATCGGTGAGATTGGCTGCGCACGCGCTGCCGCACTTTCCCGCGGAGCACTTCTGTCCGTCGGCGCACGGGGTGCCGCAGCTTTCGCAGTTGTGGAACGTGTCGTTGACGCAGTTGCCGCCGCAGAGGACGCAGCGCTGCAGGCACTGGTGGCTGGTGCAATAGAAGCCCTGCGGGCAGTCGCCGTCGCTGCCGCACACGTAGAGGCACGGCTGTTCGCAGGCAGCGAGCGCGAGAAGCAATGCGAATGCGAGCCGCACGTGCGACGTGTATCACGTCATCGCCGGTAGCGCGGAAGCCGTACTCCTTGCGACAGCGCCGGCTCGAAGAGATCGCCCAGCTGCCGCAGCCGATCCGGCATCGTCCGCAGGTTGAACGCCTTCGGATCGAGCCCCGGCTTTACTTCGCTCCAGCGCAGCGGCGCCGAGACCGGCGCTCCTTGCGCGCCGCGCAGCGAATACGGCGCGATCACCGTCTTCCCGTATCCGTTCTGCATGCAGTCGAAGTACAGCCGGCCGCGGCGCTGCGACAGCGATCGCTCGAGGGTGACGCTGGGGAGCTGTTTCGCGATCGTCTCGCCGACCTGGAGCGCGAACGCCTGCGCGTCGTCGAAGGTGTGGCCTTTCGCGAGCGGAACGTAGATGTGGAGGCCGCGCTTGCCGGTCGTCTTCGGCACGCTCGGCAGCCCGAGCCGATCGAACATTCCCTGCAGGATCTGCGCGACCTCGATCGCCTGTTCGATGTCCTTTCCCTCCGCGGGATCGAGGTCGAACACGACCCAGTCCGGCTGGGTCAGGCTGTGCGCACGCGAGTGCCAGGCGTGGATCTCGAGCACCGAATTCTGCGCCAGCCAGCGCAGCGCGTCGACGCTGTCGGCGACCAGGTGCTTGACCGGCTTCGCCTTGGTGCGCGCGGGCGTCTCGACGAGAGTCATCCACTCTTCGGCCATTGCGCCGACGTCCTGCTGGAACCACTTCGATCTCTCGATTCCCTGGTTCCAGTGCACCAGGGCGAGCGGCCTCTCGTGAAGCGCCCGGAGGAGCGCCGGCGCAACCGCTTCGTAATAGACAGCCACGTCCGCTTTGGTGATCTTGTCCTTCGGAAAGAGAAGTCTTCCCGGATTCGACAATTGGATCTGCGGCTTTTTGCCTGAGGCCTGAGGCCTGAGGCCCGAGGCCTTCTCCCTCACGCACTCTTCCGGTTTCTTGTCTGCCCTGAGCCCCTGAAAAGCGGGATGACGGAGTTTTCCGTCGGACGTCCACTCGGTGAAGCGGACCTGCGCGACGAGGCGCGGAGCGACCCAGTGCGCGTCGCGCATGCGCGGAGCGCCGCGCGCAACGGGCGTATCGACGAGATCTTTCGATAATTCCTTTTTCAATCCGGCGCGTTGTTTCGAGCTGAATCCCGTCCCGACCTTGCCGGCGAATTCGTATCCTCCGCGGCCGTCCGCGACGGCGAGCAACAGCGCGCCGAGAGACCCCGACGCGTTGCCCTTCCCCGGCGTCCACCCGACGATCGCGAGCTCCTGGTTCGCCTGCGCCTTGAGCTTCAGCCACTCGCGCGATCGGCCCTTTTCGTACAGCGATCCCGGGGCCTTCAGGATCAATCCTTCCAGGCCCCGCGCGCGCATGGCTTCCAGCGCCTCCGGGATCGCGCCGGGAACTTCTTCGGCGATGCGAAGCTCCGGCGGCGCGTTGGACAGCAGGCTGTGCAACAGGTCCCGGCGCTCCTGCAGCGGCCGTCGGCGCAGATCCTCGCCGTCGAGCCGCAGCACGTCGAACGCGAAGAGCACCGCGTCCTCGTCGCGGCCCTGCTGGATCAACTCGAACCGCGGCACGCCCTCGGCGTCGAGCACGCAAACTTCGCCGTCGATCACCGCGTCGCCGACGACGATCTGCGAAAGCGCCCGCGCGACGCGCGGAAACCGCGCCGAGAGGTCGAGCGCATTGCGCGTCCACATCGCCAGCCGTCCGTTGGAGAGCGCGGACAGCGCGCGATAGCCGTCGTACTTCACCTCGGCGATCCACTTTCCCGGCGGCGCCTCGTCGACCAGCGTCGCGAGCATCGGCGGCATGTATCCGGCGAGGATCGCGTCCGGCGCCGCGCGCGGCGCTCGCAGCTTCCCGCTTCGCTCCGGGCCGCGGGTCGCGATCCGCCCGCTCACCACCGACTCCGGTCGCTCGGCGATCACGTCGTACGCCGGGTTTTCCGCCCCGTCCTTCGCCTTGAACATCAACCACTGCGCCTTGCCCGGTGCACCGCCATGCGTCCGCACCAGGTGCCACTGCCCGCGCAGCTTGTGCCCTTCGAACTGCACGACGATGTGGCCCTTCTTGCGCTGTTGCGAGAGCTGGCCCGGCGGCACCGAATCGCAGATGCCGTTGTCCCAGATCAGCGAATCGCCCGCGCCATATTCGCCGTCGGGAATCCGCCCTTCGAAGCTGCCGTACTCGAGCGGATGGTCCTCGGTCTGGATCGCGAGACGCTTCTGCGCGGGATCGTAGCTCGGCCCCTTGGGGACCGACCAGGAGGCCAGTGCGTCGTCCATCTCCAGCCGCACGTCGTAGTGGAGCCGCGTCGCGTCATGCTTGTGCACCACGAAGCCGGGCTTGTCGTGCTCCGGCGCCGCGCCCGGCGCCGGCTCGTTGGTGATCGAGAAGTCGCGCTTCGCGCGATACTCGTCGAGGTTTCGCCGCAGCGGCGCGCTCTTCGAAGGCTTGCGAGAGGCCATGCGTTTGCCCGACTTGCGCGGAACCGGCATGCGCAAACGGTCGGCATGCTAGCGCAGGAATGCCAGCAGAAGCTCGTTGACGCGGTCCGCGGCCTCGGCGTGGACCCAGTGGCCCGCCTCGGCGATCCGCTCGACCCGCGCGTTCGGAACCCACCGCGGATCCGGTTCCGCGAGCTCCTTCCCCAGCCATCGATCGCGCTCGCCCCAGAGGACCAGGACCGGCGCTTCGATCGCCCGCCACCGCAGCGAGGGATGGCGCAGCGCGGCCCGGTAATAATGAATCGGCGGAGATCGATCGCGAACGCTCTGCACGATGATCTCGATCTCGTCCGGCGTGTGGATCTTGCGGTACAGGCGCCGCAGCGCCTCGTCGGTCATGAAACGCTCGGGGAAAAAAGGAAGCTGGAAGAAAAAGATGTACCAGCTCTTTCGCAACTGCCGCGGGGTCCAGAGCCGCCGCAACACCCGCTGCGGGTGGGGGATGTTGAGCTGCGCGAGCCGCCGCACGCGCTCGGGACGCCACATCGCGACGTACCAGGCGACGTAGCCGCCCCAGTCGTGTCCGACGACGTCGGCGCGATCGCGACCGAGCGCCTCGATCAGCGACGCCACGTCGCCGACGAGATGCTTCATTCGATACGAGTCGACTCCGCGCGGTTTGTCCGATCCACCGTATCCGCGCAGATCGGGGGCGACCGCGCGGAATCCGGCCGCCGCCAGCGCGGGAAGCTGCCTGCGCCAGGAGATCCGGCAATCGGGAAATCCGTGCAGGAGCAGGACCAGCGGCCCGTCGCGCGTACCCATCGCGTCGCAGCGCATGCGCACTCCGCCCGCCTGCACGTCGAGCTCTTCGAGGGTCAACGATTGCGCCGTCGTGGCGCGAGAAGACCAAGCATCAGCATCGCGATCAAGTCTGCCGCCGAAGCGCTGTCGCAGCCGGTCCGGCTGAGCGCGACCGGCGCGAACTCGACGTGGACCGTCGCCGCGATCGTCGCGCCGCTGCCCCGCGTCGCGGTCACGATCAGATCGTTCGGACCGAGCCGCAGCGGCGCCATGACGCTGAACGCGCCCGACGAATCGAAGTCGACCTGTTCGTCGCCGATGCGGAGCGAGTGGAGATCGGGCACCTCGGCGACGCCGCTGACCAGCACCGTGTCGGTGTCGATCGTCGATCCTTCGTCAGGCGTGTCGATTCGGATGTGCGGCGCGGGCGGCGGCGAATCCGGGGCCGGCTTGTGCACGATCAGATCGACGGTCACCACCTTCCCGGCAGGGATCGTCACGTTCTGCGAAAGCGGCAGAAAACCCTCGGCGTCGACCGAGAGCGCGTATGTTCCCGGCGCGGCCCCGATCGCGTAGCTGCCGTCGATGGCGGTGACGGTGTGGACGCTTCCGGTGGCGAGCGAGACGGCAGCGTTCGCAACCGGGCCGTCCGCCGAGCTCACCCGCCCCTGGACTCCGGTCTGCGGCGGCGCATAGGTGACGTGAATCGCGGCGGTGCCGACGCCGCCGGAATTCGTCGCGCTCGCCGCGATCGTGTTCGGGCCGAGGACCAGCGCGACCGCGGCCGCGAACGCGCCGTTCGAGACCGCGACGACCTGGCCATTCACCTTCGCGCTGGTCACCGTCGCGTCGCTCACCGTCCCACGGACCGTCGCCGGCGACGAGTCGAGCGTGCCGCCATCCAGAGGCTGTGTGATCTTCAACACTGGCGGCGACCCCACCGTCGGACCGCCGCCGCCCGTGACGAGGTCCATGTAGTGCGCCCAATCCCAGTAGCAGGCGACGTTGTTGTGCCAGGTGGGATTGCCCGCCCACGAATCGCACGGATCGTGATGATTGCTCGCGCCGCCGTACCAGCCGGCGTGGTTCGGATCGGGCACTTCGTAGTGGCCGATGATGTGCGACCGATCGCGCGGCACGCCGTACGTCGAAGTCAGCCAGCGCACCAGCGCCGCCGACGAGCGGTACATCGCCTCGGTGTACCAGGTGTAGCCGGTATGGGCGTACCCCTCGTGCTCGATGCCGATCGCGTGCTGGTTCACCGTCCAGTTGCCGGCGTGCCACGCGGTGTCGCTGTCGTGCACCTGTTGGCTGATCTCGCCGTCGCTGGAGCGGACGTCGAAGTGCGCGCTGGCTTGCGCGGAGGGATTCTGGAACCAGGCGATCGATCCCGCGTAACTGCCCTCCATGTCGTGGATGACGATGGTGGTGATCGTGTTTCCGCCGCGTCCCGGCGTGTAGTTGCTCGTCGACGCCGGCACGAAGGCGACGCACGCGCCGTTCGGGCAGTACTCGCCGGAGAGATCCTGCTCGATCGCGCCCCAGACCGTACGCGCCGAGGCGTCGTACTCCTGCGGAAGAAGGCGGACGAGCTCGCCCCCGGCATCGATCGCGAGTCCATCGCGGAGCACGCGATACACCTGCGACGCGTACGAATCCGCGGTGCGCGCGTCCTCCACGCCGGACATCCGCATCACCGCCATCCACCAGTCGCCGAGGCGGCGCTCGTCGAGATCGTGAAATTGCCCGAAGAGCGATTCGGCTTCCGCGCGGAGCAGAGCAGCGCCTCCTCGCGCATTTGCAAACGGATCGGTCCGCAGCGCCTCCGTCGAAAGCCCGGTCAACCGCGCCGCGCGCGCCAGCGATCGCGACGGCGGCGCGTCGTCCCGATCGATCAGGTGCAGCAGGCCGTACCCGCCGTCCGGTGACGGCGCGTTCATGGTCAGGCGCGAATCGACGTACGCCATCGCGATCAGGAGCGGTCGCGGCACGCCTTCGAGATCGGCCGCGCGCTCGAGTCTCTGCTGCAGGCTCGACGGCGGCCGCGGCTGCTCCGCGCAGGAGATCGCCAGCAACGCTGCGAGGGCCCGAGCGCGCATGCGGGGACGGTACGCTTCGGCTCAGCGGCTTTCGCCGGTCAAATGACCGACGGATGCCGCACGGCGTCACGCCACGTTTTCGTCGGTCGGTTCAGGCACGCAGCATTCGCGGCCCGCTCCGCAGCGATTGGCGTGCACGAGGCCGTCGTCCGGCCCCGACGGCGACATCGTCAGCAGGCACCAGTACACGGTCGTGGCATCGTTGCGCAGCGCGAAGAGCGCGCGCTTGTCGCCGTGCGGAGCGTCGGTCACTTTCGCGCGAAGGTAATGACAGAGCTGTTCGGCGCTCATGCGACACCTCCGGCGGCGAGCAGCGCGCGCTTCACCGCGGTCTGCAACAACGCGATCTTGTATTCGTTGCGCTGCAGCGGTCTCGCGCCCTCGATCGCGGCCTTCGCCGCCTGGACCGCGAGCTGCTCGTCGATCTTGCGGCCCTTGATCAGCGCTTCCGCTTTCGGCGCGCGCCATGGCACCGGCGCGGCAGCGCCGAGGACGACGCGCGGCTCGGCGCCGGGCGCGACCGCTGCCTCCGCGAGCGGCCAGTCGAAGGACTGCTTTTCCATCAGCTTGACGTAGGCGGCCTGCCGGATCGGCACGCGCACCTCGACGATCAATTCGCCAGGCTGCAGCACGTTCTCACGCATGACGTCCCGCTCGGGCCGCACGAAGAAATCGTCGATCGCGACGGTGCGCTCCCCACCGGGTCCTCTCAGCAGCAGCGACGCGCCGAGCGCGGTCAACGCCGTCGCGGTCCCGCTCGGATGCACGATCGCGCAGAGATCGTTGTCGAACACCGCATGCATCTCGTTCTGGCCGTCGATGGCAAAGCAGGTCGTGCCGCCCTTGCGGCGGCAGTGGAAGTCCTCCTTGCGGAAGTACCAGCAGCGCGGTCGCTGCGCGATGTTGCCGCCGAGCGTCGCGACGTTCCGGATCTGCGGCGTCGCCGCGGCGGCGGCAGCGTCGGCGAGCGCGGGGGCGGCCTTGCGAATCCGTGCGTCGTCCGCGATCGTCGCCAGCGTCACCAGCGGCCCGAGTCGCAGCGCTCCGCCATCGACGTCGACGAAGTCGAGGCCTTGAAGCCGGCGCAGGTTGACCAGCGTCGCCGGCTCGTCGATGTGCTCCTTGAGACGGTCGCCGACGTCCACGCCGCCGGCCTTGAAGAGCGCGCCTCGCTGGGCACCGGCCGCGATCGCGCTCTGCAGATCTTCCGGCTCGACCCAGGTAAACGCTTTCATGCCGGCACCCCCTTGAGCGCCGCGAGCACGCGGGCGGGCGTCAACGGGAGCGATCGCACGCGCGCGCCGATGGCATGCGCGACGGCATTCGCGATCGCCGCGCAGGTCGGCACCGTCGCGGGCTCGCCGATCCCGCTCACGTCGGTGTTCGTGCGCCCGCGGAAATGCTCGAGGATCACGGCCTCGATCTTCGGCACGTCACGCGCTCCCGCGATTCGATAGTGTTCCAGATCGGCGTTGACCATCTTCCCGGTCTGCAAGTCGATCGTGCGGCGCTCGTGCAGCGCGTAGCTCACGCCCTGGATGATCCCGCCGTTGATCTGCGACTCGATCGCCAGCCGGTTCACCGGCCGGCCGCAGTCGTGCACCGCCACCGCGCGCACCACGCGGACGATGCCGGTCTCGGTGTCGACTTCCACCTCGACGAACTGCCCGCCGCCGATGGTGGCGGTGAACTTGTCGTCGTCCTGCCACCCGTCGTAGTCGCGCGCGCGCGACGCGTAGCCACGCACGGCGCGGCCCAGCTTCCGCGCGGCCGCGCGAACGTCGCTGGTCGCGTCGAGGCCGAGGGCCTCGCGTTTCGCGCGTTCGGCGGCGAGCCGCACCGCCGGCGTGAGCATCTGCGTGGTCTGGCTTCCGCCCGAGGGCGGACCCTGCGGTAACGCGGTGTCGCCGATGCGGACGTCGACCTCGTTGGGCGAGACGCCGAGCACTTCGGCCACCACCTGCGCGCAGGCGGTCCGGATGCCGCCGCCGATGTCGGCGACCCCGCTGCGGCACTCGATGCTTCCGTCGTCGTGGATGAGGACTTCCGCGGAGGACGGCGAGCGATCGAAGTTGTACCAGAGTCCCTGCGCGAATCCGACGCCGCGCTTCAAGGTCCCGGAAGACTTCCGCGCGCGCGCCTCGGCCCAGCGGAACTTCTGGGCGCCGACGCGACGTTCTTCGCGGCGCGCCGGATGCTGATCGTTGCGGTCGCGCAGCGCGAGCGGATCGATGCCGAGCTTTTCGGCGAGCTCGTCGATCGCCTGCTCGAGCCCGAACGCGCCCTGCGGATGGCCTGGCGCACGAAAGGCGGCGGCCGGCCCGGTGTGGAGGAAGACGTCGTTTTCCTCGCTGCGCATGACGCGGGCCGGATAGAGGTTCTTCACCGGACCGGCGCAGCCCGCTCCCGCCGCGCAACCGGCGCTCCCATGTGCGGTGAGCTGCAGCGCGAGGAGCTCGCCGTCCTTCGCGGCGCCGATACGGATCTGCTGGATCGAGCTCGGCCGGTTGCCGACCGCGAGGTGCTCCGCGCGGCGGTCGAGGAACAGCCGCACCGGCCGCTTCGCCTTCTTCGACAGGTGCAGCGCGATCGCGCCGTAGTTGCCGGCGCCGAACTTGGCGCCGAAGCCGCCGCCGGTGAACTCGCTGATCACGCGCACCTTGCTCTTCGGCAGCTTGAACAGCGTCGCGATCTCGTCCTGCACCGAATGGATGCCTTGTGTACTCGCGTACAGGGTCACGCCGTCGTGGCGCCAGTCGGCGACGACGCCGTGGGTCTCGATCGCCGAATGCGTCTGCACTTCGGTTCGGTACTCCTGCTCGAGCCGCACCGGGCTTTCCGCGAACGCTCGTTCGATGTCGCCGCCGCGCTCGGCGACGACCGGGCCGCGGACGTTGCCCTCCTGCGGGACGTCCTTCGCCGCGCCGCCGCCGCCCGCGGTTCCGGCCTGCTCTACCGGCCCGGGAAAGACCAGTGGTGCTCCCGGTTTGCGCGCGTCGTCGATGTCGGCGACGTGCGGAAGCACCTCGATATCGATCCGAATCGCGCGCGCCGCGTCCTCGGCCTGCGCCTGCGTCTGCGCGGCGACCGCGGCGACCGGCTGTCCTTCGTAGCGCACCAGCGGGTATTTTCCCCGCGCTGCCGACTTCAGCTTGAGCTTCGCCGGCCCCAGGACCCGCTCGACGACGTACGTGGCCGCCACACCCGGCATCGTCTGCGCGGCGCTCACGTCGACGCTCTTGATCCGCGCGTGCGCGTGCGGGCTGCGCGCGACGGCGGCGTACAGCATCCCGGGAAGCTGGACGTCGAACGAATACCGCGCCCGGCCGGTGACCTTTTCCGGCCCGTCGATCCGCGGCGTCGGCTGCCCGACCACGCGGAGCCGCGCGCTGCCGTCCCACGGCTGCGGCTCGCCGGGCGGCACCTTGCGCTCTTTCGGCGCCAGCGCGCCGGGGAGTCCGACCACGAACGAGCGTTCGTTCGTGCCTTCTCCCTTGTCCTGCGCCTTGCCGGCGTCGGTTTCCGCGGTGCCGCCTTCCACCGGCGACCGGTTCCCCCACGCGTCGGCCTTGCTCGGCGCGCCCGGCGGCGGCAGCTCGCCTTGCGCGACGCCGGCCCTCGACGGTGGCGTGCGCGCGGCGGTCAGCGCCGCTTCGAACACCTTCGGATACGTCCCGCAGCGGCAGGTGTTGCCCGACACCGCGCGGCGCACGTCCTCTTCGCTCGGCGACGCGTTCTTCAACAGAAGCGCGTGGCACGACATCACCATGCCGGGCGTGCAGAAGCCGCACTGCAGCGCATCGTGCGCGACGAATGCCGCCTGGATCGGCGCGAGCTGGTCGCCGCGCGCGAGGCCTTCGATGGTCATGACCGGCTTGCCCACCGCGTCCAGAGCAAACGTCATGCACGACGCAACCGGCGTGTCGCCGACCATCACTGTGCATGCTCCGCACGCTCCGCGGTCGCAGCCGATCTTGGTGCCGGTCAGGTGCAGCTGATCGCGCAGCACCGAGACCAGCGTCGCGCGCGGCTCGACCTGAAGGCGTCGCTCCTCGCCGTTGACGTTCAGCGAAATCGACACCGCCCCCGGTCCGAACCGTGCGGGTGGCCTCTCCTTCGTCGCGCCCTCGAGCAGCGCCGCGGCCGACGCCGCAACCCCAGCTCCCTTGACAAAACCGCGCCTCGTCAGCTTGGTCTGATCGGACATGGCGATCGCGCCATACACCCTGACCGCGCCGGAAAGGAAGGTCTCGTGCCGGGCACGATTCTGATTCTCATCGGTCCCGAATATGAGGACTTGGAGGTCTGGTATCCGAAGCTGCGCCTCGAGGAAGCGGGATACACGGTCAAGCTCGCGGGCCTCGGCGAGCCGCACTATTCGGGCAAGCACGGCTACCCGTGCGCGGTCGACGGACGCATCGCCGATTTCCCCGCTTCGCAGCTCGCCGGAATCCTCGCGCCGGGTGGCTGGGCGCCCGACAAGATCCGCCGCGATCCGGAAGCGCTCCGCCGCGTCCGTGAAGTTCACGAGGCGGGCAAGATGGTGGCGACGATCTGCCACGGGCCGTGGGTCCTGATCTCGGCGGGCATCGTGCGCGGCCGCCGCTTGACCAGCACCGTCGGCATCCGCGACGACGTGATCAACGCCGGCGCGGAGTGGGTCGATGCGCCCTCGGTGATCGACGGGAACATCGTCTCGGCGCGCGTGCCAAAGGATCTCCCGGCTTTCGGCAAGGCGATGATCGAGGTGCTTTCGAAGCAGCGCTGAATGAAGCTGCTGATCGCTCTCAGCCTCGTCGGCGTCGGGGCCGCGCTCGTCTACGGCATGGTGCAGCCATGGACGGGATCGGGCGCGCGCTGGGATGGGCCGCGCGCCGACCCGCGCCGATTGCGCGAGAGCGTCCTCTCGCTCGTCGCGCTCGGGCCGCGCCACGACGAGGCCGGGATGGCGCGGACGGCCGATTGGATCCTTGCGCAATTGGCCGCTCTCGGCCTTGCGCCGATCGCGCAGGAGTATCGGTTTGCGAACGGCGGTTACCGAAACGTGACCGTCCGCTTCGGCCCGGGGACTGCCCAGCGGATCGTCGTCGGCGCGCACTACGACGTGCGCGGGCCGTACGCCGGCGCCGACGACAATTCGAGCGGGACCGCCGGCCTGCTCGAGCTCGCCCGTCTGCTGCGCGACAAGCCGCCGCCGATGCAGGCCGAGCTCGTCTTCTATCCGCGCGAAGAGGTCGACGGGATGGGCAGCGAAGTGCACGCCAGATCGCTCCTGCGCAGCGAAGTGCGGGCGATGATCGTCCTGGAGATGATCGGCACCTTCTCCGGGCGGCAGACGTTTCCCTTCGCGGCGCTTGGCCTTCTCTATCCTTCGGAAGGAAATTACATCGTCGTCGCCGGACGGCCGCGCGACCTGCCGCTCACGCGCACCGTCAAGCGCGCGCTGGCCTCGGCGGGAATCCCGGTCGAGTCGATCAATGCGCCGGAAGCGATCCCCGGGATCGGCGACTCCGATCACCGCAACTACTGGCAGCAGGGGATGACGGCGGTGATGGTCACCGACACCGCGTGGTACCGGAACCCGCGCTATCACACAGCGCAGGACACACCCGACACGCTCGACTATGCGAGGATGGCGCAGGTCGTCGAAGGGACGGCAGCGGCGGTGCACGCGCTAGCGATCCCACGCTGAACGCCAGGCCCCGATCGACTCGGCGTACCTGACGAAGCCCGCGTAGAACGGATGGCGCGCGACGGTCGCGCTGTCGCCGATCACGATCAGCTTCTTTCGCGCGCGAGTGAGCGCGACGTTGATGCGGCGGATGTCGGCGACGAAGCCGAGCTCACCCGCGTCGTTGGATCGGACCAGCGAGACGATCACTGCTTCCTTCTCGCGGCCCTGGAAGCCGTCGACGGTGTCGACCTCGAGATCGGCGACGTCGGCGAGGAGCTGGCGGATCCGCTGCACCTGAGCGTCGTAGGGCGAGATGACCGCGACGTCCTGCGCCCGTACCCCGGCCGCGAGAAGCCGACGCACTTCCGACGCCGCGAGCCCCGCTTCGCCCTCGTTGAATTTCGATTCGCTGTCGGCGGGCGTCTGTTCCTCGAACCCGCGGCCGGCGGTGTCGATCATCTCCAGCGGCGCGTCGTCGATCGCGTGGTGCGCCACCGATGGATGAGCGCGCAGCTTTCCTTCGTAGAGCACGTCGCTCGGATAGCGCATGATCTTCTCGTTCATCCGGTGTTGCTCGGCCAGCGTCACCATCGCGGAAGGTTGCGCCGCCGTCAGCCGTTCGAAGAGCGACACCGAGAGCGGAGCGGCGTCGGGCGAGATCACGGTGGGCGGCAGTTGGCGGTGATCGCCGGCCAGCACCGCGCGGGAGCAGCGGAGCAGCGCGAGGTAGACGGCGGGTTCCACCGCCTGCGTCGCTTCGTCGATCACCGCGAGGTCGAACGTCCGTCGGGCGAGCGCGCGCGACTCGAGGCCGGTCAGCGTCGCGAGGATCACCTGCGCCTTTTCGAGGACCGCGAGCTCCGCGCGCTCCTCGAGCTCGCGGGCTTCGGCGAGGAGCTTGCGCGCCTCCCGCTCCGCTTCGCGGGCCTCGCTGAAGCGGCCGGGGCCGCGGCGCTGCTTCCGCTTGCGCGCATCGGACCGCAGGCGCAGGGCTTCACGGACCAGATCGGCGGCGATCCGAGCCTGATCGTGCGCGGCGGTCTTCTGATCGAGCGTATGCTCCACCACCGACGGCAGCACCCGCGCCGGATGGCCGATGCGCACCGCGTCGATGCCGGTCGCGACCAGCCGCTCGACGAGGTTGTCGACGGCGAGGTTCGACGGCGCCGAAGCGAGCACGCTCTCTCCGCGCGCCAGGGCGCGACGGATCACCTCGACCAGCACCGTCGTCTTTCCCGTGCCGGGCGGACCGTGGACGAGCGCGACGTCGCGCGCGCGGTCGGCGAGATCGAGAGCCGCAAGCTGTTCTGGATTCAGAACATGCGTGATGTCGATCGGCCCGGGCGTTTCGAAACGAAGCGCCTCCGCGCGCACCACGGGGTGCCAGCGGCGCGCCTCGCGCATCCGCCGCACCGCGCCGGAGAGCCGCTCGTACGTCGCCGAGGAAGGCTGCAGCTCGATCATCACCCGCCCTTCGGTCGCCCAATCGGGCGGCGGCTCGTCGAACGCGACCGCCAGCCGCGCCCGCTGCCGGCGGGCGACGATCCCCGACGGTGATTCGAACGCGCGTTCTTTTTTTGCAACGATCGTTATAATCGAGCCGACCCCGATCTCCGACCCGCCCAGCTCCCGCCCGCCCGGCCGGGCATACGTGACCAGCGAGCGGCCGGCCAGCCCGCCCTCCTCGACCGCCTCGACGTCCGCGAGCAGGATGCCGCGCGCCTCGCGCTGCGCGACCGACAGCCGCGAGCGCGCGTCCTCGAACCGCTCCGTCTCGGCCGCGCGCTCGGTGTCGAGGAGCGCACCGAGTCGCGCGAGGTGCTGTTCGAGGTCCACGCCGTTTCCTATACTCGGCCCAACGGAGGCGCGCATGGCCACCATCGAAAGGCACGTGACGAAGCAGGTCGTGGCGATGGATGCGATCACGCCCTGCCGCGAAGCGGCCAAGGTGATGCGGGACAAGAAGATCGGCGCCATCGCGGTGCGCGAGGCCGGGCGGATCGTCGGCATCGTCACCGAGCGCGACCTGGTGGCGCGGGTGATGGCGTCGGGCGACGGCGGCGCGATGCCGATCGGCGAGGCGATGCGCACCGACCTGCCCAAGGTGGCGCTCAACGCGACCGAAGTGGAGACCACGGAGATGATGCGCACCCAGTACACCCGCCACCTGCTGGTCGAGGAGGGCGGCAACGTCGTCGGCATCATCTCGATGCGCGACGTGATCCAGCTGATGCTCGACGACAAGCAGTTCCTCATCGAGCAACTGCAGACGTATATAGATGGCCGGTGAACGGCCGATGAAGTTCGTCATGTTCGGATCAGGCGGCGTCGGCGGCTATTACGGCGCGCGCCTCGTCCAGGCCGGAAACGAGGTCGTCTTCGTCGCGCGCGGCGCGCATGCCGCCAGGATGCGCGAAAAGGGACTAAGTATAAAAAGCGAAACCGGGGACGCGCTCATCAGCCCGGTGAACGTCGTCGAAGACCCCGCCCGCGCCGGCGACGCCGACGTCATCTTCGTCGCCGTCAAGCTCTGGGACAGCGAGAGCGCGGCGAACGCGATCAAGCCGATCATCGGCCCCCGCACGACCGTCGTCTCGCTGCAGAACGGCGTCGACAAGGACGACGTCCTCGCCGGCGCGGCCGGCCGCGAGCACGTCGTCGGCGGCATCACCCACATCGGCGCGGTCATCGCCGAGCCGGGCGTGATCGCCCACACCGGCAAGCTCCAGCGCGTCACGCTCGGCGAGCTCGCCAAAGGCCCGCCTTCCCCGCGCGTGATCGCGATCGTCGCGGCGCTGGCGCGGGCGAAGATCGAGGCCGTCGCGAGCGACGACATCGTCAAGGCGACCTGGGAGAAGTTCGTCTTCCTCACCTCGTTGTCGGGCATGACCGCGCTGACCCGAAAGCCGGTCGGCCCCGTCCGCGACAACCCGGCGACGCGCGCGATGCTGCGCGACGCGCTCGAGGAGACCGCCGCCGTCGCCCGCGCCGAGGGCGTCCCGCTCGCCGAAGACCTCCCCGAGAAGCAGCTCAAGATGATCGACGGCCTGAACCCGGCGATGACCTCGTCGATGGCCCAGGATCTCGCGCGCGGAAAGCGGCTCGAGCTCGAGTGGCTGAGCGGCGCCGTCGTCCGCCGCGGCGAGGCGCGCGGCCAGAAGACGCCGGTGCACCGCGCGATCCATGCCGCGCTAGTGCTGCACGCGAACCCCTGAATCGTCGTCGAGCATCAGCCACTCGATGACCGACACCGGCAGGCTGCCGTAGGACAACAGCTCGTCGTGAAACGCGCCGAGACGGAAGGAAGCGCCGCGCCGATCGCGATACCGCCCGAGCAGCCCCATGATCTGCCACTTCCCGGTGATGTACGCGATCTTCTGCAGCGGGCTCGCCGCCGCGCCCGCCGCCTCGCCCTCGGCAGCCTCGCGATCGAGCCCGCCCGCGTCCATGAAGTAGCGCACCGCCTCTTCGAAGCTCCACTTGCCGGTGTGCAGGTTGACGTCGACCCCGATCCGCGCCGCCCGGTACCGCGAGAGCCGCAGCACCTGCGCCTGCCCCGCGGACCCCTCCGGGTACAACCCCTGCCGCGAGAGCATCTCTTCGCCGTACAGCGCCCACCCCTCGACGAAGACGTTGTCCCCCTGCTGCCGCCGGATCTCGTCGGTGAGATGATTCGCGATCGAAAGCTGCAGGAAATGCCCCGGAATCCCCTCGTGCCCGAGGATCGGCCGAGGGTCCTCGATCGCCGCGCGGATGTAGAAGTTGCCGCTCTTCGGGTTGTAGGTGGGGATGAAATAGAACCCCTCCGGGTCGTTGTCGTAGAGCCCCGGCGGGTTCATGAACCCGCCCGGCGACGTCGGCTTGAACGCTTCCGGAAGCTGCCGGATGGTGAACGGCCCGAGATACGCCGGCAGCGTCACCAGCCGCCGCTCGCGGAGGAAATCGATCATCTCCTTCTCTCGCGCCTGGTACGCGGCCAGGAACGCCTGCTGGTCGGCCGGCACGCGGGCGGCGCGCGACGGATCCGGCGAGGCGAGCGACGGATCGCGCAGCAGCGACTCCAGCCCGCGGTAGCGGTTCAACTCGGCGACCCCGAGCATCGCCAGCTGGTCGGCATCGAGCGGCAGCAGGTTGACCTGGTGCAGCAGCTCGTCGTACCGCGCCCGCCCCATCGGCGCCCATGCCGCCATCTTCGGGATCCGCTCCTCCAGCCACGCCGCGAATCCGTGCAGCGCCGCGAGCGCGCCGTCGCGCGCTTTCACCAGCGCGTCCTTCTCCGCCGGCGACAGGTCCGCCGCCAGCGACATCAGGCTGCCGAGATAGAGATCGTCGCCCCCGCGCGCCGACTGCGCGGCCAGCCGTGCGTACAGCGCGATCGGCTTCGTCAGATTGCGCCGGGCCTGCTCGAGAAACGCCGGCATCTTTTGCAGCCGCTGCGTCGCCGCCAGCGCGCGCGTCCGCGGCAGCGCGTACTCCTTCTTGAGCAGCGAAAAGATGGCCGAGGAACACTCGCCGACGTAGATCTGCGGATCCTTCTCCTCCGGCTCGAGGAGTCCGCCGTAGACGCGATCGCGCTCGAGCTGCGCACGGAGCAGGACCGCGTCGACGCGATCGTCCTTGCTCCACCCCGAAGTCTGCAGCGCCTTCACCTGCCCGAGGATCGCCTCGACGTGACGCCTGCGCTCGCGAAAGGCGGTGGGGTCGGAGAGGTCCGCATCCCACATGTGCAGACCCTGGTCGCTGCTCGTCACCGGATCGATCCGGTTGCGCCAGTCGTAATAGTCGCGCGCGATCGCGCGCATGGCGGAGGGATCGGAAGCAGCCAGCAGGGCGAGAAGGAGGAGCATCGGCGCAGGCTAGCAGCACGCTTGCCCATGCCGCGAGTCCGTGCGATGGACCAAGAGGGAGTCCGATGGCCGGCGATCCGGCTTCAAAGGGCAAGGAGAAAGCCTGGATGGCCGACGACGGCAAGCTGAACCGGTGGCGCCTCTTCGCCGAGCTGTCGACGGCGGACGCGGACGTGGTCCTCAAAGCGTGCGAGGGGCGGATCCTCGTCGGCGGCGAGGAGCTGTTCCACGAGAACGATTCCGGCGACTCGCTCTTCATCGTGCAGAGCGGGCGGGTCGACATCTTCAAGAACATCCGCGGCGACGTCGATCGATCGCTGGCCTCGTTCGGCCCCGGCGACGTGATCGGCGAGATGAGCTTCATCGACGGCGCGCGGCGATCGGCGACCGCGCGCACCACCGAGAGCTCGGAGTTTCTGGTCCTCTCGCGGGCGAGCTTCGCGAAAGTGCAGAAGGAGCGGCCCGACATCGCCGCGGCGTTCTTCCGGAACATGGCGGCGATCGTCGCCACCCGCCTGCGCACGACCAACGAGCTGTACCGCGAAGCCGTCTCGTTCGGCATCGAAGCGACCGGCGCGCATACGCTGAATCTCAAGAACATGGCCGAAGAGCTGCGCCGCGTGACGCTGCACCTGGTCGGCGGCACCTCGGTCTCCGGCCGCATTCTACAGATGGATCACCACGCCGCCGGCTACACCGTCGTCCTCAAGATGGAGAACGACCGGCTGACGGTCGTCCCTTACCACGCGATCCAGAGGATCGACCTTGCATAGGTGGCCGGTGACCATCGAGCTCCCCGTCCAATGGGGAGACATGGACTCGTTCAACCACGTGAACAACGTCGTCTACCTGCGCTGGTTCGAGTCGGCGCGGATCGCGTACTTCGAGCGGGCCGGCATCCTGTCGCGGATGCCGGAGATCGGCCCGATCCAGGCCCGCCAGGTGATCGACTATCGATTGCCGCTCCGCTATCCCGACCGGCTGCTGGTCTCGGCGACGGTGACGAAGCTCGGCAACACCTCGTTCACCATGGGCCTGCGGGCCCGAAGCCACGGCCACGATCGGGCCATCGCGGCCGAGGGCGAGGCGGTGATCGTGATGGTCGATTATCGAAGCAATCGCAAAGTCCCGCTCGGCGACGCGCTGAGAAAAAACATCGAGGATCTCGAGTCGACCGGGCCCGAGCTCCCGCCGCCGCAGGGCGACTGACCAGGCAGGCAGCGACTCCTCCGCCTTCCTATTTTGCCGGAGGAGGATACCCACATGCTCTGGTTTCTCGGCGCGCTCCTGATCGTCATCTGGATCATCGGTCTCGCTTTCAAGGTCACCACCGGCATCATCCACATCGCGTTGATCGCGGGCCTGATCCTGTTCGTGCTCGGCTTCTTCAGGGGACGGCAGACGCCGGCAGCGCCGTAAGGTTGCAGTACAGCCGGCAGTCCATGGCTTGGCGGGCGCGGCCTGCCGCCTCGCGCTCGTCGTCGTTTGCGCCGGCAGTCACGCCTGTTTCAACTCGAAATGACAGCGGGCCTTTTCGGCTTCGATCGCGGCGCGATCCTCGGCCCGCGGCTCGACCCACTTCACCATCTCGTCGGCCTCCCACGTGTACGGCGCGCCGTTGAGCAGCACGCGTCCCTCCATCACCGCGCGGGTCGCGTCGACGAGCGGCAGGCCGCGCAGCGCTTCAACGAGCGCTTCGAAGCGGCCCTGGCGCGCCGGATCGAGAAAATGCAGCCGGTCGCGCCCCGCGTAGGCGAAATGATACGCCGCCGGCCGCAACGCCAGACCCTGCAGGCCGAGGCGCACGGCCATCCGCATCAAAAGCAGCGACATCTCCCGCGCCAGCCCGAGCCCTGGCACGTCCTGCCCGGGAAGCCGCGGCCGCTCCGCGGAGAACCGCGCGCGCGGATGGCGCAGCGCGAGCCAGTGCACGTAGAGCATGTCGCCGTGGCGCTCGACGACCACTTCGATCAGCACCTCTCCGGTCGGCGCGTTCACCAGCCGCGCGCTCTGGCCCACGCTCTCGTCGTGGATCTCGACGCGAAACGGGCCGTAGCCGAGGCGGCGGATCTCGCCGAGCACCCCGTAGCGGTGCAGCGCGTGCTCGATGCCCTCGGCGGTGTAGAAGCTCATCCACAGCTTGCGCTCGCCGGTCGAGAATCCGAGGTCGGCCGCGACGTCGTCGATCTCCATCTCGGCCGTGCGGCCCAGATCCGACGGCGCGAGGCTCTGCGCGATGGCCGTGAACCGCGCGACCAGCGGGTCGTACCTGCGCGGGATCGGCGCCCGGCTGCGGATGCCGAGCGCGAGGCCGGTCCCCGCCAGCGCGCGCCACGCATCGTCAGTGTAGCCGCCGCCCGGGAGCCACACCGAGGGGACGCGAAGCAGCGCGTCGGCCACGCGCAGGTCGCGCTCGCGGCATCCTTCCAGCGTCAATCCGAGGTCGCCGAGCGGATCGCCTCCCAGCACGTCGCCGCTCGCGATCACGAAGGCGAGGTCGCCTTTCGGGATGCGCGCCAGCAGCGCATCGAGCGCGGCGAGGTAGGCCGCATCGCCGGCGCCCTGCGCCAACACGGTCTCGTCGACGCCTGGCAGCGGTCCCCAATCGGCGACGGAGATCGATCCTAAAAAGCACGACCGGTCGTGCTGCAAACAGGCGGCCGTCCCGTCCGGCGGGTGTGCGTCGAGGTCGAGGACGACCACCCGGCCGGAAAAGCCGTCGGCACGAACGGCGGCGATGGCGATCGCGACGTCGTTGACCGGGCAGAATCCGCCGGCGACGTCTGGCCTCGCGTGATGGAATCCGCCCAGCAGGTTCAGCGCCCGCGTCCCGAAGCGGCGCGGATTCGCCGGCGAGAGCACCTCGCGGGCGGCGTCGACGGTGCCGCCGCAGGCGAGGCGCACGGTGTTCATCACCTCGTCCACCGGCACGTCGCCAGCGTCGGTGTTCCAGATCCGCGCCAGCGTCTCCGCCCGGCCGAGCGACTCGAGCAGCTCCGGCGTGTGTACCCGCGACAGCTCGTCGTACCCGGCGCGGCGCGGCGTGCGCAGGTTCTGCCGGGCGATCGCGCGCCGCTCGAGCAGGAACCAGACCGCGTTGTCCGCGCGCCTCGGCGCAAATCCGGTGCGCGCCTCGAGCGAGGTGAGCGGCAGCCGGTAATCGGGCGAGTACCAGACCGCGAGATCGCGGCCGAAGAGCCAGCGCCGGACCCGGTTTTCGGCCCCAAAGAGCATCGCGGCGGCGATACTATCGGCTGCGATGCCCGTGCGCGCGATCCTGCACGTCGACATGGACGCGTTCTACGCGTCGGTCGAGGTCCGCGACGACCCGCGGCTGAAAGGAAAACCGGTCGTGGTCGGGGGCGCCGCACGGCGCGGCGTGGTCCTCGCCGCCAGCTACGAAGCACGACCGTTCGGCGTCCGCTCGGCGATGCCGATGGCCCGCGCGCTGCGGCTCTGCCCGCACCTGATCGTCGTGCCGCCCGATTTCTCCAAGTACTCGAAAGCGAGCGAACAGGTCTTCGACATCTTCCACTCCTTCACGCCGGAAGTCGAAGGCCTGTCGCTCGACGAAGCGTTTCTCGATGTGACGCGTTCGCAGGCGTTGAAAGGGCCCGCCTTCGAGCAGGCGCGGGCGATCAAGGGACAGATCCGCCGCCAGACGCAGCTCACCGCCAGCGTCGGGATCGCGGAGGTCATGTTCGCGGCCAAGATCGCGTCCGATCTTTCCAAGCCCGACGGCCTGCTCGAAGTGCCGCCGGGAAAGGTCCCCGAATTCCTCGCTCCGCTGCCCGCCTCGCGCCTGTGGGGCGTGGGCCCGAAGACGGACGAAGAGCTGAAACGGGTCGGCCTCCAGACCATCGGCGACGTCGCGCGCGCAGACCGGGCCTACCTCGAGGCGCGGCTGGGCTCGATCGGACCGTGGCTGCACGATCTCGCCAACGGCATCGACGAGCGCACCGTCCAGTCGGACGCGCTGGCGAAGAGCATCGGGGCCGAAGAGACCTTCGACGACGACCTCGAGGGCGAAGCGCTGCTCCCGTTCATCCACGAGCAATCGCTCCGGGTGGGAGCGCGGCTGCGGCGGGCCGGCCTCAAGGCGCGCTCGGTGCACCTCAAGGTCAAGTACTTCGACTTCCGCATCCAGACCCGCCAGGAGACGCTGCCGCTCGCGACCGACGACAGCGCCGAGATCTACCGCGTCGCGTCGCGCCTGCTCGAGAAGGTCGAAGCCCGCCCGATCCGCCTCACGGGTGTGCACGCAGGCGACCTCGGAGCAGATGCGCCCCAACTCGGCCTCTTCGACGCGGAGCGCAAGAAGCGCGAGCGGCTCAACCGCTCGCTGGACGCGATCGCCGAGAAGTTCGGCGACGGCGCGGTGTTGCCCGCCGATCTCCTACCTCCGCGCAAGAAGTGAGGGCGGGTAGGAGCGCGTAAAGGTTGCCGACGACCCTCGACCAAGGTCAAAATGTACATATGCGCCAGAACCTGCGACGCCATCACCGCGGCTTCACGCTCATCGAGTTGATGATCGTGGTCGCATTGATCGGGATCATCTCCAGCCTCGCGATCCCGAACTACCTCAGGTTCACGGCGCGTTCGCAGCGGGCCGAGATGCTCGAGACGGTCAGCAAGATGAAGCTGTTCTTCAAGACCACGTACGACAACAGCGGCACGTTCATCACGCCGAATACGCCCTCCGCCGGCCAGCAGAGCGACGTCAACCCCGACCCCGCGCTCAGCCCGGTGGGGCAGCCGGCGGTGTGGAACAACCACCGCGGCGGCTGGACCGACTTGCCCTTCCCGCCGGAAGGCGCGCTGCGCATGCGCTACGCCTATACGCCCGACGCCGACCACGTCACCATCGATGTCTGCGGCTCGTTCCCCGGCATGGGACCTGTGACCAGCGTGACCTGCGCCGCGACCAGCCTCGGACCGATGACGGGCAACTACCGCTACATCGAGGTCATGTACCCGAACGGGACCTCGGACGTCACCGAGCTTCCGACCGCCCTCTGATCACTTCGGCTTCTTGAGTCCCTGCGCCTTGCCGGTCGTCACGTCGACGACGCCGGCGGCGGCGCCCGACGGCAGCGCCAGGATCGCCTTCTTCACCTCCCGCTCGCGCAGGAAGGCGATCAGCTTGTTCAATTCCGACTCCGACCGGGCGAAAAATTCGGGCGTGACCGTGACCAGGGCCGACTGCCCGGTGATGTCGACATGGACGACGCCCGCGATTCCCTCGGGGGTGACCTCTTTGTGGTGTGGCACGCTCAGGTAGAACGCGTCGAAAGCGGCGGCGGCGAAGCCGAGCACCAGGATCAGCGCGAAGACCGGCTTCCACCGCCCGCCGCGGCTCGTGTCGAGGGCCTGGAAATCGCGCAGCTCGGCCTTTGGCTGCACGGTGGTGCTCGGCAGCGGCTTCGGCCTCGGCGCCTGGCCGGGAAGGACCAGGTCGGGATCGAGCGCGCCGGCGCCGAGGCGGGGAGCGGCGCCGATGCCGCGCAGCCGGTCGGCGATCTCCTTGAAGTTGAGCAGGTCGCGGCTCAGCGCCGCGCTCGCGGCGGTGACCATCTGCAGCGAGTCGACCGCGCCCTTGCCGATCGCGGCGTTGGCTTCCTTCTGCAGCGCGGTGGCGGCTTCGTCGGCCTGTTTGGTGAGCGCGCCGACCGCCGCGGCGTCGACGGCGGGCGCCGGTATGCTCGAGTAGAGCCGCACTCCCTCGGTGGTCGCTGCGTCGAGCGCGATGCGGGCGGCGAGGACGTTGGCGAACTGCGAGTCCGAACCGAGCCGTTCGAGCGCGCCGCGTTCGGCCGAGCTGAGCATGCCGGTGATCTTGCGCGCCGACGCCGCGATGCCGGCCGGCGTGTCCGGCGAGGTGCTCTTGTCCTTGAGGGCCTGCATCGCCGCCGTCCTGCACACGTCGGCGGATACCGGGACCGGCCACGGCGGGCCTTGCGGGACCGGCGGCGCAGCGGCCGCGGCTTCCGGCGTGGCGGCCGGCGCGGGAGAGGCGCCCTCCTCGAACAGTCCGGCGAGGGCCGGCGCCGGAGGAGCGACGTTCGGCGCGGCCGGCGGCAAAGGCGGAGCGACCGCCGGCGCTGTCGCGGCAGGTGCGCCGGACGACGGCATCACCGGCGGCGGGATCCGCGTCGGCGCCTTCGACGCCGGCCGGATCGACTTGCGGTCGGCGAATCCCGGCGGCGGCCCCGCAGCCGGCGCCGCGCGCACTCCGCCCGGCGGCGTGGGCATCTCGTCGGTGACGGGGCGCGCTTTGGGCAATTCGTTGGACGGAGGCGGCCTCGACGGCGGCGCGGACGCCGCCGGTTGCGCGACTGCGGCGCCGTTCTTTATCCAGTCGCGGATCTTCGCTTCCTCGTCGGGGGCGAGGCCTGCGAATCGGATTTGCGCGCTCGGTCCCGGCCGGACGACGATACCCCAACTCTGGAACGTCCCCCACGACAGGCGGACCGTGTCGCCGATCTTGACCGGCAGCGCGGCAGGCGCCTCGACGCCGGCGGGCGAGACCTTCGCCTGATCGACTTTCGACGCCGCGGTCCGGGTGGCGACGGCGACCTGCGCCGCAGCGCCGGGATCGACGGCCGTCCACGCCAGATCGACCGCGGCCTGCAGGCGCGCCACGAACTGGTTCTTCGGCATCGGCATGAAGAGCAGGTCGCTCGCGCCGGCGCGAAAGCAGTCGTCGCGCTGCGCCGCCTGCTCGCGCTGCAGGACGGCGATCACCCGCCCGCCGCGCTCCCGCACTTTCGGCGAGAGCGACTGCAGCGCGGTCGGCAGCGGCACCCCGGGAGCGCCGTAAAAGACCGCGATGGCGTCGACTTTTTCCGCGGCTGCCTGCGCGCCCGCCGGGTCGGAGAGCGGCACGGTGGACACGTCGAACGTCGCGCCCTCGCGGAGCCCGTTCGCCAGAGCGGGCAGCATTTTCGAGTCAGCGATGACCAGAAGGCGAGTCGCGGGCACGTTCCCTCTCGGAGGTTATACCTACACCGCCCCTGCGCGGTTGAGAAATTTTGGACGTTCAGTGACGCTGGAAATGCCCCTGCGAACCCGCCGCTGGAACGACCCCGGAAAGCCCGACGACGGCGAGCGGATCCTGATCTGCCGCTACCGTCCGCGCGCGCTGCCCAAGGCGAAAGAGACGTGGGACGCTTGGATCCCCGCCCTCGGGCCGAGCCGCGCGCTGCACGCCGATTTCTACGGCAAGAACGGCCCGCCGATCGGCTGGGACGCCTACCGCAAGCGCTACCTGACGGAGATCGAGGAGCAGCGGCCGAGGATCGAAGAGCTGGCGCAGAGGGTGCGCAAAGGTGAGACGATCACCCTCCTCTGCTCCAGCGCGTGTGTCGACGAGTTGCGTTGCCATCGGGCACTTCTGAAGGCATTGATCGAGAAGGCTGTCGGTGGCTGAACAGGCGTGCGCCGCCCTCTTCGGCGGCGGGCGCTCAGGGTGTAGAGGTTTCTCATGTCGAGAAGGGCGCTCTGGTTCTTCCAGCGGCTCGGACCGGGCGAGATCAAGCGGATATCGAATCCCTCGATGCAGCGTTTTCTGGTCGGGGAGCGGCCGCTGCAGCACGACGGCGACGGATTCGTGCGGTGCATCGGGATGTCGCTCGAACTGCGCGACAAGAAGCCGGCGATGGTGGCGCGGGTCTGGTTTTCCAAGATTCGCGTGCGGGACGACGGGCGGGTCGATCCGCACCATCGCCACGAGATGGCGAAGCTCGCGCAGGCGCAGGCGGAGCAGACCGAGTCGTCGGTGGTGAGCGCGGGACACCGGTTCGCGCAGCGGAGGCTGTCGCACCTCGCGGAGTGGCGGCCGGAGGAGAAGGACCTCGTGGCGCTGCGGACGGTGGTGAATACGCGCGCCGGGAAGGAAATGCTTTAAGAACCGTGCCCGTGCCCGTCCCTGTTTTCGAGCAGGTGGCCGTCCGCGTTTTCGTTTCGAGCAGGTGCCAGTGCCCGTGCCGGTGGGCAATACCCGCACGGGCACAGGCACGAGCCCCCGAAAACCTGCACAGCACGGGCGCGAGACTCCGCAAACGGGGACGGGCACCGGCACTGCTTTAGCGGTTCCGAAGCTTGTCGAGATAAGCGTCGAGCCGCGCTCGAAACGAATCGTCGGCGGCAATGAACTGGACCCCGACGCCCGGCGTCGCCGCCGTCCCCGCCACCACCCGGTGCAGCACGATGCCCTGCACTTCCAGCGGCGGCTTGCCGTCCGGCAGCTCGAGGATCACGTGCACGATCTGGTCGACGGCCGGCGGCGCGTCGGTCTCGATGAACATGCCGCTCGCCGAGAGGTTCAGCGCCTCGCGCTGGGCGCGGTGCTTGCCAACGTTGAGCGTGACCCGGAAGCGGTCCAGGTAGCGCGGTAAAAAGCGCCTGTTTTCGCCGGGTCGCAGCGGTTCGACGTCGAGCGCCGCGACCGCGGCCGAGCCCTTGCGCAGCGCCGAGGCGATGTGCTCGCGGGCCTCGTCGGCGATGTCGACGAACCTGGCGCGAAAGCCCTCGCCGCCGGACTCGACGACCTCGGCGTGGATCGAATCGCCCGCCGCGATGCCCGGCAGATACAACCGCAGCACGACCTGATCGCCGAGGCGCGGTGGCTCGACGCAGCGCACGAACACGCTGTCTTCGTCGAGGTCGCGCGAAGTCGACTGCACCGACTGCCCCTCGGCGACGAAACGGACGGGAAAGGCCATCGCTTTGCGCATGTGCCTTGAACATATCTCACGAAAAGGGTGAGATGGATCAGCTCTCGACCGACAGTCGCCAAACCGCCTCCGGCGGGCGCGATTGGAGTACATCGCGGCGCGCATGGCGTGGATGATCTACGGAGCGAGCGGCTATACCGGCGAGCTGGTCGCGAGGCTCGCGAAAGCGCGCGGCCACGCGCCGGTGCTGGCCGGACGCAGCGCCGACAAGGTGCGGCCGCTCGCCGGAGACCTCGGCCTCTCCTGGCGCGCCTTCGGGCTCGACGCGCCGGACATCCGCGACGTCGCGCTGGTCCTCAACTGCGCCGGGCCCTTCTCGCACACCAGCCGCGCGATGGTCGACGCGTGCCTCGCCGCGCGGGCGCACTATCTCGACGTCACCGGCGAGATCGAGGTCTTCGAATCGGTCCTCGCGCGCGACGCCGAGGCGCGCGATCGCGGCGCCGTCCTCCTGCCCGGGACCGGATTCGACGTGGTGCCGAGCGACTGCCTCGCGCTCACGCTCAAGAAACGGCTGCCGTCGGCGACCTCCCTCGAGCTTGCCTTCGCAACCCGGGGCCGCGCGAGCCGCGGCACGTTGAAGACGATGATCGAAAACCTGCCCAGGGGCGGCCTCGTCCGCCGCGGCGGCAGGCTGGTAAAAGTGCCGGCGGCGCACCTGGTGCGCGAGATCCCCTTCGGCGACAAGCGGCGGCTGGCGATGTCGATCCCGTGGGGAGACATCTCGACCGCGTACAGATCGACCGGAATCCGCGACATCACCGTCTACATGAGCGCGAGCCCGTCGGCGATCCGCGGCGCGCGGTTGTCGCGGTATGTCGCGCCGATCCTCCGCCTCGGTCCGGTGCAGGGCTTCTTGAAAGCGCGCGTCGAAGCGCGCGGCGCGGGACCCGGCGAAGCCGAACGAGCCCGCGGCAGCGTTCAGCTCTGGGGCCAGGTCTCGGACGGGTCGAAGACGGTCTCCGAGACGATGCAGGTGCCCGACGGATACGACTTCACCGCCGAGGCGGCGCTCGCCTGCGCGTTGCGCGTGCTTTCAGGGGCCGTCGCGCCCGGAGCATGGACGCCGTCTCTGGCGTTCGGGGCGGAGTTCGCCGCTTCCCTGCCGGGAGTGCGCGTCCCCTCTTGCGGCGAGCCCGCTCCTGTGCGCGTCTAAACGACGTGAGAGAACGGATCCACGCTCCCGATCTCGCCGGCGCGGCCGCGTGGCTGAACGTCGATCGCCCGCTCTCGATCAAGGAGCTGCGCGGGCAGGTGGTGGTCCTCGATTTCTGGACGTACTGCTGCATCAACTGCATGCACGTGCTGCCGATCCTGCGCGATCTCGAGGAGCGGCACCGGAGCGATCCGCTGGTCGTGATCGGCGTCCATTCCGCGAAGTTCGACGCGGAGAAAGACGACCAGCACATCCTCGCCGCGATGCGGCGCTACGGCGTGTCGCACCCGGTCGCCGTCGACAGCGAGATGCGGATCTGGTCCCAATACGCAGTCCGGTCGTGGCCGACGCTGGTCGTGATCCGCCCCGACGGCACGCTCGCCGCCGTTGCGCCGGGCGAACCGGATCCATCGGTGCTCGAGGGCCTGGTCTCCGACCTGTTGTCCGAGACGACCGCGAAGCCTTTGCCCGAGGCCCGAGGCCCGAGGCCCGAGGCCGACATTGCACGCCCATTGAATTATCCGGGCAAGATCGCGCAGGGCGGCGGGAAATATTTCATCGCCGACTCCGGTCACCATCGCGTGCTGGTCACCGATCCGAAGGGCAACGTCCTCGACGTGATCGGGAGCGGCCTGCGCGGCGCGCGCGAGGGAAGCTTCGCCTCGTGCGCGATGGACGATCCGCAGGGCGTCGCGTTCCAGAACGGGATCCTCTACGTCGCCGACGCCCGCGCGCACGTGATCTGGCGCGCTGAGCTTCCCGACGGGCAGCTCGCGCGTTTCGCCGGAACCGGCGAGCTCGGCCGGGCGCCGTTGAGCGGCCGAACGCGCGCGGAGGAGACGGCGCTGCGATCGCCGTGGGACGTGGCTCCGCGCGGGCCTGAGCTCTACGTCGCGCTCGCCGGATCGCACCAGGTGGCGCTGATCCAGGACGGGTTCATCGAGCCGATCGCCGGCAACGGGCGCGAGGCGCAGATCGACGGGCCGGGCCTCGACGCCGCGCTCGCGCAGCCGAGCGGGCTCTCCTTGCAGGGCGACGTGCTCTACGTGGCCGACAGCGAATCGAGCGGCGTGCGCGCCCTCGATCTGCGCTCGCGCAAGATCTATTCGCTCGCCGGCGGTCCCGGCCTGTTCGACTTCGGCGACGAGGTGGGTCCGATCGCGCCGGGCATGCTCCAGCACCCGCTCGCGGTCGCCGCGACGCAGTCGTCCGGCCTGCTCGTCGCCGATACCTACAACGACAAGATCAAGCGCTTCTCGCCCGACGGCCTGCGCCTCGATCCGTTCTACGAGGGCGATCTCGAGCAGCCGGCCGGCCTGTGCGTCCTCCCCGAGGGCGAAGTGCTCGTCGCCGACACGAATCACCACCGGATCGTCCGGCTCGCGGCTGACGGCTCGCGGCTTGCGGAGGTCGAGATCGTAGGCGCGCCGCAGCCGCAGCAAGGAGTGGTCGAGGCGCCGCGAGCCGCAAGCCGCCAGCCGCAAGGCGCCGGATGGTTCACGGCGATCCTGCAGCCCGGAGAAGGGCTGGCGCAAGGAGAGTGCAAGATCATTTTGCGGATCGCGCCGCCGGAAGGTTTCGAATTGGCGAAGGGCGCGCCGTTCACGGCGGCCGTCGAAATCACGCGTCGATCGGATCTGATCCGGGTGACCCCGGAGCTGATCCGCGGCGAGCAGCCGGAGGAGATCGTTCTCTACGCGCATTGCGCGCACGAGGCCGACGTCGAATCCGAGATGATCGTCAACCTGCGGTCGGTCGCTTGCGACGCGCGCGATCACGCGGCTTGCTGGCCGGTGCAGAACGCGTTTCGGATTCCGTTGCGGCTCTCGATCGACGGACGGCGCGAGGTGCGTTTCACGCTGCCGCTGGAGCTGCCGAGATGAGCGCGCGGATCCTCTCCGCCTCGCAGGCGCTGCCGCCGAACTACGTCGATCAGGACACCCTGCTCGCCGCATTCCGCGCGCAGTGGGGAAAGAAGCACTTCAACCTCGACCGGCTCGAGCAGCTGCACCGGGCGGTGCAGGTCGGCGGCCGCCATCTCGCGCTGCCGCTCCGCGAGTACGAGCAGCTGGAGAGCTT
Organism: Myxococcales bacterium; assembly: GCA_020201435.1. Lineage (GTDB taxonomy): Bacteria > Myxococcota > Myxococcia > Myxococcales > 40CM-4-68-19 > 40CM-4-68-19. The sequence continues at coordinate 30,266 of JAIVGS010000192.1, forward strand.
CGCGGCCCGGAATGCCGCCTGGACGCGCGTCGCCACCGAGGTCGGCGAGGAGGCGGTGCGCAAGGCGCTGCTGGCCGCCGACGTCGCGCCGTCGCAGGTCGATCACCTCTATTTCGTCACCGTCACCGGCATCGCGACGCCGTCGATCGACGCGCGCCTCGTCGACCGCGTCGGCCTGCGCCCCGACGTCAAGCGGGTCCCGATCTTCGGCCTCGGCTGCGTCGCCGGCGCCGCCGGGATCTCGCGGGCCGCCGACGTCCTGCGCGGCGCCGCCTCCGAAGTCGCCGTCCTCCTCGCCGTCGAGCTCTGCTCGCTGACGCTGCAGCGCGAGGACCTCTCGATCCCCAACATCATCGCCAGCGGCCTCTTCGGCGACGGCGCGGCGGCGGTCGTCGTCGACGGCGGCGCGCGCCGCAAGGGCCCGCGGATCGTCGCGAATCGATCGGTGTTCTACAGCGGCACCGAGCGGGTGATGGGCTGGGACGTGGTCGATTCCGGCTTCAAGGTCGTCCTTTCTCCGTCCGTACCGCAGCTGGTGCGGGAGCGGCTGCGCTCCGACGTCGACGGCTTCCTCGCCTCGCAGGGGCTGACGCGGGCCTCGGTGGAACATTTCATCTGCCACAGCGGCGGGCCGAAAGTGCTCGAGGCGTTCGAAGAGGCGCTCGAAGTGCCGCGCGAAAAGCTGCAGCGAAGCTGGGACTCGCTGCGCAACGCCGGAAATCTTTCTTCCGCGTCGGTGCTGTTCGTGCTCGGCGATCTGCTCGCCTCGGGCGAGGCGAAGCCCGGCGACAAGGGGCTACTGCTCGCGATGGGGCCCGGGTTCTGCTCCGAGCTGGTGCTCCTCGAATGGACGTAAAAGTATACTACGTATTCCTGGCGCTGATCGGCGCGGAGCGGCTCGCCGAGCTGTGGCTCTCGCGCCGCAACGCCCGGAAAGCTCTCGGCCGCGGCGGCGTCGAACGGGGCAACTTCGTGCCGATGGCGCTCGCCCACGCACTGTTCTTTCCGGCCTGCGCGATCGAAGCCGGCGGGTTTCATCCCGCGATCGCCGCCTCCGTCGTTCTCACGCAGGCGCTGCGGTGGTGGGCGGTCTTCTCGCTCGGCGACCGCTGGAACGTGCGCGTGATCGTCGTCCCCGGCGAGCGTCCTTCCCGGCGCGGCCCCTATCGTTTCGTCCGCCATCCCAACTACATCGCGGTGGTTGCGGAGATGCTCCTGATTCCGCTCGCCGGCGGAGCGGTCTTCACCGCGATCGTCTTTTCGGCGCTGAACGGGATCCTGCTGCGCAGCCGCATCCGCGACGAGGAGGAGGCGCTCGGCGAGAGTTACGCGCGCGAGTTCGAGAAGGTCCCGAGGTTCATCCCGCATGGATGAAGTCGTCGCCGAGATCCGCCGCGTGCTGCACGACGAGCTGGGGCTCTCCCGCGAGCCTCGGCCCGACGACGACCTGGTCTCCGATCTGCAGCTCGACAGCGTCGGCCTGCTCACCCTGGTGGTCGGGCTCGAGGACCGCTTTCGCGTCGCGCTCGCGGAGGAGGACGCCGCGAAGGTACGCACCGTGCGCGATCTCGCCGCGCTCGTCTGCGCCCGGAGGAAGGCGTGCTGAGCGGCGGTCCGGCTCCAAAGCCGAAGCACGCGACGATCCAGCGGGCGCTGGCGGCGGCGAAGAGCGGGCTGACGTTCGTCGACGCGCGCGAGAACGAGCGGTCGTTCTCCTTCGCAGACTTGTATGCTCGGGCCAGACAAGTGGCGGGCGCGCTGCGCGAGGGGGGCGTGGAGAAGGGCGATCGAGTGGCGATCGTCCTGCCCACCGGCGTGGAGTTCATGGACGCGTTCTTCGGCGCGCTGTTCGCCGGCGGGGTGCCGGTGCCCCTCTATCCGCCGGTTCGGCTCGGCCGCCTCGACGAATTCCACGCCCGCACCGCGCGGATGCTGGAGACGACCCGGCCGCGGATCGTGCTCAGCGACGCCCGGATCGGCCGGCTCCTGCGCGTCCGCAGCGAGCGGGTCGAGCACGGCCAGCCTTACGAAGACCCGGGGGCGCCCGACGATCTGGCGCTGATCCAGTTCTCCTCCGGCACCACCGTCGATCCGAAGCCCGTCGCGCTGACCCATGCCAACGTGCTCGCCAACGTCGCCGCGATCGACACCATCGTCCCGGCGGACGACGCCCAGGCCGGCGTCTCGTGGCTGCCGCTCTACCACGACATGGGCCTCATCGGCTGCCTGCTGCTCGCGGTGGTGCATCCCGGTCCGCTGACGCTGATCCCGCCCGAGCTCTTCCTCGCCCGGCCGGCGCTCTGGCTCCGAGCGATCTCGCGGCACAGGGCGACGGTGTCGGTCGCGCCGAATTTCGCGTACGGCCTGTGCGCGCGGCGGATCCGCGACGAGGAGCTCGTCGGCGTCGACCTCTCCTCGTGGCGCTTCGCGCTCAACGGCGCGGAGCCGGTCGCGCCCGGCGTGTTGCGGCGCTTCGCCGATCGCTTCGCCCGCTGGGGATTCCGGTCCGAGGCGCTGATGCCGGTGTACGGGCTGTCCGAGGCCTCGCTGGCGGTCACCTTCACGCCGCCCGGGCGCGGCGCGCGCACGCTGAAGGAAGGCAACCGCGAGCTGGCCTCGGTCGGCGCGCCGCTGCCCGGCGTCGACGTCGAGGTGCGCGAGGACCGCATCTTCGTCCGCGGACCGTCGGTCATGCGAGGTTACTTCGGCGATCGCGAGGCGAGCGAGGCCGCGCTCGACGACGGCTGGCTCGACACCGGCGATCTCGGATTCATCGAGGCCGGCGAGCTCTTCGTCAGCGGGCGCGCGAAGGACGTGATCATCGTCGCCGGCCGCAACCATGCGCCGCAGGAATTCGAGGACGCGCTCGACGGGCTCCCGGGCGTGCGTCCCGGCTGCGCGGTCGCGGTCGGGAGAACCGGCGAGGAGGGCGAAGAATTGATCCTCCTCGTCGAACGGAACGGCGACGACCTCGTCGCCGACGCGATCTCGGGGCGGGTCGTCGAGCGGACCGGCGTCCGGCCGCACGCCGTGCGTCTGCTCGAGCCGGGGACGCTGCCGCGCACCTCGAGCGGGAAGCTGCGCCGGGCCGAGGCCCTGCGGCAACTGGAACGGGGCGAGCTCAGGCCGCCCGACAAAGTGACGCTGCTCCACCTCGCGAAGGAAGTGGCGCGCTCGGCGCTGCGGCGGACTTGATCTGGGACGTGGCCATCGCGGGCGGCGGACCGGCGGGCCTCGCGGCCGCCATCCGCGCCGCGCAGAAGGGCCTGAAAACACTGGTGATCGAACGTTCGGTCGACCCGCCCGACAAGGCCTGCGGCGAGGGGCTGATGCCTTCCGGCGCGCGCGAGCTCGACGCGCTCGGCGCGCGAATTTCCGAGTCGGCAATCTTCCGCGGAATCCGGTACCTGCAGGAGGACGGGTCGGAGGCGCAGGCGTATTTCCGCGACGGAGCCGGGATCGGAATCCGCCGCACCGCCCTTGCCCGAGCGCTCCGGGATCGCGCGATCGAGTCCGGCGCGGAGATCCGTCACGCCGCCGTGCAATCGGCGAGGGCGTCGAAGGCGATCGTCGAGCTCGCGACCGACGCGGGACCGATCGAGGCGCGGCTCGCGGTCGCCGCCGACGGCCTCCACTCGCCGCTGCGCAAAGCGGCCGGGCTGGAAAAAAAAGCACGACCGGTCGTGCCGCGCTTCGGCATCCGCCGCCACTTCGCGCTCGCGCCCTGGAGTGACCTGGTCGAGGTCCACTGGGCGCCTGGCGCCGAGGCGTACGTCACGCCGGTCGGCCCCCGATCGGTCAACGTCGCCTTCCTCACCGGCCGCGCGCTGGACTACGGCGAGTTGATGAAGACGTTTCCGAAGCTCGCTGACCGGATCGGCGACGCCGGTGCCGAATCGGAAGCCCGCGGCGCCGGCCCGCTGTTGCAGAAAGTACGCGCGCGCTGCGCGGACCGCCTGGCGCTGATCGGCGACGCCGCCGGCTACGTCGACGCGATCACCGGCCAGGGCCTCTCGCTCGCCTTCCACGGCGCGCGCGTCCTCATCGAGCTGCTGCCGAGAGACCTCTCGACCGACCTGACGCCCGCTCTCGCCGCTTACGATCGCGCGCTGCGACGCCCCTGGCTGCGCTACGCCCTTCCCGCCCACGCGCTCGTCGCGCTGTCGCGCAGGCCCATGCTGCGGCGCGTCGCAATCCGTTCGACGCGATTCGCCTTCAGCGCGCTGCTGGATGTAGTTGGATGAAAGTCTCGTCGTCGTATTGCCCGACGGCGGTTTCCCTGTAATCTCGCTGCGATGGCCGTCACGCCCACGCCGGCGCCGGAGGTGAAGGCGCGCACCGACGAAACGCTGCGCCCGGTGTCGGAGCCGGCGGTGATGGTCACGCCGACCGACACCGCGAAGCTGCCGCAGTCGGAGCGTTACGAGATCCAGTCGGTGATCGGCTCCGGCGGCATGGGCAAGGTCTACAAGGCCTTCGACCGCAAGCTGAAGCGCAACGTCGCGCTCAAGTTCCTCCGCGGCGCCGACGCCGAGCTCGAGCGGCGGTTCCTCCAGGAGGCACAGGCGCAGGCGCGGGTCGATCACCCCGGCGTATGCAAGGTGTACGAGGTCGGCCGGATCGGGGAAGAGCCGTACATCGCGATGCAGCTGATCGAGGGCGAGACGCTGCGCGACGCGGCGCGAAACCTCAGCGTCCCGCAGAAGCTCGCCCTCCTGCAGGACGTGGCCGAAGCCGTGCACGCCGCGCACAAGATCGGCCTCGTCCACCGCGACCTGAAGCCGGCGAACATCCTGATCGAAGCCGCGTCCGACGGGCTGCGCGCGTTCATCACCGACTTCGGCCTCGCCCGCGACACGCGCGAGCCGGGCGAGTCGATCCAGGGCGCACTCCTCGGCACCCCGCAGTACATGGCGCCCGAGCAGGCGAAGGGCGACCATCAGAAGATCGATGCCCGCACCGACATCTACGGCCTCGGCGCGACGATGTACGAGGTGCTCACCGGAAAGCCGCCGTTCGAGGGCGGCACCCACCTCCAGACGCTCTACAAGATGATGCACGAGGACCCGCTGCCCCCGCGGCGGCACGCCCCGTCGCTGCCTCCCGAAGTGGAAGGCATCGTCCTCAAATGCCTGGAGAAAGACCCGCAGAGGCGATACGAGACCGCGCGCTCTCTCGCGAACGACATCGGCGCGGCGCTGCGCGGCGAGCCGGTCACCGCCCGTCCTCCGGGCGCCGCCGGCCGCTTGTGGCGGAAGATCAAGCGGCACAAGGCGGTCACCGCCGCCCTCGCCGCTGTCGCGCTCGCCCTGATCGTGCCGAGGGTCTGGGCGCTCTTCACCGGCAGCGCGCCGGTGATGGTCGCGGTCGCGGACTTCGACAACCAGACCGGCGACGACGGCCTCGACGGTTTGTCGGGCATGTTGATCACCTCGCTCGAGCAGTCGCGCAAGCTCTCGGTCCTGACCCGTTCGCGCATGTTCGACCTCGCCCGCCAGCAGGGCCATCCGGACGCGGCGAAGATCGACGAGCCGCTCGGACGCGAGATCGCGCGCCAGGCCGGGTCGCGGGCGCTGCTGCTCGCGGCCATCCGCCGCTTCGACAACCTCTACAGCATCGACCTCAAGATCCTCGACCCGCGCACCAACGTCTACATCGGCGGCGTCCAGGAATCGGGCCAGGGCAAGGCCAGCATTCCGCCGATGATCGACAAGCTTTCCGAGGGCGCGCGCCGCATCCTGCGCGATTCCGCCGGCGATAAACGGCCGCCGGTCGAGGACGTGACCACCCGCGACCTCACCGCGTACCAGCACTTCTTCCGCGGCGAGGAAGCGATCGATCACCTCCAGTTCGCCAAGGCGGCCGAGGAGATGCGGGCCGCGCTCCGGATCGACAAGGACTTCGCGCTCGCCTGGTACGGGCTCGCCTACGCCGAGATGTGGATGCACGACGGCCCGCGCGGGCGGGAGGCCATCGATCGCGCCCTGGCGCTCGCCGACAAGCTGCCGGAGAAGGAGCGGCTGCTCGCGCACGGCGTCTCGGGCAGCCTCCATTCGAAAGGCCAGGAAGCGTACGACGCGTACAAGGAGTGCGCCGACCGGTGGCCTTCGGAGAAAGAGTGTCAGTTCATGCTCGGCGACGTCGTCTTCCACGGCGGCTACGTGAGCTATTCGCTGCCGAAATT
>JAIVGS010000339.1 GCA_020201435.1 Myxococcales bacterium
CGTGGTGGTGGGTCCGGCAGGGGCTCGACGGATCGCTCGCGAAGGCCAGCGCGGCCGAGGCGCTGGAGCGGAGCGGATGGTGCCGGTCGGTCGGCGGCGCGGGACCGTACCTCTCCATCTTCGCCCGCACCGGCGCCTCGCGGGAAAGCATCGACGCCGACGTAAAAACCGTGCAATTGCACGAACTTCCGTCCGCGCGCGGCTGCACGTACGTGGTTCCGGCGAGCGACTTCGGCATCGCGCTGCGAGCCGGCCAGGGCGGCGACGGCGAGATGGCGATGGCCCGCAAGTTTCTCGGCGTCACCGACAAGGAGATCGAGAAGCTGTCGCGCGACGTGGTCGACGCCGTCGCGAAAAAGCCGCTCGATCCGCGCGGGTTGAAGGACGCTCTCGGCGACAAGGTCCGCACCCTCGGCGCGGAAGGAAAGAAGCGCGGCACCACGACCACGCTGCCGCTCGCGCTCGGCAAGCTGCAGAACGAGGGCCGCATCCGCCGGGTGCCGGTCAACGGCCGCCTCGATCAGCAGCGCTACGCGTACGTCGCCTGGAAGCCGCCGCCGAAGACGGACTTTTCCGAAGAGACGCTGGCCGTCGAGCTCGCGCGCCGGTTCTTTCGCTGGGCCGGCCCGGCGACGCAGCCGCAGTTCTCGTGGTGGTCGGGGCTGGGCGTGAAAGCCTCGAAAGCCGCGATCGAGAAGCTGAAGCTCGCGCAGACAGAGCACGGCTTTCTGCTGCCGGAGGACGCTCCGAAGCTCGAGAAATTCCGCGCGCCGGAGAAGCCGCAGTACGCGCTGGTCGCGAGCCTCGACAACATTTCACATCTGCGCCGCGCAGTGGCCGAGCTGCTCGACGGCAAGGATCCGAAGCTCGAGAGCATCAGTCCGCTCCACGATCTGCCGCATCACGCCATTCTCGACCGCGGCCGGCTGATCGGCTTCTGGGAGTACGACTTCGACGCGAAGAAGGTCGCCTGGGCCACGCTCGAGAAAGCGCCGTCGAAGCTGCACGACGCGATCGAGCGCACCGAAGCGTTCGTCCGCGACCAGCTCCGCGACGCCCGTTCGTTCAGTCTCGACAGCCCCGAAAGCCGCGGTCCTCGGATCGAGGCATTGAGAAAACTATGCCGCTAGTTCGAATCGCGCTGCGCAAAGGTACGACTCCCGAATTCCGGCAGGCGCTCTCCGACTCGGTCCACCGCGCGATGGTCGAGACGATCAAGATCCCCGGGCAGGACAAGTTCCAGATCATCGCCGAGTGCGACGAGACGGGGCTGGTGTACGACCCGTCCTACCTCGGCATACCCCGCACCGACGCGATCGTGATGATCCAGATCACGATCAGCGCCGGCCGCAGCATCGAGGTGAAGAAAGCGCTGTTCGCCCGGATCGCGAAGCTCTTGAAAGAAGCGCCCGGCATCAGCCCCGAGGACGTCTTCGTCAACCTCGTCGAGGTCGCGAAGGAGAACTGGTCGTTCGGCAACGGGATCGCGCAGTACGCGTGAAAACCGCCTGCGCAGCCGCTAAGCCGCCTCCGGCGGCCGCGGCTGGATCTGCCGCTCGATCGAGGCGAACTCGGCCACGCTGAGTGTCTCGGCGCGTCGCTGCGCGTCGATGCCGGCTTTTTTCAGCGCCTCGCGGCCGCCGGGGAAATTCTTGAGCGCGTTCCAGAGCGTCTTTCGGCGCAGGCCGAAGGCGGCCTTGACCAGCGCCCGGAAGCGCCGCTCGTCGCGTACCGGAGCCCGCGGCGTCTCGAGGAATTCGAGGACCAGCGCGCAGCTCTCGACCTCGGGCGGCGGCGTGAAGAGATGGCGCGGGACGTCGATCGCGATCTCGGCCTCGGCGACGTGCTGCACCAGCACCGATAAAAGCCCGTAATCCCGGCCACCTGGCGGGGCGGCGATCCGCTCGGCGACTTCGCGCTGCAAGAGCAGGACTGCGCGCTTCACCGCTTCGCGCTGATCGAGGAGGTGAAAGAGGATCGGCGAGCTCAGGTGGTATGGCAGGTTTCCGCAGACGATCGCGCGGCGGCCGATCGTTTCGAGATCGAACGATTTCGCGTCGGCCTCGACGACTTCGACGCCGGGCGGCAGCTCGTCGCGCAGCACCGGCACCAGCTCGCGATCGCGCTCGACGGCGACGACCTGCGCGCCGGTTGCCGCCAGCGCGCGGGTGAAGTGGCCCAGACCCGCGCCGAGCTCGACGATGACGTCGCCGGGGCCGGCGCGCGCGAGCCGGGCGAGATCGGCGAGCACGCCGGCATCGCCGAGAAAGTTCTGCCCCCACTCTTTCTTCGGCCGCAGGCCGTGCCGGCGCAAAAGCTCGCCGGGCGAGCTCATTCGGCTTTTCCTTCGCGGCACAAGAGCGCGTAATCACGCAGCTTTCCAGGCGGCGCAGCGGGCAGCCAACGGTCGATGATCGAGGCGCGCTCGGCGTCGGTTCCCCAGTGGTTCAACCCGTGCAACGCCGGCTGCTCGCAAGCCGGGATCGCGAGGATGACCTCCAGCGCGCCGATGATTGCGCGCCGCACGGGCTCGCAGGCGGCGCACGCGCCGTGATCGAGGCGAGCGTCGTCGAGCTGGTCGAACCACATGTACGCATCTTCACCGTGGGGATCGATGGCGAAGAGATCGCGATACAGGACCTGCATCGCCGACGCGCACGAGATGCGCGCTCCGATCGGCAGATCGTGGTTCCAGAGCTGGCCGGAAAAGAATTCCGGCTGCGACGATCCGGGAAGGAACCAGAAACCCTGCTCCCGTTGAGCCGGGGAAAAAGACGCAACCGCGGACGGATTGCGAAACAACCGCTCTGCATGCTCCAGTTGGAGCCGCGGATCGACGTCGAGGACCGGCAGTGGCCCGACCACGTGCCAGGCAGGATCGTCGTGATCGAACGCATGAGCGACGAAGCGATCGAAGGTCGCGCCACGCAAGTCGATCCGGGGCCTCACAGCCGCCATCCCGGGTCGGCCGACATCCCGGCCGGAGCGCGTTCGCCGCGGGCCAGCCGCAAGGCCCCCGCGGTCGCGATCATCGCGCCGTTGTCGGTGCACAGCTTCGGGCTCGGCAGGTAGAGCGCGATCTCCGCCGCCGCGCACCGCTCGGACGCGAGCGCGCGCAGCCGCGAGTTCGCCGCGACGCCGCCGCAGATGACCAGGGACGGCAGCCGGGCGGCGCGCGCCGCTCTCACGGCCCGTTGGGTCAACGCGTCGCAGACGGCCTCCTGGAAGCTCGCGCACAGATCAGGAAGGTTCCCTACCCCATGCTCGCGCACGTGATGGAGCACGGCAGTTTTCAAGCCGCTGAACGAGAAGTCGAGCTCCGTCTTGCTCCGCTTCGACAGGCCGCGGGGAAAGTCGATCGCGCGCGGATTGCCTTCGGCGGCGAGCCGATCGATGTGCGCCCCGCCCGGATACGGCAGGCCGAGAAGCTTGGCGACCTTGTCGAACGCCTCACCGGCGGCGTCGTCGAGCGTGTGGCCGAGGGCGCGGTAGGACCCGAGTGAACGCACCTCGTACAGCGAGGTGTGCCCGCCCGAGACGACCAGGCCGAGCCACGGCGGCGAAGGCGCGTCGTCGCCGAGGAGCACCGCGAGCAGGTGGCCCTCGATGTGGTTGACGCCGGCCAACGGCCGTCCCGACGCCGCCGAGAGCGACTTCCCGACCTGTACGCCGACCAGGAGCGCGCCGACCAGGCCCGGCCCTCGCGTCACCGAAATGCCGTCGAGATCGTCCAAAGCCGTCGCGCTCTTGCGCAGCGCCTCGTCGATCACCGGCAGCACGCGCTGCAGGTGATCTCGCGAGGCCAGCTCCGGCACGACCCCGCCGAACCGCTCGTGCACGTCCGCCTGCGTGTGCACCACGTCCGACAGCGCCCGGGCGCGCGGGCGCTCGGTCGCCGCGTCGGAGACCTCGACGACCGCCGCCGCGGTCTCGTCGCAGCTCGTCTCGATGCCCAGCACGCGCATGGAGCGTGTGTTAACCCGAATGGGCGAGATTCGCGAGGATCAGCCGCACGTCCTTGACGAACTCGCCGGACGGCTCGAGCTCGATGTACCGCTGGTACGCCCTCGCCGCCGCCTTGTTCTTGCCCAGGCTCTGGTACGCCGTCCCGAGCAGCAGGTGCGCGCGCCCGCTCTCCGCGTCGAGCTTGACCGCGGCCTCGAGCGGC
>JAIVGS010000167.1 GCA_020201435.1 Myxococcales bacterium
GCCTTGACCTCGGCCGGCGGCGGCGGCCCTGTCCACTGGTCGGCCTTCACCTCGGCCGGCGGCGGCGGCGCGCTCCAGTCGTCGGCTTTCACTTCGGCCGGCGGCTGCGGTGGGACGAACGCCGGCACCGGCAGCGACGGCGTCACGTCAGCCTGGTCCGACGCGACCGGCGCTGCGGCGGACTCCGGCTGCAACGCGGGCGCCGGCACCGTCGGCGTCAACTCCGGCTGGAACGCCGGAGCGGCCGAGGGCGGCGTCACGTCCATCGGCGGCGCCGGCCTCGGCTCGGGGAATGCTTGCGGCTGCGTGATCTCCGGCCGGAACGCCGGCGCCGGTGCGGGCGGCGTCACGTCGGTTTGTGAAACCGTTCCTGAGGCCTGAGGGCTGAGGTCTGAGGCCTCAGCCGGCGGCGGCTCGGAAAACGTGATGACGACCGACGGCGGCTCGGACGCGGGCGGCGGAGCGGACTGGAGCGGGTCTTCGGTGGCGCTCCACGCGGCGGGCGCCTCGACGACCTCGGCGGGCGGCGCTTTCGGCGGCTCCGGGATCGCGGGCCGCGCGGGCGGCAGCGGCTGCGGCAGACCCTCGAGCAGGAGGCGCTTCGGCTCGGGGATCCCGAGCGCGCGCACCGGTCCGCGCATTCCGTCGGACCAGTCTCCGGCGAGCGGATCGACCGGCGGCGGCGCGACTTCTTCCGGCGGAAACGGCGTCGTGACGTCGGACATGTGTCTGCGCAGGATACCAGACAGGGCGGGGCAATTCCGCGCGATACGGAGAGAAAATCGGCTGGAGGGAATTTACCTACATGGGGCCGACCGTTATAAGCGGACGACGATGCCGGCCCTGGTGAACATCGGCGCGCGCCGCAAAGAGGCGGAGGCGTACCTGCCGCTTTCGCTCGACGAGGCCCGCGCCCGCGGCTGGCAGCAGCTCGACGTCGTCCTGATCAACGGCGACGCGTACGTCGATCACCCTACCTTCGGCGTGCCGCTGATCGGCCGGCTGCTCGCTTCCCGAGGGTACAAGGTTGGGATCGTCTCGCAGCCGCGCTGGGACGAGGCGAGCGGGCTCGAAGATTTCGGCAAGTGCGGGCGGCCGCGGCTCTTCTTCGGCGTATCGAGCGGCAACATGGACTCGATGGTGAACCACTACACCGCCGGCAAGAAACGGCGGTCCTCCGACGCCTTCACGCCCGACGCCGCGCCGGGAAAACGCCCGGACTACGCCACCGCGGTCTACGCGCGAAAGGTAAAAAAACTATTTCCCGACGTGCCGGTCGTGATCGGCGGCGTCGAAGCGTCGCTGCGGCGGCTCGCTCACTACGACTACTGGAGCGATCGGGTCCGCCACTCGATCCTGGTCGATTGCCCCGCCGAAATCCTCGTCTACGGGATGGGCGAGCAGCCGATCCTCGAGATCGCGGCGCGGCTTTCGGCCGGCGAGGACATCTGCGGCCTGACCGACGTGCGCGGAACGGCGGTGCGCTTTCGCGACGACGACAACTGGCGGTACCTCGCCGGGAAAAGCGATCGCGACGAGATCGTCCTGCCCTCCTACGAGGAGATCGTCGCCGACAAGAAGATTTATGCCGAGTTTTCAAGGCTTTACCATCTCGAGCACAACCCGGACAACGCCCGCATCCTGATCCAGAAGCACGGCCGCGAGCTGGTCTACGTGAACCCGCCGGCGCCGCCGCCTTCGACCGAGCTGATCGACGCGGAGTACGAGCTGCCCTTCACGCGGCTGCCGCACCCGATGTACGCGGAGCGCAAGATTCCGGCGTGGGAGCAGATCCGGTTCTCGGTCACGATCATGCGCGGGTGCGCTGCGGGATGCAGCTTCTGCTGCATCACCGAGCACCAGGGTCGCGACGTCGTCTCGCGGAGCGAAGCGAGCGTGCTGCGGGAGATCGAGTCGCTGAAAGAGCTGCCCGGATGGACCGGCGTGGTCAGCGACATCGGCGGCGCGACGGCGAACATGTGGCACATGGTCTGTACCGACGAGGAGTGGCACCAGGCGTGCCGGCGGGCTTCGTGCGTCTACCCGACGGTGTGCGAGAAGTTTGGAACCGATCACGCGCCTTTGATTCAGTTGATGAAGAAGGCGCGCGAAGTGCCGGGGGTTCGTAAAGCCTTCGTCGCCAGCGGCGTGCGCTACGACCTCGCGTTCGCCGACCAGAAGCACGGGGACGAGTACATCCGCGAGCTGGTCGCGAACCACGTCGGCGGGCACCTGAAGATCGCGCCCGAGCACATCTCGCCGGGCGTGGTGCGGACGATGAAGAAGCCGGGCAAGGAGATGTTCGTCCGCTTCAAGGAGCTGTTCGAGAAGTACAGCGCGGAGTCGGGGAAGGAGCAGTACCTGATCCCGTACTTCATCTCGGGCCATCCCGGCTGCGAGGTGAAGGACATGGTCGAGCTGTCGGACTACCTGGCCGAGAACGGTTGGCGGCCGCAGCAGGTCCAGGACTTCACGCCGACGCCGATGACGCTCGCGACCGACATGTACTACTCGGGGTACCACCCGAATACGGGCAAGCCGGTGCACGTCCCGCGCGGCGCCGACGAAAAAGCGATGCAGCGCGCGCTGTTGCAGCCGCACCTGCCGCCGTATCGCGAGCTGGCGCGGAAGGCGCGGCAGCTCGCCGGCGCACCGCCGCCGCCGCGGCGGAAAGTGCCGCGGTCAGGACGCGTCCAGCGAAGTGACGCGTTCGAGAACTGAAGGCGCGAGTACCCGGGAGCTACGAATTTCGCTTGGGAAAGCGCTCTTCGAGCTCCTCGATCGTCTTCGGCCAGTCGTCGTGCAGCAGCCGCGCCAGCGAGCGGTCCGAGAGAAGCTTGCCACCGGTCTGGCAGCGCGGGCAGTAGTTGGTCTCGTTGTCGGCGTACGCGATCCGCTGTACGGAAGTGCCACACACCGGGCACGGCTGCCTGTACTTGCCGTGAACGGCCATCTCCGGCCGGAACGCGGTCACTTTTTCGGGGAATTTGCCGTGCGAGTCCTCGCGGAGCCGATCGGTCCACTCGATCAGCACCGCCCGGGTCGCCTCGAACAGCCGCTGCGCTTCCGATCCGGAGAGCTTCTGCGTCAGCATCGCCGGCGAGAGTTTGGCCCGATGGAGGATCTCGTCCGAGTACGCGTTGCCGATCCCGGAAAAGAGCCGCGGATCGGTGAGCGCGCGCTTGAGCGTGTGGTTCTCGCTGCGCAGCGCCTTGTCGAACTCGGCGAGCGTGCACTGCAGCGGCTCGATCCCTCCGCGCTGGAATTCGTCCAGAGACCGCGTCACATGGATCGAAGCTCGCTTCTTGGTCGCGGCTTCGGTCAGGAGCAGCGTCCCGCTCTCGAAATCGAACGCCGCGAGGCCGAGCTTGCCGGGGATCCGCGCCTTCGACTCGACCCACTTGAAGCGGCCCGCGATCATCAGGTGGATGACGAGAAAGAGGCCGTCTTCGAGCTCGAAGACGATCCGCTTCCCCAGCCGCCGCAATCCGAGGACCTTCTTGCCGGCCGCCGCGGAGAGCGGCGGATCGAACGTCCGCACCACGAACGGGCTCGCGACGCGGATGCCGAGCAGCTTCTGGCCCTGGACGCGCGCCTGCAGCGCCTCTACATAGACGGTGACGTCAGGGAGTTCCGGCAAGCTCCACCAGCTCGAAGACGTAGCCTTCCGGATCCTCGAAGTCGCGCGAGCGGCCGTTGGGGATCGCGTGCGCGGTCGACAGGGCGCGGGCGCCGTTGCGTTCGACCAGCGCGCCCATCTCGTCGAGGTTCGAGACCTGGATGCCCATCACGGGGCCGCCGCGATCGTAGCCGCGTTTCTCGAGCGCTTTCGGATAGAAGACCGGATGGAGCGCGAGCAGAAGGCCGGGGCGCAGCTCGAGCTCGACCCAGCCGGGGCTGTACGACTTCTCGGGCAGGCCGATGATCTCCCGCCAGAACCGCCGCGCGGCCTCGACGTCGCCGACTTGAAGTGTCACCCAACAAAGCTGGTTCACGTGGCACACTCTAGCGCATGAGAGTCGCGATTGCGGGAGCGAGCGGGCTGATCGGAACCGAGCTGACGAAGGCTCTGGAAGAGCGCGGCGACGAGGTGGTGAAGCTGCCGCGCTTCGGGAGCGCGCCGTGGTCGATCGCGGGCGCGGACGCGGTCGTCA
>JAIVGS010000236.1 GCA_020201435.1 Myxococcales bacterium
CACCATGGTACCCGCCGACGAGCGTCGGCGTACCACAGGCCGGCACTTCACAACTGCTCGGAAGCGGCGGGTCCACGGTCATGAATCGTGTCACCTACCGGAATTTCGGCGATCACGAATCGTTCCTCGTGACCCACTCTGCCGATGTGCAAGGCGTAACCGGAATCCGCTGGTACGAGTTGCGCCTCGGCAGCGACGGCAACCCGTCGGTCTACCAGCAGGGAACGTACGCCCCGGACGCCGACCACCGCCTCATGCCCTCGGCAGCGATGGATCGCATGGGCGACGTGGCGATCGGCTACAACGTGTCGTCGTCCTCCATCCACCCGGATATCCGCGTCACGGGTCGTCTGGCTACCGATTCACCGGGGTTGATGACCGCTGCGGAGACGATCCTCCACGCCGGGGCGTTCTCACAAACCAGTGGTCCGCGTTGGGGCGACTACTCTTCGATGCAAGTCGACCCCATCGACGACTGCACGTTCTGGTTCACCACGCAGTTCGCCGGCGAATTCGGCCCGGGCACGCGGATCGCGGCGTTCCGCATGCCCGGTTGCGTTCCACCAGATCCGTTCGCGATCGTCGTCGATCCTCCCCGCTTGCAGCTTGTGGCGGGGCAATCGGCCACTTTTCACCTCGGTGCGTCTGTTTTGAGCGGCGCGCCGGAGCCGTTGCAGATTCATGTCGACGGACTGCCGGCCGGAGTCACCGCATCGCTCGGCCAGCCGTTGATCTCCGGCGATTCGACCACGCTGATCGTATCGGCGGCGTCCTCTGCGCCGATGACGGCGGCCGCCCCGATTTCGATCCTGGCGACCTCTGCCACCTTCCAGGCCGGCGCGGTGGCTGCAGTCGACGTTTCCGCTCCTGCTCCCGGGAAGAAAGCTTCGACCGGCTCGGGTTGTCAATCGGCGGCCGGGAGTATCACCGGAATGCTGCTCGTGCTCGCCGTCTACCTGGACCGCAGGGCGCGCCGCCGGTCAGGACTTTAGCGCACCGAACCTACGGCGACGCCTTCGCCGACGGCCTGACCTCGACCTGCATCCCCTCGACGAAGGCTGCGCTGCCGATCCTCGCGACCGACTCGTTGCCGGTAAGCCCGCTCGAGACGTCGATGGTGGCGCCGTTGTCGCGTTCGACCACGACTGGCTGCAGGTGCAGCTTGCCGTTCTCGACCAGCGCGACGTGCTGGCCGCGGGCGTCGCTGAGCAGCGCCGTCGCGGGAACTTCCAGCACGTGGTGCGCGAGGGGCAACGACAAGGACACCTCGGCGTACATGCCGGCCATCAGCGCGCCGTCCTGATTCGGCACGCGAATCTCGGTGGTCATCGTGCGCGTGGACGGGTCGAGCTCGCCGGAGGCGCGCGTGACGACGCCTTGAAACTTCCGCCCCGGGTACTCGCGCACGCTGACGGCCGCCGCCACGCCGGGCCGTACTCCCGGGGCCACGTCCTGCGGAATCTGCACGAAGATGCGCGCCGGATCCATCGCGGCAATGCGGAACAACGGCTGACCGTTCGCGGCGGAGACGAGCGTGCCGACCTCCACCGTGCGCTGCGTGATCGTGCCCGCGAACGGCGCCGTCACGCTCGCGAACGCCTTGAGCTGCATCAGCCGGCGGATGTTGGCCTGCGCCGCGCCCACGTTGGCCGCCGCGACCTTGATGTTGGCCTCGCCGACCGACGCCTGGGCCTCGGCCTGATCGAGCTCCGCCTTCGACACCACGCCCGACGGCGCCAGGCGACGCGCGCGACCGAGGTTGGCGAGCGCGAGATCGCGGTTGGCCTTGGCCTGCGCCTCCGACGCCTGCGTCTGCATCAGCTGCGCGCGCGCCTGCGCGAGCTCCTGGTCCAGCTCCGGCGTCTCGATCTCGGCGAGGACCTGGCCTTCCTTCACCTTGTCGCCGATGTCGGCCTTCCACTTGCGCACGTAACCGCTGGCGCGGGCGAAGATCTGCGTCGCCTGCAGCGGCTGCACGCTGCCGGGAAGCTGCAGCGCGCGATCGCTCGCGAGGACCTTCGGCGTCACGACCTCGACGCGCAGCACCGCGTGTTGCGAAGCCTCGGTCGCCTTGGCGAGCGTCGCGGCCGATCGGCGCCGCTCGAAGTAACCGACCGCGAAAGCAGCCGCGAGCACCAGCGCCACCGCGACCGTTACTTTGGCCAACCGCTTCTTCGGCACCGCGGTCGCCGCCGGCAGGTCGAAATCGAGGCGGTGCTCGGCCGGCCGCTCGCTCATGCTTCCTCCAGCACCGGATCGACCGTCGCGGGCGGCTTCCTGCGCAGGATGCTGTACATCACCGGCACGAAGAACAGAGTGGTCACGGTCGCGAGCAAGAGGCCGCCGACCACGGCGCGTCCGAGCGGCGCATTCTGCTCGCCGCCCTCGCCGAGGCCAACCGACATCGGCAGCATGCCGAGGATCATCGCCAGCGCCGTCATGATCACCGGCCGCAGCCGGGTCATGCCGGCGGCGAGCGCGGCCTTCGTGGAGTCGAACCCGTGCACGCGCATGTCGTTCGCGAACGTGACCACCAGGATGCTGTTCGACGTCGCGACGCCGACGCACATGATCGACCCCATCAGCGCCGGCACCGACAGCGTGGTGCGGGCGAGGAACAGGATCCAGCAGATGCCGGCGAGCGCGCCCGGGAGCGCCATCAGGATGACGAGCGGGTCGAGCCAGCTCTGGAAGTTCACCACCATCAGCAGATAGACGAGCACGATCGCGAAGATGAGCCCGTAGCCGAGGCCGCGGAACGACGACTGCATGCTCTCCACCTGGCCCTTGATGTGCACGCCGGTGCCGCGGGGCAGATCGCGCTTCATCTCGTCGACGATCTTCTGCACCTTGTCCGCCACCGAGCCGAGATCGGTGCCGTCGACGTTCGCCTGCACGTCGTAGGTGCGGGCGATGTTGTAGTGCGTGATGTTCACGGGGCCGTCGGTGCGCGAGATCGAAGCCACGTTCGAGAGCATCTGCGTCTGCGAGCCGTTGCTGGAGAGCGGCAGCGTGTTCAACGCCGCGATCGAATCGATGTTGCGCTGCGGCGCCTGCACCGCCACCAGATACTGCACGCCGCGCTTGTCCAGCCAGTACGTGGGCTGCACGATCGCGCTGGAGGCGAGCGCCACGAGGAGGTCGCTGGCCACGTCCTTCTCGGTGAGTCCCAGCTCGCCGGCCATGGTCCGGTTGACGTCGATGCGGAGCTCGGGCTGCTCGGGCACTTGCGCCATGTGCACATCGACGGCGCCGGGGATCTCGGCGACCTTCGCGCCGATCTGCTTCGCCACGCCGAACGTCGCCTTCTCGTTGCCGATCGCTCCCACCACCTGCACGTCGATGGGCGCCGGCAGCCCGAAGTTCAGGACCTGGGTGGAGATGTCAGGCGCGAGAAAGAAGAACGTCTGCTCGGGGAACGTGTGCTCCAGCACCTCGCGCAGCTTGCGGACGTACTCCGGCGTGGGCGAGTGGTCCTTCTTGAGCGAAATGAAGATCTCGCCGTCCGCGGCGGAGATCAGCGCGCCTTCGGACAGCGAGAGATTCAGGCCCGAGTAGGGAATGCCGATGTTGTCGAGCAGGGTCTCGATCTGCCCCGGCGGAATCACGGTGCGAATGGTGTCCTCGATCTGGACGAACTTCCGCTCGGTCTCCTCGATGCGCGTGCCGGGCACGCCGCGCACGTGCAGCTTGATCAGGCCGGCATCCACGGTCGGAAAGAAGTCGCGGCCGACGAACGGCAGGAGCGAAAGCGAGGCGGCGACGAACGCGAGAAACCCGATCACCACCACCTGGCGGTGCTCGAGCGACCACGCCAGCATGCCGCCGTACCGGTCGCGCAGGCGCGCGAACCCGGCCTCGAAGGCAGCGATGAACCGGCCCGGCACCGTCGTGGGCTCGGGGGCGTGGTCCTCGTGGAGGTGCCGCTCCGCCTCGCGAGCCATCAGGTGGTGCATCATCGTCGGGACCAGCGTGCGCGACAGGAAGTACGAGGTGAGCATCGCGAACACGACCGACATGGCCAGCGGCACGAAGAGGAACTTGGCGGAGCCCGCGATGAACACCACCGGCACGAACACGATGCAGATGCAGAGCGTCGACACCAGCGCCGGCGTCGCGATCTCGGAGGCGCCGTCGAGGATGGCGCGCAGGATCGGCTTCTTCTGCGCCATGTTGCGGTGGACGTTCTCGATCTCGACGGTCGCGTCGTCGACCAGGATGCCGACCGCCAGCGCCATGCCTCCCAGCGTCATCACGTTCAGCGTCTCGCCCAGCGCCGCCAGCACCAGGATCGCCACCAGAATCGACAAAGGAATCGAGATCAGGACGATGATCGTGCTGCGCCAGCTCCCGAGGAAGATGAGCAGCATCAGCGCGGTCAGGCCGGCGGCGATCAGCGCCTCCTTCACCACCGACTCGATCGACGCGCGGACGAAGACCGACTGATCGAAGAGCAGCGCGACCTTCAGCTCCTTGGGAAGGCGCGAAAGGATGGTCGGGAGCCGCTCGCGAATGGTCCGCACCACGTCCAGCGTGCTGGACGCGCCCTGCTTGAGGACGCTCATCAGGACCGACCGCTGGCCCTCGACGTGGACGATGTTGGTCTGCGGCGAATTCCCGTCGCGCACGTGGGCCACGTCGCGCACGTAGACGGTGGTGCCCTTCACCGTCTTGACCGGGATGTTCGCGATCTCCGAGAGCAGATCCGGGCTGGCGTTGAGCACCAGCGGGTACTCGTTGCCGCCGATCTTGGCGGTGCCCGTCGGCACGATGACGTTCTGGGTGGCGAGCGCGTTGTTCACGTCGCGCGGCGAGAGGCCCCAGGCGAACAGCCGCTGCGGATCGATGTCGACCATGATCAGCCGCTGCTTGCCGCCGTATGGCCACGGCAGCTGCGCGCCGGGGACCGTGGTCAGGTCGGCGCGGATGAAGTTGACGCCGTAGTCGAAGAGTTGCTGTTCGGAGAGGCTCTCGCTGCCCAGCGCGATCTGGAGGATCGGCACGTTCGCCGCGCTGTAGCGGATGATGAACGGCGGGCTGGTGCCCGGCGGCATCGAGCGGATGGCCGCCCCCGCGATCGCCGTGACCTGAGCGGTGGCAGCCTCGATCTTGGCGGCCGGCTGGAAGAAGACCTTCACCACCGCGACTCCGGTCAGCGTCAAGCTCTCGATGTGCTCGATGTCGTTGACGGTGGTGGTGAGCCCGCGCTCGAAGTTGTTCACCATCCGCTTCTCCATGTCCTCGGGCGAGAGGCCCGAGTAGTTGAAGACGATGGAGATGACCGGGATGTCGACGTCGGGAAAGATGTCGGTCGGCATCCGCGAGATGGTCAGCACCCCGACGATGACGATGAGCATCGACATCACCACGAAGGTGTAGGGGCGCTTGAGCGCGAGTCTGACCAGCCACATCATGCCCGGGACGTTCCTCTCAGGCGAATGGTTGTCATTGCAATCGAATCGGCAGTTTTAAGGGAATTCGAGGCCCGTAGCCAGCAAATCAGAAACTGTCGCGCTGCGCGGGAACGGCTCTGCCCGAGTTGTGAAACTACAAGTCGCGCGCAGCCGTCGTGCGCGTTGACAGCCCGCGAGCGATCGGTGTACAGCCCTCTCAGCTGTTTGGAGCTGTGCCGGGGGGCCCAGGCTCGCGTTCGCGATTATCGCGATGGATATCCACAATCCTGCACGTTAAGGTCAGCGGCATTTCTGCGTTTTGATCAGATCGATCGCAGCCGCTGAACGTCCGACGGGTTGACGCAGGGGGGACGATCATGCGGAAGAACGTGATTCGTATATTGGTCACGTCGTTGCTGTTGGCTGGGTGTGGCGGGAAGAGCGGAGGCGGGGGCGGCGGCGGGGGCACGAATCATTCGTTGAGCGTGCAAAGGGCCGGAACCGGCTCGGGCACCGTGACCGGCGGGGGGATCAACTGCGGCGCGACCTGCACCGCGTCCATCGCCCACGGCACCGCCGTGACGCTCAGCGCCGCGGCCGATGCGGGCTCGACATTCGCAAGTTGGAGCGGCTGCGACTCCGCGACCGGCACCACCTGCAGTCTCACCATCAACGCCGACCGCGCCGTCACGGCGAACTTCACGGCGACCGTGCAGCAGCAGCAGCACATCCTCACGGTGCAAAAGAGTGGGAACGGCTCGGGCACCGTGAGCGGCGGAGGGATCAGCTGCGGCGCGACGTGCAGCGCGTCCACTGCCCACGGCACCGCCGTCGCCCTGAACGCCGTCGCCGATTCAGGCTCGAGCTTTGCCGGCTGGACCGGCTGCGACTCGGCGATCGGCGCCGCCTGCAACGTCACCGTGAACGGGGACCGCTCGGTGACCGCGAACTTCACCTCACAGCAGCAAACAACAGCGTCGCTCAAGGTGGTCAACAGCAGCAGCAATACCGTCGCGCAACTGTATGTGTCGCCGGCGTCGTCGGGCAATTGGGGGGCCAACCAGTTGACCGGCTCCATCGCCCCGGGTGCGGCATTCACGCTGATCAACATTCCCGCGGGCTCCTACGACCTCAAGGCAATCGCCTCGAACGGCATCACCTACTGGCAGACCCAGTCCGCGGTCTCCCTGACGGCCGGCGGACTCTTCACCTGGACGCTCGTCGACGCGCCGCAGGGGTCGCTGAAGATCGTGAACAATCACTGCTTTGGCATCACCGAGCTTTACGTGTCGCCATCGTCGTCGGGCTCCTGGGGTCAGAACCAGTTGTCGTCGGCCATCGCCGCGGGCGGCTCGTTGACGCTGACCGCGATTCCAGCCGGTTCGTATGACGTAAAAGCTGTCGCATCGGACACCGTTAATTGGACGCAATACGGGATCTCCGTCACGGCCGGCGGGCTCTATACGTTGACGCTGAACATGCCGTCGAATACCGGGTGCCTGAAGGTCGTGAACAGCAGCGCCTACACCGTCGGATACCTCTACGATCCGGTATATCCGAACGGCTGTACCTACAACACGTGGGGTACGGACAGGCTCGGGTCGCTGACGATCCCGCCCGGTTACACATTCACGCTCAGCAACGTCACCGCTGCATACCGCGACCTCTACGCCTTGAACGTGGGCCAGACCATTTATTGGGGACCGGCTTGCGGAGCTTCGATTGCGAACAATAGTACCTACACCTGGACGTTGCATTAGAGGAGAATTCAATGCTTTCAATCCGGAAATCTTGTTGGCCAATGCTTTTCGCGATGATCACCGCGATAGTGGCGCCTGCTTGCGGCGGCGGCGACCAGGGCGCCGGCACGCCCGCATTCACGACGTCGGCGACGCTGCAACCGTCGCAGAGTGCCGCATTCAAGCCCAGCGCGCCAGCCGAGGCGTCGCCCGCGAAGAACCGCGCGCCCACGGATGCCCTTCCGTCCACGTTCTCGTCTGGTGATACGGCCATCTACGCCGGCGGTGCGGCCGGAGATGCATCCCCGTCGAAGTCCGCCGAGATCACCGGTCCGGCCGGAGTCACGGCAGGCTCCGCAGAATAAGTGATCGGTCTGGGCACCGCGGCTTCCGGTGGAAACCCTGGCGCACGTTGAGCACCACCGCTGCCTTTTCGTCGTACCGTTGATGCCGAAGTTCGTTCTAGCCTCATCGAGGAGTTCGTTCAGAAGTTTGGCGCTTCCGCGCGTCGTCGGATCGCGCGGAGCCACATTCGCCTGAGAATGCCGCTCCCGGGCCGGATGAACGTCCAGTAGGTCCGGAACCGGCGCCGCGACTGCGCATCGGTCGCGTGGACTCGCGTCTCGGTGGATACGACCACGGCGCCGTCGCCCGCGTCCTCGAGACGGAAGTTCATCGTCGCCTTGGCGAAGCCGGGTCCCGCGATCTGCTTGAACTCCTCCGCCGTGCGCGGCCTGGGCGCGCCGGCCGGCAAGATGACGACGGTGCCGATCACGATCTCCTGCTCGGGCTCGTCGGCGAGCATGACGAATCCCGTTCGCGTCGCGACGCCGAGGATCGGCTCGTGCGGAGGCGGGGCGAGGATGCTCTCCTCGCCCTCCCGCCCGAGGCGGCGGATCCAGGTCAGGGTGCGGAACAGCGCAATCTCGCCTGCGGTCACCTCCTTGATGGCGCGGTACACGCGGTCCCTGGCCGCACGAACGCGGATCGCGTGCACTTCGTTGAACTGATGCTCCGGGGCGAACTCGTCGAGCCGCGCCATTGTGGCGCTCAATCCTATCCTGTCGCGGCATCCAGGAGCATCAGGTCCGCCGGAGCGACGACCGTGAATGCCGGGTACGCTTGAAGGCGATCCCGAGCGCCCAACCCGTCAGCAAGCTGTTAGGCGTAGGATGGCCGCCCGACCACCTTTGGGGGGCCCATGCCACACACCTCGCGTCGTGGTTTCCTCGCGCTCAACAGCGCGGCCGTGCTCCTGCCCGCCCGGTTGCTCGCGGCGGTCGAAGCGCGCGCTCCGGCCGCGCCCCGTCTGGACGACTGGGGCAAGGTCCGGGCGCAGTTCAGGCTCTCGCCGCGGTACATCCATCTGGCGGGATTCTACATCGCCTCGCATCCCGCGCCGGTCCGCGACGCGATCGAGGCCTTCCGCACGGTACTCGACGAGAGCCCGTTCCTCACCGTCGAGCGCGGCATGTTCGAGGGGCAAGCGCAGAACGTGCAGCGCAAGGTACGCGATGACGTGGCGGCGTACCTCGGCGGGCGGGAGAACGAGATCGCGCTCACGCCCAACACCACCACCGGCCTCGCGCTCGTCTACCACGGCTTGCGCCTCAAGCCCGGCGACGAGGTGCTGGTGACGACGCACGACCACGTCGTGCACCACGAGGCGATCCGGCTCTCCACCCAGCGCAATGGCGCGTCGGTGCGGAAGTTCGCGCTCTTCGACGACGCGGCCAGCGCGACCGCGGATGGGATCGTCGACCGCGTCCGGCAGGCGATCCGTCCGGCCACGCGCGCGCTCGGGATCACCTGGGTTCACTCCAGCACCGGGATCAAGCTGCCGGTGCGCCGGATCGCGCAGGTCGTGGAAGAGGCGAACAAGGGCCGCTCCGAGGCCGAGCGCGTGCTCCTGGTCGTGGACGGCGTGCACGGCATCGGCGCGGCGGAGGAATCAGTCGCCGAGCTCGGCTGCGACTTTTTCTGCGCCGGCGCGCACAAGTGGATCTTCGGGCCGCGCGGCACCGGCATCGTCTGGGGAAAAACGCCGGCGTGGGCGCGGCTGGAGCCGCTGGTACCGTCGTTCTCCGACGTCGAGAGCTATGTCGCCTGGAAAGAAGATCGCCTCCCGCGCGGCCCGACCAACCCCAACCGCGTCACGCCGGGCGGTTTTCTCGCCTACGAGCACCAGTGGGCGATGGGCGCGGCTTTCCGCATGCACCAGCAGATGGGCCGCGCCCGCGTCGCCGCCCGCGTCCGCGAGCTGAACCAGCGCTGCAAGGAGGGCCTGGCGGGTATCCGCGGGGTGACGCTGCGCACGCCGCGCGATCCGGCGCTCTCGGCGGGCATCACCTGCTTCGAGGTCGAGGGCCTCAAGCCGGACGACGTCGTGGAGCGGCTGCTCGAGCGGCGGATCATCGCCAGCACCAGCCCGTACGCCGTCAGCTACGCGCGGCTCTCGGCCGGGCTGATGAACACGCCGGAAGAAGTGGATCAGGCGGTCGCGGCCGTCCGGGCGATCGCGAAGGCTTAGGCAACGCCTCCAGGCGGATCGACGCGCAGGATCTGCTTGCCCAAAATGGCGGGCGAACGGAATCTCCGCGCGCATCGCGTGGTATCGTCCGCGCCGATGCGACAGGCTCTCGTCACGTTTCTTTATGTCGCGGCCTGCGGTGGATCGCATCCACCTGCGCCTCTCCCGGTCATCGCCTCGCCGCCGCTGGCTCCGCCGGCGCTCGACGCCTGGCCGAACGGCGCCGTGTTCTACGAAGTCTTCGTTCGCAGCTTCCAGGATTCGGACGGCGACGGCATCGGGGATCTCAAGGGCCTCACTTCGCGCCTCGACTACCTCAACGACGGGAACCCATCGACCGGCACCGACCTCGGCGTCGACGCGATCTGGCTGATGCCGATCTTCGCCTCGCCCAGCTACCACGGCTACGACACCAGCGACTACGAGTCGATCAACCCCGCCTACGGCACCAGCGCCGACTTCGACGCGCTGATCGCCGCGGCGCACCAGCGCGGCATCAAGGTGATCCTCGACCTGGTGCTCAACCACACCGGCTCGCAGCATCCGTGGTTCGTCGATTCGAAGAGCAGCCCGTCCAGCGCGCATCGCGACTGGTACGTGTGGAGCGCGACCGATCTCGGCTGGACCCCTCCCTTCGGGGGCGGCGACACCTGGCACGCGTCGGGCGGCAGTTACTATTACGGCCTCTTCTCGGGAAGCATGCCGGACCTGAACTACCGTACCCCGGCGGTGGCGGACGAGGTCAAGCGCATCGCGAAGCTGTGGCTCGACCGCGGCGTCGACGGCTTTCGCCTCGATGCGGCGCGCTACCTGGTCGAGAACGGCGGCGGCTCGGGGCAGCAGGACCAGACCGAGACGCACGCCTTCTGGAAGGACTTCTCCGCGTACGTGCGGTCGGTGAAGCCTTCGGCGACGCTGGTCGGCGAGGCATGGGCCGACACCTCGACGATCGCCGCCTACTACGGCTCGACCACCGCGGTGCCCGGCGGCGACGAGCTCCCCCTCGCGTTCGACTTCCCGCTCGCGGGCGCGATCATCGCGGCGGGGCAGTCGGGTAATGCCACCGGTATCGCCGGCGTGCTGGGCGCAGCAAAGGCCGCCTACCCGGCCGGCGCGACCGACGTGCCGTTCCTCACCAACCACGACATGGTCCGCGCCGCGAGCGCGCTGGGGAATGACACCGCCGCGATGTCAGCAGCCGCGGCCGTCCTGCTCACCTTGCCCGGCACGCCCTTCATTTACTACGGCGAGGAGGTCGGACTGCAGAACGGTTTCCAGAATGGCGACCTGGCCAAGCGGACGCCGATGCCGTGGAGCGACGACGGCGCGGGCGGCGGATTCACGACCGGCTCGCCCTGGACTCCTTTCGCCAACGGACGGTCGACGGCGAACGTCAAGCTGCAGCAGGGCGATTCCGGATCGCTCTGGTCGCGCTACCAGCGCTTGATCGACGCGCGCCACCGCAGCGGCGCTCTCGCGCGCGGCGGCCTCGACCTCTTGACGGCGCCAGCCGGCGTGCTGGCGTTCGTGCGCAGCACCTCGGTGGAGACGGTGCTGGCGGCGCACAATCTTTCGAACGCGACGGTGACCGCGGGTCCGTTCGCGGCGTCAGGGAGCAAGGCGGCGGCGCTGTTCGCCGACCCGGCCGCGTCGATCGCGGCGAGCGCTTCGGGCTGGACAGCGACGCTCGGCCCGCACGCGAGCGGCGTGTGGCGGCTGCAGTAGCTACGGCTTGCAGGCGGTCAACGTGAGCCCGGCGGTCGTCAGCCGGTCGGTGGTGCCGGCGAAACCGACGTCGATCGAAGTGAGCACGACGCTGCCGTCGGCATTCGCCGTCCACGCGACGCTCCCGTTCGCTGCATCGACGCTCGCGTCCTGCTTGCCGCCGGTCGCGCGAACGAGCGTGCCGGTGGCCTGGCCGCCGGCGGGCGCAGGCCTGGGCGCGACGATGGTCGCCTGAGTCGTACCGTCGGCGGGCGGCGCGATCTTCAGCGAAAACGTGGTCGCCGTTCCCACCGGAACGAACCTGAGCGAGAGGCAGGTGTCGGGCTGGTCGGAGAGGTAGAACGTCAGCTGCCCGCTCGCGGTCACCACCACCCCCGAGCTGGCGTGCAACGAAATTCCGCCGATGTTGAAGTCGACGCGCGGACCGGGCACGTCGCGACCCGGCGTGTCGCAGGCGCACGCGAGAGCGAGCAGGAGGGCGCGGCGCATCAGCATGGGTCGTCAACTGGCGGGCGTGGTCAACACGACGACGACCGCGTCGGAAGTGCCGAGCTTGCGCGAGAAGGCATACGTCCCCGCCGGCGACGACAGCTTCGCGTGCGCCCCCGCGCCGACCGCGCCGTGCCGCTTGCGAAACGCGCCGAGCTTCTGGAAATGCGCGAGGATCGAGGCGTCGACCGACGCCCAGTTCATGTCGGAGCGCGTGGCCTGCACCGGGTCGCTTCCGGTGGGTCCCAGGCGGCGGCCGCTCTCGTCGCCGTAGAAGATCTGCGCTCCGCCGGGCGCTAGCAGGAGCGCGGTCGCTGCCTGACGCTGCTGGCCGGCGTCGTACTTCGCGATGTCGCCGAAGTACAGTCGCGTGTCGTGCGACGAGAGGTAGGAGAGCACGTCGAACGACGCGTCCTCCGAGATCTTCGCGGCGGTCGCGCCGTACAGCGTATCGAGCGTCGCCGCGCCCGCCGCCAGCGTGCCATCGGCGGTGAGCAGGTCGCGGATCGCCGGCTGGAAGTCGAAGTTGATCAGCGAATCGAATCCTCCGTCGCTGAAGTAGTTGTCCTTGTTCGCGCCGTGTCCGTAGACCTCGCCGGTCATCCAGAACGGCGCGTCGTCGAGCTTCTTCGACGGATTCGCCGCCTTCCAGTCGTGGAGCGCCGCGGTGCCGGCCTGCTTGAGGGCGAGCCAGGAGGCGAGCTCGACGTTCTTCGCGGTATCGCAGCGGAAGCCGTCGAAGCCGTATTGCCGGACCCACTCGGTCTGCCACTTCACCAGATACTGCCGCACCGTGTAGCCCAGATCGGTCGTGAAACCGCTGTCGCTCTTGCGCGAGAAGAAGAGCGGCACGTCCGCGATCTGCCCGCTCTCGGTCTTGAAGTCGGGCAGGAACGTGAGCGAGCGCGTCAGGTCGTCGGTTCCGGGCTGGCTGAACATGCCTGACGGGCCCAGGCCGGCCCGGATCCAACTCGGGGTCCACCATTTCTGCCAGTCCGGCGACGAGTAGTTGACGAGGTCGTTCCACGCCAGCCAGCCGCGGCTGTCGCCCGGGGCCGGCGCGAAGCTCTTGAAGGCCGTGCCGGTGCCGTCCTTGAAGACTTCCGGCACGTACGAGACGAGGTCGTCGCCGGTCGCGTAGCCGGGGTGGTTGAGCACCACGTCGAGCAGGACGCGAATTCCACGCTGGTGGGCGCCGTCGACGAGCGCCTGCAGATCTGCGCTGCTCCCGAGGTTCGCGTCGAGGCGGGTGAAATCGAGCGCCCAGTAGCCGTGGTAGCCGTAGTACTTGAAGTCGCCGGTGCCGCCCGCAACCCAGCCGTGGACCTGCTCGACGACCGACGAAAGCCAGATCGCGGTCACGCCGAGATCCGCGAGGTAATCGAGCTTCGAGGTGAGACCTTTGAAATCGCCGCCGTGCCAGGTGCCGATCTCCTGTGCGCCGTCCTTCGCTCTCCCGTAGCTGCCGTTGTTCGAAGGATCTCCGTCGAGAAAGCGGTCGGTGATGACGAAGTAGACGGTGGCGTCGGCCCAGTTGAAGGGCGTCGGCTGCGCGCCATCCTTCTCGAGCAGGACGACGCCTTCGGCGGCGGGAGTGATCGTCACCGACCCGGAGGACGAAACCGTCGCGGCGCCGCCGCCGTAGGCGTCGCGCACCGCCGTCCCGGCGGGAAACGCGGTGCCGACGTCGAGCGTGAGGGGCTGTCCCGGATGCCAAGGCTCCGTCTTGGAGCATCCGCACAGCAGGAAGAGAATCGCGAGACAGGATCTCGTCGCCATGCAAGGCAGGCTATCATCACCGGCCCGTGACGCAGGGAGGCCGAATGCAACGCCTGATCCCGATCGCGCTCGTCGCGCTCGCCGCCTGCTCGAAGAACAGCGCCGGCCTGCTCCACGTACCCTCGCCCGCCTGGGAGGAGCAGGTGGTCTACATGGTGATGACCGACCGCTTCGCCAACGGCGACAAGTCGAACGACGACCAGAAGAAGGGTGAGTTCGACCCCAACGACATCAACAAGTACTCGGGCGGTGACTTCCAGGGACTCATCGATCAGCTCGACTACATCCAGGGCCTGGGCGCGACCGCGGTCTGGATCACTCCGCCGGTGGCGAACATGTGGTGGGACCCGCTGCAGCAGTCAGGCGGGTATCACGGCTACTGGGCGCGCGACCTCAAGAAAGTCGACGAGCACCTGGGTACGCTCGACACCTACAAGGCGCTGAGCGCGGCGCTGCACAAGCGCGGGATGTACCTGATCCAGGACGTGGTCCCGAACCACATGGGGAACTTCTTCACGTACTCGGCGTTCGACTCCGCCGACGTCACCAAAGGCTTCGTCAAGAACACCGCCGCGGTGCCGGGCGGCAAGCCGGAGCAACCGCCCTTCGATCAGAACGACGCGACCGATCCGGCGCAGCGCGCCGCGGCCATCTACCACTGGACGCCGGTGATCACCGACTACAACGATCCCAACCAGGAGCTGACGTACCAGATCTCGGATCTCGACGACCTGAACTCGGAGAACCCGGTCGTCCGCAAGGCGCTTCGCGACTCGTACGGCTACTGGATCAAGGAAGTGGGCGTCGATGCCTTCCGCGTCGACACCGTCAAGTTCGTGCCGCACGATTTCTGGAACGACTTCTTCCATTCGACCGACGCGGCGGCGCCCGGGATGATGGCCGTCGCCAAGGCGACCGGCCGCAACCAGTTCTTCGCTTTCGGCGAGGTCTACGAGATTCCGCCGGCGCTCGACGACGCCCTTGAACACAAGGTCTCGAGCTTTCTCGGCACCAGCGCGGCGCCGGAGCTTCCCGCGGTGCTCGGGTATCCGCTCTACGGCGAGATCGGGCGCGTCTTCGCCCAGGGCAAGCCGACCTCGTACATGACCTACCGGTTGGGGAAGTTCACCGATCCTGCCCTCTATCCCAACCCGAACCTGACGCCGACCTTCGTCGACAACCACGATGTGCAACGGTTCCTTTCACTGGGGACCCAGCCGGGGCTGGCCCAGGCGCTCGCGTTCATCTTCACCATCCCGGGTATCCCGATCGTCTATTACGGCACCGAGCAGGCCTACAC
>JAIVGS010000168.1 GCA_020201435.1 Myxococcales bacterium
GCTCTACACCATCATCATCAGCGACGAGGAAGACTCGTCGTGCAGCCCGATCCAGGGCGGCGCGACGAACGTGATGTCGGGCGAAGGCTGCACGGACTCGGACATCCAGACCAACCGCGGCTACGGCAGCACCGACTACTGGTCGCGGTTCTTCTCCGGCGCGAAGGACGGCGGCGTGTCGCGGATCGCGACCATCGTCGCGACCGATTCCACGACCCGCAGCTGCTCCAACGAGTTCGTCGGATTCTGCGACGCGGCCATCGCGAAATGCTCTGGAAATACAGTGGATTGCCACTCCACCGCGACGGGCGCCTGCTGCAGCGCGATCTACCAGTGCGACCGCGACCTGTTCGGCAAGGCACAGCGTTGCCACGTCCAGCCATCGCCGGCGACCGGCGCCACCAAGGGGTACGCGATCACCGGGCAATGGAACGGTTGCAAGTCGCAGGCGAGCGACGGCGGCGTCGACTTCACCGCCATCTACGCGCCGAGGTACGCCGCGGTCGCGCAGGGCACCGGCGGAATCGCGTCCAGCATCTGCGACCAGGACTACACTCCCGCGCTGAGCAAGCTGGGCCTGCAGGCGAGCGGACTTCGGTCGGACTTCCCGCTCTCGCGCGCGCCGATCGCGGGATCGGTGACGGTGGCGCTGTCGCCGGCCTCCGCGGTGGCGTGGAGTTACGTGAAGTGCGACAACTCGAACGCGCCGCTCAACGTGGTGCGCTTCGCCTCACCGCCGCCGGCGGGAACCAACGTGAAAGTCAGCTACGATGTCGACGTGCACGGCGTGAAATGCCCCTGACTCGCAACATCCCGATCGCCGTGCTGCTGCTCGCCGCGCTGCCGTCGCGCGCCGAGGAAGTGGTCTACGGGCCGGACGGGGCGCCGACGGTGGTGCAGCGCAAGCTTCACGCGGTCACCGGCCGCTGGGAGGCGGTGGCGATGTTGGACGCCGCGATCAACACCGCGCTGATCGACCAGTACGGCGGCGTGCTCGGCGTGGCGTACCACCCGAGCGAGTGGCTCGACGTCGGCGCCGAGGCGCTGCTGCACCGCACCTGGCTCTCGGCTCTGGCGGTGAATGTCCGCAGCCACCTCCCCGCCCGCACGCCGTCTTCCAATCATTGCAGCGCGACGCCGTATACGGGATGCAAGGACGAGTTCGCCAACGACAACCAGCTGCGCTACGGAGCCTTCGGCGTGGCGCGGCTGGCGCCGATCTACGGCAAGTTCAATCTCGCCTCGGAGCTGAGCGTGCACTTCCAGGCCTTCCTGCTCGGAGGGGCGGGCGTCGCGTCGGTGCATCGCGAGTCGATCAACCTCTGCGCCGTGGCGGGGACCGACACCGGGACCCAGGATCAATGTCCGGCGTTCCAGAGCAGCAACGCGGTGAAGGGCGTGGGGCTCGTCGGCGGTGGGTTCCGGTTCTACTTCGGCCGCACGGTCAGCCTGCGCACCGAGGTCCGCGGGTACTTCTTTCCGTCGTCGTACAAGGAGACGAACGATCTGACCGATCCCGCCACCGGCACCGCGCGCAGCTACCTGGCGGTGGTCGCCACCTTCGCCTCCGGCCTGTCGTTCCTCTTCTGAGCATGAAAAGCGAAAAAGCCCACCACAGAGGCACAGAGGACACGGAGAAATGACTTTGTACAAACAAACTCCGTGCTCTCCGTGCCTCTGTGGTGCGCTGTTGCTTTTTGCAGCGAGTGCCGCAGCCCAAGAGGTCGGGCTGCCGGATCCGGATGTGGTGCGGATTCACGTGCTGGAGAAGCGGCCGTTCACCGAGGCGGGCCGGTGGGAGCTGTCGTTCTTCGGCGCGGCGCAGGTGAATCCGAAGTTCACCGTGCACGCCGGCTTTTCGGCGGAGGTCGCGTACCACATCCGGGAGAACCTCGCGGCGCAGCTCGGCGCGTCGTTCTTTCCCATCGCGCAGCAGAGCACGCTCTCGGAGGAGCTGCTGACCAAGGCGAACGAGGCCCCGGACTCGGCGGAGGCGTTCCTGCTGCAGGGCGACGTCGTCGGCGGGCTCGAGCTGATGCCGATCTACGGCAAGCTCAACGTCTTCGACGGGAAGATCCTGCGGCTGGGCGTGTATCTCAACGCGGCCCTCGGCGTCGCGAAGACGCGGCTGCAGTTGCGGCCTTCGACCGACCCCAGGACGGGCCGATCGTACGGCGACACCGGGTTCCGGCCGATGGCGTCGCTCGGCGCCGGCCTGCGGGTCTTCGTGACCGAGCGGTTCACGGTGCGGCTCGAGCTGCGCGATCTGGCGTACTCCGGCTATGTCTCGCAGGTGAACGGGTGCAACCTCTCCGACGTGCAGAAGATCGAGCAGGCCGAGGGAGCGGAGATTCCCTCGCGCGCGACGGGCCTTTCCGGAGGATGCAACGAGTCGGCGTTCGGCCCGGTGGGCGAGGTGGCGAAGCTCAACTCCTCGGCCGCGCGGGACCTGCTGTCGAAACCGACGGCGGAGGTGATCAACAACATCGCCTTCCAGGGTGGGGTCTCGTGGCTCTTCTGATGGACAGCTTGAAAGCGACTTCTCACCACAGAGGCACGGAGAGCACGGAGAAATGATCATTTGCGAAGACAAAAAATCTCCGTGCCCTCCGTGCCTCCGTGGTGCGCTTTTGCTTTTTGCCGTCGTCGCGACTGCGGCGAGGGCGCAGGAGATCGACGTCCTCAACAAGGCCGTCGAGGATTACAACGACGGCAAGAACCAGCGGGCGGCGATCGGGTTCTACCAGGTGGAGGAGACCGCGGCCGCCGAGGACAATCGCTTCAAGGCCGAGTATTACCTGGCCCAGTCGTTGAACAAGCTCGGGCTCGGATTCGGGTCCTTCTTCTATTACGGCCAGATCATCAAGGCCGGCCCGGCGCATCCCTACTATTACAAGGCGCTCGAGGGCGCGGTCGCGGTGACCGAGCAGTACCACGACGAGGTGCTCGGGCCGAACGTCCTCAACAGGGCCTACAACGATCAGTTCGGCCGGTTGCCTCCGGAAGTGCTGGCCAAGATCAACTATTACGTCGCCCTGCTCGGCTATCGCGCCGGCAAGTACGACGAGGCGGAGCAGTTCCTCAAGGGCGTCCCGCCGGAGAGCACGGCATATCCGCAGGCGCAATACCTGAACGGCCTGTTGCTCCAGCGCAAGCAGCCGGAGCAGGCGGTCGGGATCTTCCGGGGCATCCTCGCGATGGAGGGCGGGAAATATCGGGATCTCGACGAGCTGAAAGAGCTGACCCATCTCGCGCTCGGCAGGACCCTTTACGCGATGCAGCGTTATGCCGAGGCGAGCCAATCGTACGACGCGCTGCCCCGCTTCTCGCGCCACTGGGACGAGGCGTTGTTCGAAGGCGCATATGCGGACGTGCAGAACGACGATCCGGGCGGCGCGCTGGGCAAGCTGCACAGCCTGCACTCGCCGCACCTGTCCGATCAGTTCGTTCCTGAATCGTTGAACCTGACGGCGATCATCTACCACCAGCGCTGCCTCTACCCGCAGGTGCGCGAGGTGATCGCCCGGTTCAACCGCGAATACGTGCCGATGAAGGACCAGCTGAAGGCGATCGTCGACGCGAATCCGCCGATCGAGACCTACTGGCAGATGTTGCAGCCCGGCGACGTGCGCCTGCCGGAAGCCGTACAGCACCATCTGCAAAAGAATGAACGGGTCGAGGCGATGGTCGGGTACATCGGGCGTCTCGATCAGGAAACCGTTCGGGTCGAGCACGATTCTGAACTGGCGAAAAGCCCGCTGGGTGTCGACCTTCTCGACCTGATCGGCAAGCAGAAGGCGCTGATGGCGCAGGTCGCCGGCAAGTTCATCAAAGGTCGACTGGCGGACATGGCGCACCTGATCGAAGTGCTCGACGGCGACAAGGAAATCATCGGGTTCGAGACGACGAAGGGCGAGAAGGAAATGCTGGAGGCGAATTTCAACGTCCGCGGCCGGCTCGACTCGCAGCCGCTCTACCGGCCGACGATGCCGGCGACGGGGCACGAGTACTGGCCCTTCGACGGCGAGTATTGGCCCGACGAGATCGGCTACTACAAGTACACTCTGAAGGACGCCTGCGCGCCGAAGAAGAG
>JAIVGS010000169.1 GCA_020201435.1 Myxococcales bacterium
GAAGATCATCGCCCGGTAGCTGCCCTTGAAGAGCTCGGTGGTGAAGGTGGCTTGCGTCGCGTTCCCGCCTGACACCGCCGGCGTGGCGTCGAGGACGATCGGGTCGATCGGGGCCGAGGTCGTGCCCACCATCGCCTTTCCATTGCCGTCGACCTGGTAGATCACCGCGCGCAGGGAGCTGAACGGCACCGGGCTGTTCACGGTCCAGCTCTGCTGCGAGGTCTGGTAGGTGAGGTTGACGTCCGCGGAGATGGAGAGCGAGTCGTTCAGCGATCCCACCAGCGCGGTCGAGGCCGGCACGCCGGAGGCGATGGTCATCGGGTAGCTGCCCTGCGTCAGGGCGATCGAGGCGATGCCGCTGGCGTTCGGCGTCGCGGTCGACGTCCGGCCGACCCGGAGCCAGCCGTCGAAGGTCGCGCGGGTGTCGAACTGCACCGAGGCCTTGGTCAGTGGAGTGCCGTTCTGGCGCTGCAAGGTGAGGGTTGCGACCGGAGCATTGGCCATGCTGCGGAAGAAGACGGTCTTGAGGTTGGTGTTCGCTCCGTTGCTCCCGCAGGCGGCCGACAGCGAACACAAGGCTGCCAGGCAGGGGTATAGGACGCGTTTCATTGCTCTCTCCTCGTTCGTTGGCCGCAGAGGCGCGGCGAAATTCGGACTCCCCCCGCCGTCGTCGTTCGCGACCCTAGATCGGGGGACCCTTGTGGGAGCAACCGCTACGCTCCACGCACTTTCACGCCGGATGTGTCATCTCGGGTCCGCAAGACCCCGATGACGACTTCCTCCCACAGCCGCGCACCATTCACGCCCTGAAGCGAGGTCATTCACACCAGACGATGGCCCCGTTTCCGGTGTAGACGCAGACGCCGCTCTGGACGTTGTCGTACACCGCCATCGCCGCGTACGGCCGCGTGAAGTCGGCGGGGAAGGCGTTGTACCAGATGCCGTCGGCGTCCGGGATCGGCGCGAAGTCGAGCTCGATCCAGCCGCTGTTCGCGAGCAGGTCGGTGTAGAGCAGATGCACCTGGCCGCCCGGCACCCCCCTCGCGCTGCCGGCGACGATGATGCTGCTCTCGGGACCGAAGCCGGCGCTCGTCTGCGGCTGCATCCAGACGATGTCCACGCCGCAGGCGTCCGACCGGGAGCCGTCGTAGCCGAAGACCTTCGACTGGCCGCCGTCGTAGACCGCGTACGCCTCGTACGCGTGGCAGTGGTTGAGCGGCGCGGGGTCGATGGTGTTGTACCAGACGCCGTTCTCGACCGGCGCCTGGTAGTCGACGACGTTCCACGCGCCGCCGGCGGTCGTGTCGCGCCACACCAGCGTGACATTGCCCGAGCCGCCGTACGCGTAGCCGGCCACGGTCAACGTGCCGGAGGGGCCGAAGCCCGCGTCCTCGGCGGTCTGGATCCACGCGATCTTCGGTCCGCACAGGAGCGTCTGCGGGCTCGTGCCGAGGCTCGTCGTGGTGCCGGAGAAGCGGGCGTCGAGGAGGTGCTCCTCGCCGTCCTTGAGGAAGGTCGGCGTGCCCGTGCCCCAGCCGTAGTTGCCGTCGCCGATGCCGTGGTCGACGAGGTCCTGGCGGAAGAACTCGGCCGAGAGATCCTTCAGCTCGTCGTGGAGGGTCCCGTCGGCGTAGACGTTGACCTTGATGTGCGTCCCCGAATGGTTCCTGTCCCACGCCCAGCCGAAGACGACGTCGCACCTGGCGGCGTCGAAGTAGCCTTCGTACGCCGGCGGCAGCGCCTGGCCGCACTGGCCGGAGATGCACTGCAGCCCGCCGCTGCACGGCGCGTTTTCGCCGCAGGCGCACCCGCCGTTGCGGCAGTTGTCGGCGGTCGTCGGGTCGCAAGCCACGCACGCGCTGCCCGCCGGACCGCAGGCGTTCACCGAGATCGGCATGCAGGTGGCGTTGTAGCCGCCCGGCTCACCGCCGGCGCAGCAACCCGTCGGGCAGCTCGTCTGGTTGCAGACGCAGCCGAAGATTCCCTGGCATTGCTGGCCGACCGCGCAGACGTTGCCGCCCTGGCACCCGCAGGTGCCGTCGGCGCGGCAGGTGTTGGCCCGGTCCGGGTCGCAGGAGGTGCACGCGGAGCCGTGAGCGCCGCAGGTCTGCGTCGTCGCCGGCACGCAGGTGTTGTTCTGGCAGCAGCCGTTGCAGGTCGAATCGCACAGCGACGAGGTCAGCTGCGCGCCGGTCACGTCGGAGGCCTGCGTCCCGACGTAGGCGCGCGCTTTGACCAGCGTGGTGTGGGTGATGGTGAAAGGCCCGGTGTAGACCTGCGCGGTCGAGAGCGCCGGCTGCGACGGGTCGGTCTTGAGATAGAGGGTCGGGTCGGTGCCGTCGGTCGTGTAGTAGATGGTGGCGCCGGCGTCGGCATCGGTGATGGTGACGGTCTGCGTGCCGGGGAAGCTGGTTCCGTCCGCAGGTGAGATCGCCGTCGGCGGCACGCTGAACAGACCGTAGACCGCGACCACGGTGCGGATCGTGCCGTCGAGGACGACTCCGCCGGGGATGTAGACGGCGCCGTTGCTCACCGTCGGCGCGAGGAACTGGCCGGCGTGGTCGAGGCTGTCCTGCGAACGGACGCCCGCGTGGAGGCTGTCGTAGAGGCTCGACAGATCCGTCGCGCGGTAGGCGTGCAACCGCGTGAAATCAGGCGCGATCCACGGGCCGGGCTCCCTGCGCTGCAGCGCCCAGACGATCGCGTCGCTGGCCCCGTTGGCCGAGACCGAAGGCGTCGCGCCCGGATACCCGTACTTGCCCTCGCCGGGATCGCTCTCGAACCCGGTCGGGGCGAGCGGCCTGGCGCCGCCCAGCGCAAACGACTTGAGCACGTCGTTGCTGCCGGCGAAGTACAGCGTTCGCTGGAAGTACGCCGGCTGGCCAAAGTACAGGTCGACGTCGTCGAAGCTCTGCTTGACGCCGAGCGCGCGGGGGAGGACGTCGACGGCGCAGTTGGTAGTCACGCCGCTCCCGCAGATGGCGTTGGCGCCGGTCTGCGTCCCGCCGAGGGCGTTGCGATCGAGCAGGTAGATGGTGCCGTCCTTGCCGGCGGCGACGAGCAGCGCGGCGTGGTTGGGCAGCGAGTCGGGAAGCATGACCGGTCCGCCCGCGGAGAGGTCGATGTCCTGCTCGTTGAGCTCGTCGTTTGCGTTCGCCGGCGTGAACCAGGCGGCGGGCGTCCACTGCTGGTCGAACGGCGAGGGCGGGGACATCCGAAGGACGCTGTCGCCGAATCCGCCGTTCGGGGGGTCGGCGATGCCGTTGCCGGTCGTGACATAGAGGTTGGCGCCGTCCGAGGCGATGCCGCCCGCGCTCTGCCAGATGCTGCCGCCGTAGGGCGCCGGGAAATGCGGGTCGGTCTTGTACGCGGGATTGACCTTCGGGTCGGCGTTGAAGGCGGCGCCCACCGGCGCGAGCGTCGAGGCGTCGAAGGCCATCATCCAGCCGAAGAACGGACGGGGGAGGTGCTGGGCCAGCGGGTCGTCGATCGCGTCGTCGCAGTGCGAGGCCCACGCGGCGTAGACCCGCCCGTTCAGCAGCAGGAGGCCGGCGCGCTGGTTTTCCCGCCTCGGATCGAAGACGACCGGCGCGGGGTTGCCGTCGAGGTCGGTCCCGGGCGCCTGGGCGCTGATGATCTGGCTCGCGAGCACCGCGCCGGTGCGGACGTCGAGCTTGTAGAGCGTCTGCCGCCAGGTGTTCGCGGCCGGCTTGGACGCGGCGACGAAGTAGACGGCGCCGCCGATCGGATCGATGACCGGCGTTCCGGTGATGCCGACCTCGACCGGGATGTTCGGGCATTCGGGCAACGGGTAGACGTCGCCCGACGGCACCGACGGGCCGAACGACGCGCCGGTATCCCACAGCACCGCTCCGGTGTGCGCGTCGAGCGCGTAGACCTCGTCGTGTTCGGTGGCGACGACGAGGAGGT
Organism: Myxococcales bacterium; assembly: GCA_020201435.1. Classification (GTDB taxonomy): domain Bacteria; phylum Myxococcota; class Myxococcia; order Myxococcales; family 40CM-4-68-19; genus 40CM-4-68-19. The sequence continues at coordinate 3,931 of JAIVGS010000169.1, forward strand.
CCTTCAGGCCGGACGACGTGAGCACTGCCGGCGCGGAGAGCGGCTGCCCGTAGACCTTGCCTTTGACCTGGACGCCGAAGAGCTTGCCGAAGCTCGCCGGGTTCACCGTCGACCAGTTGAGCCGGGTCTCGGCAGCGTTGAGGCCGGTGCGCTGGA
>JAIVGS010000059.1 GCA_020201435.1 Myxococcales bacterium
GTTGGTGGTAGTGGCGCTGACGGTGACCTGGCTGCCCGCGTTGAAGGAACCGTTCGGGGTGGTGGTGAATGCGACGGTGGGCGGGTTCTTCCCACACTTGCTCACGCTGACGCTCTTGGTCGCCGGCGCGCTGGAGAGCCCGCTCTGGTCGGTGGCGACCAGCTGCAGGGTGTAGATGGCCGGATTGCTCGGATCGTCGCTGCCCACGTCGGGGATCAGCGTCGGGTTCGTGCCGGTCGCGTTGTTGAGCGAGGCCTTGCTCCCCGCGGGGAGCGCGACGATCGACCAGCGGAGCGTGACCGACTGGTCGATGGTCGGGTTGCAGGCGGGCGACGCCGGCGCCGCGCCGCCGTTGACCGGCCCGTCCGGGTCGGTGACCGTCTGGCCGAACTGGATCATCTGGCCGAGATAGCCGGTGCTCGCGCCGCTGATCGCTGCTACCGGCGCGTTGTTGCCGCACTTTGGAACGTGGATCGAGGTGTCCCTCGGGTCGCTCGATCGGCCGGTCGAATCGGTCACCACGACGCGGACCGTGTAGTCGCCGTCGATGTCGGGCGAGAAGCTGGGATTCTGCGCGAGAGCGCTGTTGAGCGCCGCGCGGCTGCCATTGGGGAGTTGGGGCATCGACCAGCGGTAGCTGAACGTCTGGGGCGCCCCGAGCACCGCCTGGCAGCCGGCGCCGTTGTCGGCGTCGTCGGCGACCGCCGACATCTGGATCGTGGTGCCCACCGCCAGCTGCTCGGTGACGGGCGACGCGGAGATGGTCGGCGCGTTGGCGCCGCAGGTTCCGACGGTGAAGGTCTGGTCGAACGGCGCCGACGCCCGGTTCGTCGAGTCGGTCGCGATCAGGCGGACGAGGTAGGTCCCCGAGACGTCGGCGACGAAGCTGGGGGAGGACGCGGTCGAATTGTTGAGCGTGGCGGCGCTGCCTGCGGGGATGCCGACGAGCTTCCACTGGTACGAGACGGCCTGGTTCTGGGCCGCTTGACAGACCTGATCGGTGGTCGAGTTGTCGGGGTCGCTCACGTCGCTGCTGAGGACGACCGTCGCGCCGACGGCAAAGTTGTTGGTCACGGTCGAGCGACCTGCGTCCTTGGCGATGATCGCGTTGCTGCCGAACACCGGCGCGCGCCCGCCGCACTTGCTGACGGTCACCTTGGCGGTGGCCGCCGCGGCGGAGACGAAGGCGTTCGAGACGACGACCTGCACGTCGTACTCGCCGTCGACGTCGGCGAGGAAGCTCGGCGTCGCCGAGTGGGCGTCGTTGAGCAGCGCCGTGCTGCCCACCGGGATGGCGGTGAACTGCCACGCGAAGCTGAGGTCGCGTCCCTGCGGGTCGGTCGATGCGCTGGCATCGAGTCGTACCACCTGGCCGATCTGGACGCCGGTGATCGCGGTGTTCGCGATCTTGACGGAGGGAGCGTCGACGGCCTTTGGACAGCCGATGGCGGCAGCGATGAGGAGGAGGCCTGCGAGGCGACGAAGCGGAAGCGCCATGTCAGTTGCCCTTTCTAGAAGGAGGTGCCGAAGCCGAGCGCGGCGCCGTGCGCCGTGCGATAGGTGTTCTCGAAGGCGAGGACGTCGCCGGAGTAGTCGATTTCGAGCGCGTAGCCGCCGGAGAGGGGGAGCGCGAGGCCGGCCCGGGTATTGAAGTCCCCCTTGGCCGAGCGCAACGCCGAGTTCTGCACCGAGGCGACGGCGAGGTTGAACGTGTAGGCGAGGGTGGCGTGGAGGATCACCGCCGACGACAGCGCGAACCGGACCCGGCCGCCGAAGTTGGGCCCGATCAGGTCGCTGGGGAACGCCTGGTTGCGGATGCCGACGTACCCGACGCCGAGCATCGGCGTGAACTCGAGGCGTCCGTCGCGAAGGATGGCGGGGCCAAGATCGTAGCCCAAGGTCGCGAGGACGTCGAAGCGGTTCTCGTCGACCTTGACCGGCGCGTTGACGGCGCTGTGCAACGGCACGTACGCCTGCGTCGAGCTGCGCCAGTCGAATTCGCCGCGGACCAGCCAGGAGCCGCCGAACCAGCGGGTGACCTCGGCTCCGAGGCGGCTGTGGGAGACGGCGTCGGTGTAATCCTGCTCGGTGCTCCGCTCGCCGCCGACGAACGCCCGCACGCCCCAGAGATCGGTGTCAGGCGCCGCGCGCAGGCGCATGTCGCCGATCTGCGCCACGGTCGCGGCGGCCCGCGCGGCAGGCTTCTCCGCCGCCGGCGGACTCGGACGGTCTACCGCCGGGACCGCTTTCACCGTCGTCGTCGCGGGCGGCTTCGGCGCGGCGGGAGGCGGCTTCGACTCCGGAGCAGTCTTCGCCTCGGTTGGCTTGGGCGTCACGGGGAGCGGAAGCAAGGGAGGGTTCTGCGCCGGCTTGGGCGCATCGATGCCCGGAAGCGGCAAGAGCGGCGCCGCGTCCTTCTTCTCCTTTTCCTTCTTCGTCTCCGGTTTGGACACGGTCCCCGGCAGAGGAAGAGGCGGAGGCTCCTGGGCCGCGACCGCTGCCGCGGAGAGCGCCATTGCGATGAGGAACGCTGCACGCGTCATGATGCCCTCGCTCACTTGCTGAAGAAGAGACGCAGATCGCCGCTGGTCGCGGCCGTGCCGATGTGATCGCCGCAGCGCCCGCCCGCGTCGAGCCCGCCGCTCGAGACCGGCCAGCTCAGACGCTGGCTGCCGAAGCCGGCGGTGAACGCGTCTGCCGAGCTGCCCGCGGTGTCGAACGTGGAGAACGAAACGGCCGCGCCGGGCGGAGTGAACCCGAAGGCGGGCGTATTCGCCCCGGGAGCGTAGAACGTCGCGTTCGCGGCCACGGTGCCCCCGCCGAACACGGTCGCGCGAGGACCCCACGCCGCCGCCGTCAGCGTCAGTGCCGAGCCCGCCGCACAGGCGACCATCACCTGCGTTCCCGTGCACGCTGCCTGGATGGCGGCGAGCGTCGTCCCTGCGTGCGAGTAGCTCTCGCTGAAGCAGGGCGGACCCCACTCGGCCACGGCGCCCGTAGCGGGGATCGAGATGGCCAGGTTCTGCTGGACCCCGGCCGCCGACGCCGCTCCGACGCAGCCGTTGGTGCAGTACGGCGTCGCCCCGTTGCAGGGGCTGCCGCACGCGCCGCAGTTGGCGGCGTCGTGGGCGCGATCGGCCTCGCAGCCGTCGTCGAGGTTGCCATCGCAGTCGGCGAACGAGCCGCTGCAGTGGGCGGCGCAGCCGCTCGACACGCACGCCGCCGCGCCGTTGTCGTACCCCGCCGCGGTGGCGCCGGTTGGTCCGCAGACCTTGGCGCACGCGCCGCAGTTGAGCGGATCGTTCTCGGTGTCCTTGCACACGCTCCCGCACGCGCTGAACCCGCTGCCGCACGTCGGCACACATTGCCCGACACCGCTGACGGGCGCGCACGCAGTTCCGGGCCCGCAGGCGACGCCGCCCGAACACGATGAATCGGCACCGCAGTTGCTGTTGTCGTGCAGCGGATCGACGCACTTGTTGCCGCACTGGACCGACGCGGTGGGGCAGAGCAGTTTGCAGCCTCCCTGCGAGCACACCAGTCCCTGGCCGCAGGCCACGCCGGGGTTCGCGACGCAGTCGCCGGCCGCTCCGCAGTGCGCGTTGTCCGACTGCGGATCGACGCACTTGCCGCCGCAGTCGATCTGGCCGGACGGGCACGAGACGCCGCAGGCGCCGTTGCCGCAAATCGGCCCTGCCGAGCTCGGGGCCGAGCAGCTGACGCCGCATCCGCCGCAGTTCGAGGGATCGTTACGGGTATCGACACAGGCGCCGTTGCACTGGGTGAGGCCGCTGGCGCACGACACGACGCAGGCGCCGCCGAGGCACACCTCGCCGTCGGGGCAGGCCCGCGAGTTCGTGGCGTCGTCGCACGCGCCGCAGTTGTTCCGGTCGGACTCCAGATTTATGCACTGCGTCGGGCCGGTCGGCGCGGTCGAGACCCTCTTCCAGACGGCAGTCCCGTCCGCGATCGTGGTGCCGGTTCCGGTCGGTCCGCCGGACGACGCCGAGGTGCCCGCGGTCACGCACTGGTAGAGGTCCGCGCCGTTCACCACCTGGTTGCCGGTGAAGTACGCGGTCCCCGCATTCCACGCCGGAACGCCGCACAAGGGCGTTTCGCCTGAAGGGCACTGCAGGATGCACACTCCGGCGCCGCCCGCGCCGATTCCGCTGCAGACCTGGCCGGCCGCGCAGGTAATCCCGCAGCCGCCGCAGTTGTTCGGGTCGACCGCGGTATTGACGCAAGTGAACTTGCCCGCGACTGTGCACGACGCCAGCCCGGCCTGGCAGCTGAGCTGGCAGTTGCCGTTCGAGCAGATCTCGCCGGCTGCGCACTGCTTACCGCCGTTGCAGGTCGCGTCCGCCCCGCAGTGGTCGCGATCCTTCGAGGTGTCGACGCAGGAGGTGTTTCCTCCGGTGTCGGTGCAGAGGGTCTGGCCCGGGGTGCAGATGATCTTGCAGCTGCCGCCGACGCAGTGCGTGCCGGTGGCGCAGGAGTGGCCGCAGGCGCCGCAGGACGCGTCGTCGGTCATCAGGTCCAGGCAGCTGCCCGAGCAGTTGGTCAGGTTCTGCAGGCACTCGACCGCGCAATGTCCGGGGCCGCCGGGAGTCGTGGGCGTGCACACCTGCCCTTGGCCGCACGCATTTCCGCAGCTGCCGCAATTGATCCGGTCGTTGGAGAGGTTCTCGCAGATGAATCCGCCGGCGACCTGTGCGCAGGCCGTCTGTCCCGCCGCGCAGAACGGCTGGCACTTGCCGGCGGCGCACGTCTCGCTCGGCGCGCAGGTCGTGTTGCAGTCGCCGCAGTGTTCGCGGTTCGAGACGACGTCGGTACAGACGCCGCTGCAGCGCGACTCCGTAGTGAGGCAGCTGACGACCTTGGTGCAGAGGTTGTCCGGTCCGCAGATTTCGCCGCTGCCGCAGCCGGCGATCTTGCCTGGCTCCGGACAGGAGAACTGCGGCGGTACCGTGACGTTGCAGGCGGTGGCGGCGAGTGCGGCGACGAGGCTTGTGCGCAGATTCATCGTGGGCCCTCGCTAGAAGTTCCAGAAGGCGACGGTGCCGACCGCGAACGCGAGCGTCACGCCGATCAGGATGTTGGAGACCGACTGCTCGGTGTTGATCTGGTTCTGCAGCGAGGTCTTGTCGCCGGTGTAGTTCTTGTCGCTCAAACTCGGGACGAGGCTGTTGGCGTGGAAATGAAGGCCGACCGAAGTGCCCGCAGCGGCTGCCGCGCCGCCCAACATCACCCAGCGGAGCACGTGACTGCTCGCCGGGGGCTTCACTTCCGGCGTCCGTCCGTCGGCGAAGTTCGAATCGGTCGGGAGCGCGTCGGAGGGCGCTTTTCCGGCCGTCGGCGGCACGTCGGTCGCGATCGCCAGCAGCGCCGACGGCTTCGGTGGCGGCGCGTCCTCGACGGCGATCGCATTCGGCAGCTCCGGCGCGCCGCTGCGGGCGGGGCCGTTGTCGTTGTTGTCGTAGGCCTCGAGGTAGTAGGCGAAGCCGTCGTTGACCGCCTTGGCCGGGACCTCGATGCCGTACTCGTCCTCGCCGATCTTCCCCATCGGCTGGCACTCGAAGTCCTTCTTGTAGAGGTTGCGCCAGCAGGCCTGCGGAGTGGCCACGCCGGAGCGCTCGTCGACCACCCGCGCGGTGAGCCGGATCGGCTGTCCGCGCAGCGCCTTCTTCACCGGGTCGTGCGTCAGGATCGGCGGATCGCCGTCTTCCTCTTCCTGCTGCGATGGGTTGTTGGCCGCGATCGCGGTGGTGCCGGCGGCCGCGCTGAGCTTCAGCTCGCAGAACGCGAGCTGCTTCTGCGCCAGGTCCCGGATCTGCGTGTCGACCTTGTCGTTGCTGGCCGGGGCGTCCTTGAGGAATGCCTGGTACGCGAGCCGGGCGTCGCCGAGCTTCCCCATCTTGAGCCGCATCTGGGCGATGTTGAAGAGCAGCCGGGGGTTCGGCTCGTACTCGTACGCCTTCTGGTATCCCTTGATCGCGCACTCGTAGTCGCCGGTCTTCGAGCAGGCGTGGGCGGTGACGATCTGGGCCTTGGCCAGCTCTTTCGCGCTCGGCGCCTCGTGCCTCTCCTCGACGCCGCGGACCGGCCGCAGCGAGATCGCCATCCGCAGCTCGAAGTCGCGGCTGTCGGGCAGGTTGATCTTGCCGGTGCGCGAGTTGTAGCCGTCGAGCGCGAGCTTGATCTCGTGGGGTCCGGGCGTCGACCGGGCCTTGATCGGCGTCGGACCGACCAGCTTCCCGTCGAGGAACAGCTGCGCGCCCTGCGGGTCGGAAGCGACCGCGACCAGCGGCGGCACCTGGGTCCCGGTGGCCGACTGCAGCGCCAGCTTGAGCGAGAGCTGCTGGCCGGGGTCGAGCGTCAGGTCCTGCGCGATGGTCTTGTAGCCCTCGTCGGCTACCACGAGCTGGTGATCGCCGGGAGCGACTTCACCGGTGTAGGGAGACGTACCCACCTGCTTGCCGTCGATCGAGACGACGGCTTCGGGCGGCTCGGTCTCGACGTGGAGCTTGCCCGGACCCGGCTCGCGGTTGAGCGCGAACGTCACGTCCGAATCGCGGCTCGGCTGCACCTGGACGATGCGCTCTTCCTTGACGAAGCCGGCGGCCGCGACGCCAACCTTGTGATTTCCCGGGCGAATTTCACCCGACCAGGGGGTGATTCCGATCTCCTTGCCGTCGATCGCCACGTTCGCGCCCGACGGCACCGAGGTCAGCGTCAGCCGCGAGCCGGTTCCCTGGCCGACCGGCAGGTCGAGCCGGATCGAGAGGTCGCGATCGGACGGCATGGTGAAGAACGTGCCGACCTCGCGGTGGCCTTCGAGCTTCAGGACGACCTCGTGCTTGCCCTTCTCGAGCGGGGCGAGGAACGGCGTGCGGCCGCGCTCCTTGCCGTCGAGGATGACGAGGGCGCCGATCGGCTCCGACTCGACCGCCAGCGCCGGCGACTTGGGCAGCGTGGCGAGCGCGAACGAGACGTTCACGTCGCGGCCTTCGCGCGCGATCAGCTTGCGCTCCTCGCGCATGTGGCCGTCCATCTCGACCGCGACGAGGTGCTCGCCCCCCGCCAGCTCGCCCTGGAAGGGCGTGCGGCCGGCCATCGCGCCGTCGACCAGCACGTTCGCGTTCTGCGGATCGCTGTTGACCGAGAGCGTCGCCGGCCCGCCCGCGTTGCGCAGCTCGACCAGCATGTCCTGCTTCTTCTTGCCCGGCTTGACGTCGATCTGCTGCTCGGCGCCGCGGCCGTCGGCGGCCGTCACCGAGACGGTGTGCGGTCCCGGGAGGAGAGGGACCGTCAGCGGGGTCTTGCCGATGTCGTTGTCGTCGATCCGGATCGACGCGCCCGGCTCTTCGGTCCGGAAGGTGTAGGCGACCGGCACCGGAGGCGGGTCGAAGGCGACGCAGTTGAACGGCTTGCGCGGCGAGCCGAGCCGGGTCGCGCCGCCTTCTTCATGCTGGGCTTCGATGAAGTACTCGAACGAGCCTTCCGACAGGATCGACGGCGGCAGGTAGGCGCGGAAGCCGCGCTTGCCCTTGTCCTTCATGGTGAAGGCTTCGTACCGGGAGGTCCCGGCCTTGCGGGCGAACACCAGCGGCGTGAAGAGGTGCGAGGGATCCTGGACCTTGGCCTTGATGAAGAGGCCCTGGCCGCGGGGGGTCTTGTCCAGCGGGGTGTGCTCGATCTTGGAGTCCTGGGCCTCGGGCGTGGTGTCCGCCTTGCCCTGCGCGGCCTCTTCGTTCACCGCCAGCAGCATCCGTCCAACCCAGGCGGAATCGGTGGCGGGGGCCGCCGAGGCGGCGATCAGGAGCAGTGCGAGGTGCATATTCCCTCCACGCCACCGGACTTGCCGGTGACCGTGGGCTTGAGCTCAGTTCGAGATGGGTCTGCCCAGGTGTGGTTGGTCGTAGGTGATGGGCACTGGCCCCCGGTTGATCGCCCGCCCAGCGTTCTACTCGGTGGTCAGGAGTCATGACAAGTGGTGAACACGGATCGGCTTTTTCCGTCTGGCGGTGAACGCCGCCCCGCGCTAGCAGAGGAACGATGGCCCGCGATGGTGTGGTTGTTTTGACTACAATTGACGACATCGAGCCGGCGCGATGGGACGCGCTGCTGTCGCCGCGATCGACGCCGTTCCTGCGCCATGCGTGGCTGTCTGCCTTGGAAAAATCTGGCTGCGCTGCACCGCGGGCCGGCTGGACGCCGCGCCACCTCGCGATCTTCCGGCGCGGCGAGCTCGTCGCCGCCGCGCCCGCCTACCTGCGCGAAGACAGCGACGGTGACTTCGCGCGCGACTGGGATCTGGCTTCGTCCGCGGCCCGGGCGCGGCTGCGGTACTACCCGAAGCTCGCGCTGACGGTGCCGTTCACGCCTTGCGCCGGTGAGCGGGTATTGGTGGCGCCCGGAGAGAACCGGGCCGCGCTCGTGGCGCGGGTCTTCGATGCCGTGCGCAAGCTGTGCAACGAGAAACTGTGGCCGGCGTGGCAGGTGCTCTTTCCCGACGAGTCGTCGGCGCGCGAAGCCGAGGCGGCCGGCCTCGCTCTGCGGGTCTCGTTCCAGTTCCACTGGCGGAACGAGGGCTATCGATCGATGGACGACTTCCTCGCCCGCTTCAACGCCAAGCGGCGCCACATGCTCAAGCGCGAGATCGCGGCGGCGGCCGAGCAGGGCATCGCGATCCGCACCGTCCGCGGCGACGAGCTCAACGCGAGCTGGGCGAAAGCCGCCCACGCCTTGCACCGCAGCACGGTCGACAAGCTGATGTGGGGCCGCAGGTGGCTCAACGAGAAGTTTTATCAGCTGATTTTCGCATCGATGCCCGAGGCGCTCGAGGTCGTCGCCGCCGAGCGCGACGGAAAGCTGGTCGCTGGCGCCTTCAACGTCGCCTCGCGCACTCATCTGTACGGGCGCTACTGGGGGTGCTTCGAGGAGCACCCGTTCCTGCATTTCAACGTCTGCTACTACCATTCGATCGCGCAGTGCATCGAACGGGGCGTGCAGGTGTTCGAAGGAGGCGCCGGCGGCGAGCACAAGCTGGCCCGCGGCTTCTTGCCGGCGCTGACCTACAGCGCGCACGGCTTTCTCGACGCGCGGCTCGACGAAGCCGTCCGGGATCATCTGTTGGCCGAGACCCCCGCGCGGACCGAGAGCGTGGCGCGGTATGTTCGGGAGTCTCCGATCTTCAAGAAAGCGTCATGAGCACCAAGCGCAAAAACCAGGGCGACGTCGGGGTCGCGGAGCCGAAGGCCAGGGCGAAGCCGAAGCTCGAGCGGCCGCGCCTCTACAAGGTGTTGCTGCACAACGACGACTACACGCCGATGGAGTTCGTGGTGCTGATCCTGAAGGAGGTCTTCAACAAGTCCGACTCCGACGCGACCGCGATCATGCTCCACGCGCACACGCACGGCATGGCGGTCGCGGGCGTCTATACGTTCGAGATCGCCGAGACCAAGGTGCAGCAGACGATGGCGCTCGCCTCGAAGGCTGCGTTCCCGCTCTTGTGCACCATGGAACCTGAAGAAATCGCGCAGTGATCTGGCGCCTGCGGTGGTTCTATTTCCTCGCCTATGCCGGGGTCGGGACGTGGCTGTCGTACTTCGCGCCGTACCTGCGTGGGCTCGGGTTTTCCGGCGAGGAGATCGGCGCGGTCACGACCGCGCAGCAGCTGACGGCGGTGCCGGCGTCGCTGGTGTGGGGCAGCATCGGCGATCGGCTCGGCTCCCCGGCGCGGGCGCTGCGGTTGTGCGCCGCGGGGGCGGCGCTGACCATCCTCGCGCTGCCGTTCGCGCGTACGCCGCTCTCGATGGGGGCGGCGCTGATCGCGGCCGCGGCGTTCGGCGGCGGCATCGTCCCGCTCGTCGACTCGACGACCGTCGAGGCCGTCCGGCACGAGTACGCGCGGACGCGATTGTGGGGATCGCTCGGGTACATCGTCAGCGCGCAGGCGATGGGATTTTTTCTCGCCTGGCGCGGCGAGCGGCCGGCGGACCTGGCGATGCCGATCGCTTACGTCGCCTGCGTGGTCACCTATGCCGTTCTGGCGCAGACCTTTCCGCCTTCGGAAGCGAGCGGCGATCGGCCTCACTGGCGTGACGCCGTCGCGATCCTGAGATCGCCCGCGCTGCTCTTCATCCTCGCCGTCTGTGCGCTCCACTGGGCGGCGCTGAGCCCGTATCACCTGTTGTTCGGGGTGCTGGTCCGCGATCTCGGGCTCTCCTCGCGCGTGACCGGCATGGCGATGGCGCTGGGGGTGCTCGCCGAAGTCGGCGCGCTCCTCGTCTTTCCCGCGCTCGAGCGACGGTTTTCGCTGCGGGCGCTGTTCGCGGCGTCGTTCGTCGCCAGCATCGCGCGCTGGGCGCTCCTTTCCCGAACCCGGTCGCCGGCCGCGCTGGTGCTGCTCCAGCTTCTGCATGCCTTCACCTTCGGCCTCTGGTGGAGCTGCGCGGTGGAGGCGATGCAGCGCACCGTCCCCGCCCGGCTGCGCGCGACTGGTCAGGCCGTCTTCTACGCGGTCGTCTTCGGGGCCGGCAACGCCGCCGGGTACGCGCTGGCCGGCGCCGGATACGACCGGCTGGGCGGCGTCCCGCCCCTGTTCCTGTGCGCGGCGGCGGTCGAAGCCGTGCCTCTCCTGCTGCTGCTCTTCCCGCTGACTCCGGGCAGAGGGCGGGCGTAGCGTTGAGGTGACGAACAGATGGCCCAGCGCGGCGAAGCGGCCGGTAAGGCGAAAGACCGGTGCCCGTGCCCGTGCGGGTTTTCGGGACTCGTGCCCGTGCTGGTGCCCGTTTCCGGGGGCTCGTGCCCGTGCTAGTGCCAGTGCTCGAAAACGGGGACGGGCACCGGCACGTGCTCGAAAACGGGCACGGGGACGGGCACCCACACGTGCTCGAAAACGGGCACCGGCACGGGCACGTTGTAGAGTAACCGGATGGCCGGGTATTCCGGAACGCCCCTCCCTCAGAAGCTCGGCATCAAGGACGGGGCCCGCGTGCGCCTGGCGGGCGCACCGGACGGATTCGCGCGAACCATCGGCGTCGTTCCGCGCTCGCGCGGCGAAGCGGACGTCATCGTGCTTTTCACGCGCAGTGCGTCAGAATTGAAAAAAAACTTCGGTCGCATGCGCAAGTCGCTCCATCCCGACGGCGGCCTCTGGGTTGCCTGGCCGAAGAAAGCCAGCGGCGTCCCGACCGATCTCGACGAGAGCGTCGTCCGACGTGTCGGCCTCGCCACCGGCCTCGTCGACAACAAGGTCTGCGCCATCGACCACACCTGGTCGGGCCTGCGCTTCGTCGTCCGAGTCGTCGACCGCTGATGTGGGCCCTCCTGCTGGCGCCGCTGCTCGTCTTCCACGGCAACGTGGCGCTGGTCGAGGACGTCTACCGCGCGGCGCTCGATCTTCCCGCCGGGACGAAGCCGACTCCGGCCAACGCCCGATCGATCGCGGTGCGGCTGCGGCACTTCCTGCACAGCGCGGGCTATTCGCTCGCCACCGTGCACGCGCACGTCGAAGGCGAGCAGATCGCCGTCCAGATCGACGAGGGCCGCCTCGACAAGATCATCTTCGTCGGCGGCGGCGCGTTCGAAACGCTGCGCCTGCGCCTGGACCTGCACCTGCACGACGACGTCTTCAACAAGCCGGAGCTGGAGCGGCAGCTCAAGGGCCTTTCCGAGCGGCTCGGGTTGTCGCAGTTCGCCTACGACGTGGTGCCGGTCGCGAACGTGTCGCCGCCGAAAGTGCAGCTCGAGGACATCGAGCCGCTCGAGGAGCTGTCGATGGGCCTGGTGCGGCCGGGCCGTCCCTACGAGCTGCACATCCTCGTCCAGCCGGGGACGTTCCACTCCGGGATCTCGCCCGAGCTCGAGATCGACTCGATCGAAGGCGGCGGCCTCGGCGCCGTCTACCATACCGGCCGGCTGCTGCTGCGCGAGGACCGGCTCGACATCCGCGGCCGGCTCGCCGGCGCGGTGCGCGAGCGGCTCGACAACAGCGCCTCGCGCGTCGTCTTCACCCGCGCGCTGGGAGAGGCATCGTACGAGCTGCCGCCTCTGGGCGGCGTGGTGCGGCCGACGCTGACCGGCCGCTTCAACCTCTCCGACCGGCAGCGGCCCGATCTGCAGCTCGAGAGCTTCCAGTTCGCGACGCTCGAGGGAGCGGCCGAGGTGCTGTTCGTGCCGATCAAGCAGCTGCGCGCGTCGGTTGGCGCGGGGATCGAGCGGCGGCTGCTGTACTCGCTGCAGCCGGCGACGCCGGCGACGGCGCTCTCGCCGGCCGTCGGCGAACGCGCCCATACGCGGGAGTTCGGGGAGGCCGCGCTGCAGTTGACGTTCGACGCCGATTCGCTGCGGCTCGATCGTCACCACCAGCTCGCCTTCGAAGCGCGCATCTACGGCTCGCCGGGGCCCGGCGACAGCGGCGCGGTCCACCTCTTCGGCCGCTGGCAGAGGCTGTTCCCGTTCGGATGGAACGAAGTGTGGGCGGAGGTGCGCGGCCTCTCGCGCACCGGGTACGTGCTCTTTCCGGAGGAAGAGTCGATCGGCGGCGGCGACTTCTTGCGCGGCCCTTTCGGCGGCGAGTACGCGCGCCGGCTCGCGGCGCTCGACTTGGAGTACCGCTTTTCGCTGCTGCGCGACGTCTTCAAGCTCGGCGTGTTTCACAACGCGGTCGCCTACGGAGCCATGGACGCGAACCGCGATACCGAGAAGCTCGCGGTCGCGGACTCGTTCGGCGTCGGCGTGCACGCGCTGTTGATCGACGAATTCCAGCTCGACGCCTACTTCGGCGTCGGCTACGCGACCGGCCACCGTTTCGACCGCGGGGCCGCGCTGTCGATCAGGCAAGCTTTCTAGAAAAAGCAAAATCACACCGCGAACGCGCGAAGGCGCGAAGGGGTTGGGTTCGGAGCCACCCTGCAATGGTTGCAACGCCCGAAAACTTCGCGCCTTCGCGGTGCGCTTTGCTCTTTCAGTGTGCTGCCAGCCTCAGATCGAGAGCGGAGGCGACTTCGCGAGACTTGATCTGGATCAACTTCGTGTTGCGCGGGCCCATCCGCAGCAGGTGCTTCTCGACCGGGCCCAGCGATTCGAGCTCGTCGGCCGAGTAGCGCCAGATGGCGCCCTTCGGCGTCAACGGGATCGGCCCTTCGACGACTGGCGCGTCGACTAACCGCTGCAGCGCGCGCGTCGCCACCGAGTCGAAGGTACGGTCGGGATAGCCCAGCTTGTGGTAGGCCGACTCGAGCAGCGGACGCAGCTCGCGCACCGCCGCGGCGAGCGTCTTCGCGTCGATCGACGCGATCGCGTCGGCGAACGCGTCGTACCGTTTGTAGCTGCGCTCGTCGAGCACGTTCTTCGGCGCGCTGAACGGCTTCGCCGGAGCCAGGAACGGAAGCTGCTTCCGCGGCGAGACGCCCTCGGCGAGGTTGTCGGCGACCACCACCGTGCGGTCGAGCAGGTTGTCCTGCTGCAGCCACTTCGCGATCAGCGGCGAGACGTTGCCGAGCACCTTGCGCATCAGCTGGTCGCTGGTCTCGCTCGGCGGCAGCGGGATGTCGGCTGGTCCCGGCGGAGCCGCCTGCGCCTGGGGGGGCGGCGGAGGAGGCGGCGGCGCGGCGGGTTTCGGCCAGAGGAGGACGGCGGCCACCGCGACGACCGCCAGAGCGATCACGACCCAGAGGATCGGCTTCTTCATGGGTGGGACACATTAACTGGGACACATTGACTGGGACACATTGACTGGGACACATTGAATGATACAGACGCCGGACTATCGGAGCTCGATCCCGCCGCCCGACTGCAGCCGCGAGAGCCGCGCCTTCGCGTCCTTCAGCTCGGGCAGGTCGGGGTCCGCCTTCGCCCACGCGTCGAGGAACCGGCGGGTCGCCTCGAGCGCCGGCTTGCGCTGGCCGGTGCGCTCGAGAAGGACGCCGAGCTGGTCGTCGCCGCGCGCGCGCAGCAGGCCGCCGTAGCCCGGGCCGGGCGCGGTCACGCCGGGAAAGGTCGCCTGCGCCCGCTGCAGCTTGTCGATCGCCTTCGCGTCCTGTCCGGCCTGCATCCAGCTGTCGGCGAGCACGTAGAAGAGAAAGTCGTGGTACGGCGACTTGTCGGAGAGCGATTCGAGCCCGTCGGCCGCGGCGGCGTAGTCGCCCCGCGCGCGCGCCGACATCACCTCGACCGACTTGTCGGCGAGCGGATCGCCGACCGTGTGCAGCACCCGGCGGTAGTCGTCGATGTCGCCGAGCAGCGGATAGAGGAACGCGAACATCGTCTCCGGCACGCCGCGCGCCACCGCGTCGTGCGCGATCCGCCGGGCGCCCTCGGCATCGCGCTGGTAGAGAAAACGGGTCAGGCCGTCGGCGGCGAGGGCGATCGCTTCCAGCTCGCCGTCCTCGGCCTCGCGCGCGTCGGCGCCGGCCGATTCGTACGCCTTGACCGCCTCGCGGATGCGGCCCCCCTGCACCAGCGACCCGGCCAGCACGTAGTGTCCGAGCCAGCGATCGCGCGGAGGCCGCTGCGGGTCGAGCAGCGGCTGGAGGGCTTGTTCCGCCCCGGCGACGTCGAACCGCCAGGCCGCCAGCGCCGCCAGGTCCGCCCGTGGCATCGCGCTCGAGGGAAAGAGCTGCGCCGCCTTCTCGAACGTCGCGCGAGCTTCGTCGAGCTGGCCGAGCATCGCCTGAACGCGCCCGAGATGTCCCCAGGCCTCGTCGTCGTTGACGTTCTTCACGTAGCCGCGCGCCGCTTTCAGGACTGCGTCGCGATCGCCGAGGAGCTGCTCGGCCCAGACCAGGTGCTGCCAGGCGCGCTCCATACCCGGATCGAGCTGCAG
>JAIVGS010000237.1 GCA_020201435.1 Myxococcales bacterium
CTGCAGCGCGCCCGGCAGCGCGCCGTGGCTCTTGTCGGACGTCACCTGCCGGTAGTCCGCGTCGACCGACATCTGCGGCTCGACCGTCACCGCCCCGATCATGTACCGCCGCGAGATGTAGAAGCGTTCGACCTGGACGTGCCGCAGCACTTTGAGGACGTCGCCGTTGTAGCTCTGCAACAGCGCCGCGTAGATCTGCCGGCACTTGTGGCACAGCTCGCCCTCGACCACTCCCTGCGAGAGCTGGAAGTCCGCCCCCGGGCGCACCGACTCGAGCAGCACCCGCTGCCGCTCGCCGCGCGGGATCAGGAACAGGGGGTGGTCTTTCATCTCACACGTGAGGCGCGCGTCGATCTGCTCGCCCTCGAGGTGCGCGTAACTCTCGACCGCCTGGCCGCCGGCGATCTTGTCGCCGAAGCCGATCGAGCCTTTCACCAGCCGTTCATTGGGGAAGATCCAGTTGAACCGGTAGACCGCGCCCTCTTCCTTGCGCGAGTAGTCCTCGAGCGCGCGCTGCATGCAGCCGACCAGCGAGCTCTTGGCGGACCCGTTCGGCCCGTGCAGCAGGATCAGCTTGTAGACCCGGCCGGCGCGGACGAACGAGTTCAGGACCCGGTAGATCGCGTTCTGCACTTCCTCCTGCCCGATCACCGGCGCCCCGCCCTCGCCCTCCTGCAACGTCGCGCCCTGGTCGAACGGCCGATCGAAGAGCTTGAACCGGCGCACCGGCCCCGACGGCTTCTGCAGCGTCTCGGTCCCGTAGTAATCGAAGCAGTCGCGGATGTACTGCGCGGCGTCGCGCGCGTGCACGCGAGGCGCCTCGAAGAAGGCCTCCATGTACTCCTGGAAGGCGAGGATCGTCTTGTTGCCGTGGAACGCCTGCTGGACCTGCTCACCTACGGTCTTCAAGTAGCGGAGTGAGTCCACCATGGTAGTGTAACACCCGTGAGCAAGATCATCGGCATCGACCTCGGGACCACGAACTCGTGCGCCGCCATCGTCGAGGAAAACGGCCAGGTGAAGCTCATCCCGTACAAGGGCGGCGAGTTCATCATCCCGTCGATCTTCGCGATCGACGACAAGGGCAACGAGCTGATCGGCCACGAGGCCAAGCGGCAATGGCAGCTCAATCCGCGCAACACCGTCTATGCGGCCAAGCGGCTCATCGGGCGCTCGTTCCACACCGACGTCGTCGGTCAGATGAAGAAGAGCGTCGCCTACGAGATGAAGGCCGGCGAGCGCAACGACGTGGTGCTCGACGTCGCCCACAAGAATTTCCGGCTCTCCGAGATCAGCGCGAAAATCCTGAATAAAATCCGCTCCGTCGCGCAGGATTACCTGGGCGAGAAGGTGACCCGCGCGGTGGTGACGGTGCCGGCGTACTTCACCGACCGGCAGCGGCAGGCGGTGAAGGACGCGGGCAAGATGATCCAGCTCGAGGTGGTCCGGATCATCAACGAGCCCACCGCGGCCGCGCTGGCGTACGGCATCGGCAAGAACCTGCACGAGACGACCGTCATTTACGACCTGGGCGGCGGGACGTTCGACGTCTCGATCATCGAGATCCGCGACCGCGTCTTCGAGGTGAAGGCCACCGGCGGAGACATCTTCCTCGGCGGCCTCGATTTCGACCAGGCGATGATCAATTACGTCATCGAGGACTTCAACAAGAAGCACTCGATCGATCTCTCGGGCGACCCGGTCGCGATGCAGCGGATCAAGGATCTCGCCGAGCGGGTGAAGATCGATCTGAGCAGCCGCGAGCAGGCGCCGTTCTCGGTGCCGTTCGTGACCATGACGCCGCAGGGGCAGCCGCTCAACATCGACTTCGTCTTCACTCGCAAGCTGCTCGAAGACCTGACGCTGCCGCTGGTCAACCGCACCGTCGACATCCTGATGCGGGTGATGAACGACGCCGGACTCGATCCGAAGAACGTCGACGAGCTTCTCCTCGTCGGCGGGCAGACGCGGATGCCGGTGGTGCAGAAGCGCCTTCAGGAGATCTTCGCGAAGCCGCCGTCGAAGGGCGTGCACCCGGACGAGGCGGTCGCCATCGGCGCCGCGGTCTATGCGCATTCGCTCGAGGACAACAGCAATCTGAAACTGCAGTTGCTCGACGTGATTCCGATGGCGATCGGACTCGAGAAGGCCGGGGGCGAGTTTCATACCGTCTTCCCGCGGAATGCCGCGATTCCGAACGCGAAAGCGATCGAGGCGACCACCTCCTACGACGGGCAGACCGAGGTCGCGATGCGGATCTTCCAGGGCGACCACGCGCACGTGTCGCACAATGAGCTGCTCGGCGACTTCCTCTTTTCCGGTTTGAAGGCCGGTCCGGCCGGGAAGGCGCGGCTGGAGATCACGTTCGACGTCAACATCGAGGGGATCCTCACGATGTCGGCGCGCGACCTGGAAACCGGGAAGCAGATGAAGACGACGGTTCGGGTGACGCAGCATTGACCGGCTACCGGCCACCGGTTGCCGGCCACCGCCTAAATGCTCGTCTTTCGGCCTGATACTGCTCCACTCGATCCGGCGGCAATCCACGCGGCGGCGCCGGTGGCCGATCTGCACGCGCATCCGGCGTTGAATGCGTACTACTTGCGGCGCGATCTCGGGCGGGAGCATCGGGGGCCGGCGCGATGGAACCCGCTGCGGCAGCAGATCGACTTGCCGCGGGCGCGGGCCGGCGGGCTGCGCGTCCTGACCAACTGCGCGTACGCGCCGGCGGTTTTGCCGGTGCGGCCGTTTCGGGCGGCGGTCGGCGCGTTCCAGGCGCTCGAGGACCTGTGCGCGCGCAATCCCGCGCTGGCGCAGGTTGCCCGGCGGCGGGGCGAGATCGCTTCGGTCCTGGCATCCGGGAAGATCGCGGTGATCCACGCGGCCGAAGGCGGACATCACATCGAACGCTCGCTGGAGAAGCTCGAGGAGCTCGCCGCACGCGGCTTGCGGTATCTCACCTTGACCCACTTCATCCACAACGGGATCGCGCAGCCCGCCGAGCTGCCGGGCCGGTTCTATTTCAGCGTGCTGCGCGGCCCGCCCGGCCTGACGGAGTTCGGCCGGCAGGTCGTGCGCAAATGCGAAGACCTCGGCGTCCTCGTCGACGTCACTCACTGCTCGGACCGCTCGCTCGCCGACGTGCTCTCGATCGTCACCAAACCGGTCCTCGCGACCCACACCGGCTTCCGCCGCTTCCGTCAGACCGAAAGGAACCTCTCCGACGAGCAGCTGCGCCTGATCGCTCGCACCGGCGGCATGGCCGGCGTCATCACCTGGAACGACCTCCTCGGCGGCGACTCGCTCGAGCACATGGCCGACTCGATCGTCCACGGCGCCCTCGTCGCCGGCCCCGACCACATCGGAATCGGCACCGACTTCGACGGCTGGGTCCCCTCCGCCGCCGGCATCCGCGACGCCCGCTGCTACGCAGCGCTGACCGACGCCCTGTCCCACCGCGGCTTCACCACCACCGAGCTCACCTCCATCCTCGGCGCCAACTACTTGAAACTCCTCGGAGAGTTTCGGGGACACAATACTTAACTCCGACCGATGTCAGACCCCCCTGCTACGACTGCGCGCCTATGGCACGAATCGCGCGCGCAGTGTTTCCCGGCCTTCCCCACCACGTCACGCAGCGGGGCAATCGCCGACAACTCACCTTCCTCCAACCCGGCGACTACCGCCGGTACTTCGACGTGCTGGCCTACTGGTGCTGGCGATACGAGGTCGAAATCTGGGCATGGTGCCTGATGCCGAACCACGGGCACCTGATCGCGGTGCCGGAAACTGCCGACGGTTTGCGATGGGCGATCGGGGAAACGCATCGGCAATACAGCCTCGAGATCAACCGCCGCGAAGGATGGACCGGCTACCTCTGGCAGGGGCGGTTTTCGTCTTACGTGATGGATCCGCGCCACACGCTCGCCGCCGCGCGCTACATCGAGCTGAATCCGGTGCGGGCTGGCCTCGTAACCCGACCCGAAGAGTACCAGTGGAGCAGCGCGCGAGCGCACCTCTCGGCGCGCGACGACGGCTTGGTGCGCGTAGCGCCGCTGCTCGAGTTGCGGCCGGACTGGGAGGCATTTCTCGCGAGCGGACTCGATACCGATCCGATCGAGGATTTGCGCAAGCACCAGCGGACGGGGCGGCCGCTCGGGAACAGCGATTTCGTTACCGACGTCGAACGCGCTCTTGGACGGAAGCTGCGCCCAGACAAGCGAGGACCGCCTCCGCGTCGGAGTTAAGTATTGTGTCCCCGAATCTCCGACTTCAGGCGTGCTCGGCGAGCGTGGAGTCCAATGAGGGCGGCTGCGGAGCCAGCTTCGGCTTGCGGAAGAAGGGCAGCATCACGCCGCCCATGATGAGGGTCGGCAAGAGCTGCATCGCGTGGTAGCCGATGGCGAAAGCGGCCGCCCGTTCGGTGCTGCCGCCGAAGGCGACCAGCGCGCTGCCGGCGCCGAGCTCGAAGTTGCCCAGCGACGCGGGCGGCGACGGGATCGCCAGCGCGAGGTTGACCCCAAAAAGCACGACCATCGCGTGCGGCAGATCGTGCGGGAGGCCGAAAGCGTCCAGCGCGAGGATCGCGATCGCGATCTCGCCGATCCAGGAAAGTGCCGCGAATCCAGCGGCTTGCGCGACAGCTCTCGGGTTGCGCGCAGCGGCCAGTCCGGATCGGACCCGCAGCACGATCCGTCCGAACCGGCCCGCGGGGGTGCTCTCCGGATGGCGAGCCAGTCGCAGCAGGACGAACCCGAGGGCAACGACGCCGAGCATCCCGGCCCAGAGCACGATCGCCATCCAGCGCGGCACCGGAAGCAGGAGCGGCAGCGTGCCCGCGAACGCGAACATCACGGTGCCGTTCACGGTGTGGTCGAGGGCGACCGTACCGAGCGAGGCCGCGCGGCTGATCCCGGCCGATCGCGCGAGCAACTCGGTCCGGACCGCTTCCCCCGCGCGCATCGGCAGGAAGGCCGAAGCGGCCTGCCCGACGTACATCGCCGCGACCGGTGTGATCCGTCTCACATCGCGGACCGCCTTGACCAGCGACGACCAACGCAACCCCTGGAGAGCGACGCAGGGCACGCCGATCGCAGTCGCGAGCAGCGCGAGCGAAAGATTCGCGCCCTCAAAAGCGCCGAACACCTGGTCCCAGTCGAGCCGCCGCGCAAAGACGATCACACAGGTGCCGACCACGAGCCAGATCGCGATTCGGATTCCGAACAGAAGTCGCTCGCGGCCGGGCGTCACGGTGCCCGCAATCTAGTTACCGCTCCTTCTCGTGCGCTTGCCCGGAATTGGACGGCTTCGGCGTCACCGCGTGGGGCGTCGGCCTGGGCGATCCCTGCGCCGGCGCCGCTTGCCGAGGCTGGCCCTGCGCGGGCTGAGCGGGCGCGGGCGAACCCGGCGGCCGCGCCGACCCGCCGTAGCGCGGGCCCGGCACGCCGCCGAAGTAGATCGGCCGCTGCGACTCCGCACGAGGCCCCTGTAGCCGCGGCTGAGCCGCAACCGGCGCCGTCCGCGGCCGGTAGAAGTCGACGCTTCCCGCGTGCGGCTGCGCGGCATGCGGCGCGGACGCGTCGCGCACGGGCAAGGGACGGACCGCCTGCCCGGTCACTCGCTGGACGACCTCGATCGGCGGCGCCGCCCTCGGCCCGCGTCCGCGGATCGGCACGGCGACCCGCTGGGGAACTGGCACCACGTTGCGGCGAATCGGGTCGAGGAAGTGCCGCTCGCCGACGTACACCCACCGGGACGGCTGCTCGTAGACGCGCCCCGACGGCCCGAGCGGGCACCAGGCGGCGTAACCGTCGCCCCACCGCCACGCGACCCAGGCCGGCGCCCAGACGCGCCCCGGAATCCACGTCCAGCCGGCGTCTGCCAGCCACGCCCATCGCCCGTAGTGGTAGACCGCCCACCCGAACGGTTCGTCACTCACCCACGCCCACCCCGCATCGGTCCACACCCAGCGGCCGTACTCATAGGGCTGCCAGTCGTTCGAGACGCGGGTCGGCCGCCAGACCCGGCCGTACTCGGCGGTGTCGATCCACTCGCCGTTCCAGCTCAACTGGGCATCGTTCTGGAAGTCGTCGAACGTCGGCCCCTGGTCAGGAGGCGGCGCGTACTGGTCGTCGTACCCGTATGACATCTCGTCGTCGCCCGGATACTCCTGGGCGAACACGGGAAGAGCGACGAGCAGGGCTGCAAGGATGATCTTCATGGACCGGCCTCCGTTACCCCTTGGACGTCCGTCGGAGTGCCGTGTTCAAACGCTTCAGGCCGTCTTCCGATCCTTCTCGTACAGGAGCGTCGGCTCCTCGCCGCGGGTGATCACGCCCTCGGTGATCTTGCACTCCTTGATCGCATCCCGGTACGGAACGTCGTACTGGATGTCGAGCATCGCGTTCTCCATGATCGCGCGCAGGCCGCGTGCGCCCGCCTTCCGCCGCATCGCCTCGTGGGCGATGGCGCGGAGCGCTTCCTTGGTGAACGTCAGCTTGACCCGCTCCATCTCGAACAGCTTCTGGTACTGCTTGACCAGCGCGTTCTTCGGCTGGGTGAGGATGGTGACGAGATCGTCCTCGGTCAGATCGTCGAGCGTGGCCAGCATCGGCAGGCGGCCGACGAACTCGGGGATCATGCCGAACTTGATCAGGTCCTGCGGCTCGATCATCGTCAGCATCTCGCCGACGCCGCGGTTGTCCTTCGGCAGGACGGTCGCGCCGAAGCCGAGGCCCTTCTCGCCGGCGCGCCGCTTGATCAAGTTCTCGATCCCGTAGAACGCGCCGCCGCAGATGAAGAGGATGTTCGAGGTGTCGACCTGGATGTACTCCTGCTGGTTGTACTTCTTGCCGCCGCGCGGAGTGACGTTGGCGCGGGTGCCCTCGATGATCTTCAAGAGCGCCTGCTGGACGCCCTCGCCGCCGACGTCCCGGGTAGGTGAAGGTGTGTCACCCTTCCGCGCGATCTTGTCGATCTCGTCGATGTAGACGATGCCGCGAGCGGCCTTCTCCACGTCGTAGTCGGCCGCGTGGAGCAGGTTCTGGATGATGTTCTCCACGTCCTCGCCGACGTACCCCGCCTCGGTCAGCGAGGTGGCGTCCGCGATCGTGAACGGCACGTTCAGGAACCTGGCGAGCGACTGCGCGAGCAGGGTCTTGCCCGAGCCCGTGGGGCCGATGAGCAGGATGTTGCTCTTCTGCAGCTCGACGTCCGAGTCGCCCTGCTGCCGCGCGGCCTGCATGCCGGGCCGCTGCCGCGCCGGCTTCTTCGAGTAGATGCGCTTGTAGTGGTTGTAGACGGCGACCGCGAGGATCTTCTTGGCGCGGTCCTGCCCGACCACGTAGTCGTCGAGGAAGGTCTTGATCTCCACCGGCGCCGGCAGCGCGACCGCGGGCCGGTTCTCCTCGCGCTCGCTCTCCTCGGCGATGATGTCGTTGCAGAGCTTGATGCACTCGTCGCAGATGTAGACGGTCGGGCCGGCGATGAGCTTTCGGACTTCCCTCTGCCCCTTCCCACAGAAGGAGCAGGAGAGATTGCCGTGGTGATGGCTGTCCTTCCGGCTCATTCACACCTCCCTGCAGCCAAGTCTACGCGCGCCCGTGCCGGGCGGGCAACCATCTCGACGGACCAAACGTAGGAGAAAATATAGAGTGTTGGCGATTCGCGCCAGAAAGCGACAAACGGCGGGTCTTGCCGCACGCCCGGTCGGCGGGGGTACGGAAGCGTAGGTGGTTGCCGAATCTTCCGCAACGCGTCACCATCATTCCCAAGGTGGCGCAGGATTTCGACCTGGTGATCGTCGGAGCGGGTCCGGCGGGCATCTCGACGGCCGTCGAGGCGCGTGAGGCGGGAATCGCGGCCGATCGGATTGTCGTCCTGGAGAAAGGCCCTGCCCACTCCTATGCAATCCGCAAGTACTACCCCGACGACAAGCGGGTCGACGCGGTCTACAAGGGCATCCCCGCGATCTCGGAAGGAAAGATCACCCTCGCCGACGGCACCAAGCAGCAGACGCTCGATTTTCTCGACGAGACGATTCGACGTTGGGAGTTGAACGTCCGCTACGACGAGGGCGTCGATTACATCAAGAAAGACGCGGATCTGTTCGAGATCACCACGCCGAAGGCGACGCTCACCGCCAAGGTCGTGGTGATCGCCATCGGCATCCTCGGCAAGCCGAACGTGCCGGACTACAAGATCCCGCGCGCCGAGCTGCGCGGGAAGGTCCACTTCGACGTCACCTCCGACAAGCTCGCCGGCGAGCGCGCGCTGGTGGTCGGCGGCGGCGATTCCGCGGCCGATTACGTCCACTATCTCGTCGCGCGCGGGTTCAAGGTCGACCTGAGCTACCGCAAGCCGGACCTCACGCGGATGAACCAGATCAACGTCGCCGACATCGAGGGCATGGCGCAGGCGGGCCGGCTCGAATTGCTGATGCCGACCGACATCGACCGCCTGGAGGTCGCCGAAGGCCGGCCGCGCGCGGTGTTCAGGCAGATCGAGCCCCGGGTCTACGATCACGTCGTCTACGCCCTCGGAGGGACGACTCCGGCCGGGTTCCTGCAGGCCACCGGAATCGAGATGAAGGGTGGCGAGCCGCTGCTCCGCGAGGGCGGCGAGACGACGGTGTCGGGGCTGTTCCTCGCCGGCGACCTGACCGCGGGAAAGAAGGGCGGATCGATCATCTCGGCGTTCAACTCGGGCGTCGCGGCGATGCGGATCATCTGCCGGGACTACCTTTACTGCCCGATTCCGCCGCCGCCTCCCCGCAAGGCTTGAACCGATCCAGGATGCGCCGAAGGCGCCATGGTACGGGTCCACGGCGAGCGAAGCGAGACCGTGAACTTCGCGCTGCTGCTCGCTTACGACGGCTCCGGCTTCCGCGGCTGGCAGAGACAGCCAGGGCTGACGACCGTCCAGGGCGTGCTCGAGGAGGCGCTCGGCCACGCCGTCCATGGCGCATCGCGGACGGATGCCGGCGTCCATGCACTCGGCCAGGTGGCGTCGTTTCGCGCCGGACGCGCGCCGGATTTCTCCGGCTCCGGGCTGCAGCTGCCGCCGGCCGTGCGGCTGCTCCGGTGGGCGGAGGCGGCGCCGTCATTCCACGCCCGCTCGTCCTCGTGCGGAAAGGTTTACCGGTACGATTTCGGGAGTTTTGTACAAAATGTACAAAATGCGCAGAGAGCCCCGGACTGGGACCGCGCCAGGGAGGCATTGCACGGCCTGGACGGACTGGGCGACCTGCCGGGGATCGGCTCGCCGTCGAAGGATCGGAAGCCGGCCCCGCCCCTGACCCGCTGGGCCCTCGAAGACGGCGTGCTCGAGGTCGAAGCCCGCGCCTTTCGCAAGCACGAAATCCGTAATATTGCCGGACACTTGGCTGCCGTCGCGCTCGGCCTTGCGATGCCCGGAAGCCTGCGCGAGCTCGCCGCGCGCAAAAGGCCGTGGATGGGCGCGACCGCTCCCGCCCACGGCCTCACGCTCGTCAAAGTGCTCTACCCTGCCGCGATCGATCCCTTCCGCTGACGCCGGAGCGCCAGGGCGAGCAGGCCGAAGACTGCCGCGAAGCCGCTCCCGGACGACGCGCACCCGCCGGTCACGCCTGCCCGCGCGAGCGCCGTCCCTTCCTCGTCGCCGAAGTGCGCCTGCGCGCTGCGGCCGGCGTCGTCGCTGACGCTGACCGTGAGCCCGCGCCCGCCGAGCTGTTCCGGGGTGAAGACCCGCGCCGGACCCGGCTCGGTCCACGACTGCTGCCCGTCGATCCGGTAGCTGAACGAGAGCCGCTGCACCGCCGTCGATGCGCTGTGCGCGCGGGTGATCAGCGCACCGTCGTCCGGCCGCTGCGTCAGCGTCACCGCCGGCGCTTCGTAGCTGACGAAGAAGTCGATCGCCACCGGCCGTGGATCGGTGGTCATGTCGTCGCCGGCCTCGCGCGCCGCGACCTCGATGGTGTGGTGCCCCTGGACGAGGAAGAGCGGGTCGGTGATCGTCAGCCGCTGCTGCGACAGCCACGGCGACCAGAGCGAGCCGTCGACCCGGTACGTGAACTGCGCCCGTGACGACCGCGCCTGCAGCGCCGAAAGGTCGAGCGTGATCGACGGCCGCGCCCCCGCCTGCACTTCGCGCAGGTTCTCGGGCAGATACCGCTCGGCCACCCGGGCCTGCGTCCGGACCGTGTAGCGCTCGCAGTTGATTCCGGTCGCGCCACACTCACCCACCTGCGCCCACAGCGCGAGATGCTGATACCCGTCCGCCGCGACGTCGGGCATCGGAACCGCGCCGGCGACTGCGCGGACCTCGAACTTGAGCCCGAGCATGCTCGGCAGCGCGATCGGCTTGATCACTCCCGCGAGCAGCGGCTGGGCGAGCCGGACGGCCGCGCCGAGCAGATCGTTCACCACGCCGGGGTCCTCGGCGAGCATGTCCGAGCCGGGCGTATACCCGAGCTGCACGGGCTTCCCGTTGGTCGACGTCGCTTGCGGGTTGTAGTCGGGCGAGAGCGCCGAGACGTTGGTCAACACCGTGTCGAGACTGCCCAGCACCGGCTGCAGCGAGCTGTTGTCGTTCGGGTCGGGCCGCAGGTCGAGCGGCAGCTTCAGGTCGGCCTGCAGCGTGAAGATGCGGACCTGGCGCTCGTCGACCAGCGCGTAGAAGTCGAGGTTCATCTTGTTGAAGGAGAGCGTGATCAACGGATCGTCCGGAACCAGGTTCCCGCTCGTGTCCTGCTTGAACGTGTTCTTGCCGATCCGGACGTACGGCGGCAGCGTCGGCCGCAGCAGGATCTTCATCGGCACGTCCTTGCCGCCGGTCACCAGCCCGATCGACGGAAGGAACGTCTTGAACAACCCGCTCGAGATGAACGACGAGGTCACGTTGGTGACCGCGATGCAGAGCATGCCGGCGTCGTACGCGTCGTAAAAGCCGCGGTTGAGCATCGCCGAAGCCAGCGAAAAGCCGAAGTCGTAGTTGGTCACCGTGGCGGGCTTGTTGGCGCCGTCGTCGAAATCCATCGCCGGGATCGCGACGTCGGCCGGCGGCAGGGCCGGCGGCACGCAGGGCGAGATCTCGATCGACGGCGGCTGCGTTCCGGCCTCCGCCGCGATCTGCAGCCCGTTGGCATCGACCTTCGCGGCCCCGTTCGAGCTCTTGCTGCCGAGCGCTGCGAAGACGTTCAGCTTCGTCCCGGGCGGGAAACCGACCGACTGGCTCAAGCCGCTCACGTCGAGCTGGCCGGCGACGCCCAGTGAGATCGGCTCGCAGTCGTACGGGTCGGTGCTCTGGTCGTTCTGCGGCTTGCACACCCCGCGGCTGTTGTCGCAGACCAGTGTCGGGTGGCCCTCGTCGTCGTTCGGGCAGGCGTGCGCCGCATCGCAGGCGACCGGGTCGCCCTGGCTGTTCGTCGAGCGCTGGCAGCGGACGTTGTCGAGCTGCTTGCGCAGCAGGTTGACGATCTGGGTCTTGAACGAGTTCTTGATCGCGTCGAAGAGCACGCCGCGCACGTACTGCACGATCGCGCACGCGCCGCCGCTCTGCTGCGTGACGTCGCAGCCGGCGTTGAGCACGTCGAAGACGCCGGCGCAGCGGAGCGAGGTCGCGCTGTCCATCGTGCTGTAGGTGCCGCTGCCGCTGCCGCAGCCGTCGCCGTTGTACGTCGCGCTCGAAGGCGGCGCCGGGTCGGTGCCGACGTTGCCGTCGAGCACCAGCGCGGCGGGATGGAAGTTGTCGACGAAGCTGCTGAGCGAGGCGTCGTCGAAGTTGAACTCGAGCCGGCCGTCGGGCGCGGTCGAGAAGCGGATGCGGAGATCGGCGGCGGTGTACTGGTCCTGTGGCGGAAGACCGGGCAACAGGTCGTCGTATTTGACCCGGGCCTGGATCGCGGAGGTGCTGCCGCACAGGCTCGAGTGCTCCTCGACGGTGCGGATGTAGAGGTCTCCCGTCTTGAGGTGCATGACGAGGTGCGCCTTGAGCACGTTGTTGACCGGGTCGAGCGCCCAGCTCACGTCCTTGAACTGGATGTGCAGCGGCGTGCCCGATTCCTGTGGAGTGGGCGGAATGCCGTGGGCGGGGTCGCCGGGGTCGCCGGTGCACTTCTTCGGGTCGCCGGTGAGCTGCTCGTCACCGGCCAGCAGGTGCACCCTGGTGATGTCGATGAAGCCGAGGATGCCGCAGGCGTTGAAGATCTGACCGGCGTCGATGCAGTTGATCTTGAGCGAGTTGGCGCTGCTGTTGAGCTGGGTGATCACGTCGTTCAGGTGATCGGCGTTGAGAAACGTGAAGCCGCTCCTGGTGACGCGCACCTGCGCGACGTTGGGCAGCCGGTTGCCGGTGTAGGCGATCGGGTTGCCCGAGTCGTCTTTGGTCTTGAAAGCGCCGCCGCAGGAGCCGCCGCAGCCGCCGCCGGAGCCGCCCGAGCAGCCCAGGGCCACGAGCATCGCGGCAAGAGCGACTCGGATCGGACGTTTGCGCGTAGGGATGCGGGACATGTGTGCGCGCATCCTACAAGCGGTCGCGACGGCCAGGTAAGCCGTCGAGTGACCGATGCTCAGCGGCGCAACGGGACGAGGCCGGCGGCTTCGTTCAGCCGGCCGGAGCGGAACGGCTCGAGATCGAGCGAAACGAACTTGAATCCCGCGGCCTTGAGCGCCTCGACCGCGTCGTGGCGGACCTCGACGAGTCGAGGCAGCTCGCCGTCGGCGACCTCGATCCGGGCAATCTCGCCGTGGTAGCGGACGCGGAATTCGCGCAATCCGAGTGCACGCAGGGCCATCTCGCTGCGCGCGAGTTGGTCGAGCCGTTCCGCGGTGACTTGGGTCCCGTACGGGATCCGCGAAGAGAGGCAAGGCTGCTGCGGCTTGTCCCAGGTCGGCAAGCCAAGCTCGCGGCTCAACTCGCGAATTTCGGCCTTGCTCAGGCCGGCTTCGGCCAGCGGCTGGACGATGCGGTGCTCGTCGGCAGCCTTCAAACCCGGGCGGTAGTCGGCGAGCTCGTCGGCGTTGGTCCCCGAGACGACCCAGGCGAGCCCGAGCGCCTTCGCTTCCGCTTCGGCGAGCGTGTAGAGCTCGGTCTTGCAGAAGTAGCAGCGGTTGACCGGGTTCTTCGCGTAGCGCGGGTCTTCCAGCTCCCCGGATCGCTTCTCGACGTGCCGCGCGCCGAGCATCTTCGCCACCGTGCGTGCGCCCTCGAGCTCGTCCGGCGCAACCGCAGGCGAGAGCGCCGTAAACGCGACCGCCTTGTCGCCGAGCGCTTCGATCGCGAGCGCGAGCAACAACGATGAATCGACGCCACCGGAGTACGCGACCAGCGCACTCCCGAGCGAGCGAAGGTGTGCAACGACGGCTTCCCGCTTCGTCATCGGTTCGAGCCTGAAGCCTGCAGGCTGAGGCTTGAGGCCTGTTCTACCGCGACCGCTTCCCGCCTGCAGCACGGCGAGGCCGGTCGGCCCGAGCGGTCCGCGCCGCTGCCTTGGAGCGGGACGGCGCCGGCCGGCGCGCCTTGGCCGGCTTGGACGACTTCTTCGGGGCGGGCATCTTCACCAGCCGCGGCTTGGGCAGCGGCTTCCGCTCGCGCTCGGCCACGGCGACCGGCTTGGGCGCCTCCACGCGCTTGGACGGGTTCGCCCGCGCCTGCAGCCGGGGACGGCCCTTCATCGCCGCGACCGACGGATCGAGCAGCCGCTGCGCGACGAGCTGGCCGAGGATGTGCTCGACCGACTCGTCGACGCTGTGAGTGCTGGTGTCGATGACCACTTCCGGGTGGGCCGGCGGCTCGTACGGCTCGGTGATGCCGACCAGCGTCTTGAGCTCACCGGCGAGGGCCTTCTTGTACTTTCCGCTGCGATCGCGGTGGATCAGCGTCTCCGTCGGGCACTCGACGAAGACCTCGGCGAATCGTCCGATCTGCCGCCGCGCTTCCTCGCGCGTCTCGCGGTACGGGCTTTCGATCGCGGCCTGGATGATGATTCCGCCGCCGCGCGTCACCAGCTTGCAGATCCAGGCGAGCTTTCGCGCTTCGGCGTTGCGCTCGTCCTTGGTCCCGGCATTGCCGATCCCGAGCATCTTCTCGACTTCCTCGCCGTCCAGGACCTCGACGATTTTACCCAGTCGTCGCAGGCGGTTGGCGAGCCCCTGGGCCAGCGTCGACTTGCCGGCCCCGCTCATGCCGGTCAACCAGACGGTAAAGCCACTGTTCGGGGTGCCGAGATTCATAGGATTGCCTGCTCCCGTAAAAAAATTCGGCGCACAATACTCGCACAGTCTGAATCTGGCAAGGAATATGCTTGAGTCACCTTTTCAAATCATTATTTCCTCAATGAAATCGCGTCGTTCCAGCTGCCAAATATAACGCCGGATACCGTCGACCGCGCCGTTCCGGACCGAGACGACCAGATACTGGACGCCGGGCCACAGCGGCTCGCCGCCGTCGTCGAGCGCTCTGGCCCTGTCTTCCTTGGAGAAATACGCGCCTACGTCGGGGTGCGAGTGGGCGATCGCGTACAGGCGACCACCAGCCCGCTCGGCGCCATCGATGGCAAGAAATTGAGCCTTGGGGTCCATGACGTATCCGTCGCGCTGCGTACGGGTGCTCAGGTCCGTAGACCCCGCGATGTTCGGTATCGGGCAGAACGTGAGGGCGCCCGCGGCGTCCTCGAAAACAAGGCCGCAGCCCTCCGCCGGATAGCAGGTGCGCATGTGCGCGGCGATGTCCTCGAGCGGCATCACGGCGGGGGAAGATACCGGTCGGCGCGGTCGGGAAACAGGGTCACGACGACGCCATTCTCGCCGCGCTGCGACAGCTCGCGAGCGATCCGGACCGCGC